>NZ_JBHXVE010000005.1:63657-169583 GCF_042672505.1 Streptomyces sp. NPDC127190
GGGCGGCCGCCGCGCCGTCGGGGGGGTGTGTGGGGTGTGGGCTCGGGCCCCCGCCCGGGGGGGGGGGGCGCCGGGGGCGGGGGGGGGGGGGGCCCCGCCCCCCCCCCCCACGAAGGGCTCCGCCGTGTAGGCGGATTCCGGTGCCTTGGCCATGTCCTGGCGAGTACCCGGTGTTTGGCGCGGGGAACGGGGGGCGGATGATTGTCCGTCGCCGGGTGCGGGTCTGTTATGGCTGGTCGCGCAGTTCCCCGCGCCCCTTAGGGCGCCTCGAAAGGTACTGGTGTCAGACCCGCATCGGCTGGGGGGAGTCGCGGCGGGTGGGGTCCGGGGCGTCGTATTCGCGGATGATCTCGTAGCGGGTGTTGCGCTCCACCGGGCGGAAGCCCGCGTCGCGGATCAGCTCCAGCAGGTCCTCACGGGTCAGCTTGTTCGGCGTGCCGTAGTTGTCCGCGTCGTGGGTGATCTTGTACTCCACGACCGAGCCGTCCATGTCGTCGGCGCCGTGCTGAAGGGCCAGCTGGGCCGTCTGCACGCCGTGCATCACCCAGAACACCTTGACGTGCGGGACGTTGTCGAAGAGCAGCCGGGAGACGGCGAAGGTCTTCAGCGCCTCGGCGCCGGTCGCCATCTGGGTGCGCGCCTGGAGCCGGTTGCGGATCTTGCCGTCCTTCATGTCCACGAAGTCGTGCTGGTAGCGCAGCGGGATGAAGACCTGGAAGCCGCCGGTCTCGTCCTGGAGCTCGCGCAGGCGCAGGACGTGGTCGACGCGGTGGCGGGGCTCCTCGATGTGGCCGTACAGCATGGTGCACGGGGTCTTCAGACCCTTCTCGTGCGCCAGCCGGTGGATCCGGGACCAGTCCTCCCAGTGGGTCCGGTGGTCCACGATGTGCTGGCGGACCTCCCAGTCGAAGATCTCCGCGCCACCGCCGGTGAGGGACTCCAGGCCCGCGTCGATCAGCTCGTCCAGGATCTCCGAGGCGGACAGGCCGCTGATGCTCTCGAAGTGGTGGATCTCCGTCGCCGTGAAGGCCTTCAGGGAGACGTTCGGGAGGGCGGCCTTCAGCTCGCGCAGGGAGCGCGGGTAGTAGCGCCACGGCAGGTTGGGGTGCAGGCCGTTGACGATGTGCAGCTCGGTGAGGTTCTCCGACTCCATCGCCTTGGCGAGCCGGACGGCCTCCTCGATGCGCATCGTGTACGCGTCCTTCTCGCCCGGCTTGCGCTGGAACGAGCAGTACGCGCAGGACGCGGTGCACACGTTGGTCATGTTCAGGTGCCGGTTGACGTTGAAGTGGACCACGTCACCGTTCTTACGGGTGCGGACCTCGTGCGCGAGACCGCCCAGCCACGCCAGGTCGTCCGACTCGTACAGCGCGATGCCGTCCTCGCGGGTCAGCCGCTCACCGGAGCGGACCTTCTCCTCCAGCTCGCGCTTGAGCCCGACGTCCATGCCAACACGCCCTTTCCACGACAGTTCCGACCAACGGTATCCCTACACCTCTTCGGGCAGCTCCCCGACCCGGTTCTCCCACTTGGTGGACAGCACGATGGTGGTGCGGGTCCGGGAGACGCCCTTGGTGCCGCTCAGCCGCCGGATGGTCTTCTCCAGACCGTCGACGTCCGTCGAGCGCACCTTGAGCATGAAGGAGTCGTCACCGGCGATGAACCAGCAGTCCTCGATCTCCGGCAGGTCCCGCAGCCGCTGCGCCACGTCCTCGTGGTCGGCGGCGTCGGACAGCGAGATGCCGATCAGCGCGGTGACACCGAGACCCAGCGAGGCCGCGTCGACCGTGGCGCGGTAGCCGGTGATGACACCGGCCGCCTCCAGCCGGTTGATGCGGTCGGTGACGCTGGGTCCCGACAGTCCGACGAGGCGTCCCAGCTCCGCGTAGGAGGCCCGGCCGTTCTCCCTCAGGGCCTGGATGAGCTGCCTGTCCACCGCGTCCATGCGATCGAAGCCTTCCGGTGAAAGTTCCTGAAGCGAATGAAGTGAATGGGGGTACTGCTCTGCTTGCCCTAGCCGCCCGGTGGGTGGTCCGTCGCGCCGCCGCCCAGCTCGCCCCGCCAGCGCCGGTACAGGCCGTGCTCGACGCCCGCCGCGTCCAGCACCCGCCCGGCCACGAAGTCCACCAGGTCCTGGATGTGCGTGGCCCCCGCGTAGAAGGCGGGCGAGGTCGGCACGACATGGGCGCCGGCGTCGTCCAGCGTGACCAGGTGGCGCAGCGTCTGGCCGGTCAGCGGGGTCTCCCGTACGGCCACCACCAGCGTCCGGCGCTCCTTGAGCGTGACGCCGGCCGCGCGCTGGAGCAGGTCCTTGGACAGGCCGAGCGCCACACCCGCGACACAGGCCGTCGAGGCCGGGACGACGATCATGCCCTTCGCCGGGTACGACCCCGAGGACGGACCGGCGGCGAGATCGCCCGCGCTCCAGTACCGCACGCCGCTGACGTCCGTCTCGAAGGTGCCGGGCTTGCCGTCGGCGCCCCGGCTCAGCCACTCCCGCAGGTCGTCCTGCCAGTGGGCGTCCCGGAACGGCAGTCCCGTCTCGTCCAGCAGCGTCAGCCGGGAGGCCCGGGACACCACGAGGTCCACGCTCTCCCCGGCGGCGAGCAGCGCACGCAGGACAGCGGCGGCATACGGGGTGCCGGACGCACCGGACACCCCTACGATCCAAGGCACGCGCTGCTTTTCTCCTGCGTTCACCCCTTGAGCGTACCGGTGGGTCGGCAACCGCTCAGGACGGGTGGGGCGCCGTGGGATCGAGGGGCAGCGCCCACACCGCCGGAGGCTACTCAGACGGTCAGGCCCCGCACCAGGAGATCGAGCAGGGCGCACACGAACAGGGCAATGCCGATGAAGCCGTTGACCGAGAAGAAGGCCCTGTTCAGGCGGGAGAGGTCGTGGGGGCGGACGATGCGGTGCTCGTAGCAGAAGGCGGCCGCGACGATCAGCAGGCCCAGCCAGAAGAAGGCCCCGGCGCCGGTGGCCACGCCGTACCAGGCCAGCAGGGCCGTGGTGACCGTGTGGCAGACCCGCGCGCCCCAGATGGCCGCCGGGATGCCGAAGCGGGCCGGTACCGACATGACGCCGGTCTCGCGGTCGGTCTCGACGTCCTGGCAGGCGTAGATCAGGTCGAAGCCGCCGATCCAGATGCCCACGGCGAGGCCGAGGATCACCGCGTCCCAGGACCACTCCCCGCTGATCGCCAGCCAGCCGCCGACCGGGCCCATGGCCTGGGCGAGGCCGAGGATGGCCTGGGGGAAGTTGGTGAACCGTTTCCCGTACGGGTAGACCACCATCGGGATCACCGCGACCGGGGCCAGCGCCAGGCACAGCGGGTTGAGCAGGGCGGCGGCGCCCAGGAAGATCACCAGGGCGATCAGGGCGCCGGTCCAGGCGTGCCGGACGGACATCGCGCCGGTCACCAGTTCGCGCTGGGCGGTGCGCGGGTTCCGGGCGTCGATCTCGCGGTCGATGATCCGGTTGACCGCCATCGCGAAGGTGCGTAGGCCGACCATGCAGACCGTGACCAGCAGCAGCCGGCCCCAGTGGATGTTCCGGTCCCACTGGTACATCGCGGTCAGCGAGGCGATGTAGGCGAAGGGCAGTGCGAAGACCGAGTGCTCGATCATCACGAGGCGCAGGAAGGCTTTGGTGCGTCCCGGTCGGGGGATCGCGGCGGAGGCGCTGGTCACAGTCCGTACTCCCTCCAGCGGCGGTCCACCAGGGCCGCCGTAGCCGGGTCGGACTCCACCATGTCCGGCCAGCCGCCGTCCCGGGTGTAGCCCTCCTCCGGCCACTTCTTCGTGGCGTCGATGCCCGCCTTGCCACCCCAGAACTGCTGGTACGAGGCGTGGTCGAGGTGGTCGACGGGCCCTTCGGCGACCGTGAGGTCACGGGCGTAGTCGGTGTTGCCGAGGGCGCGCCAGGCGACCTCGTGCAGATCGTGGACGTCGCAGTCGGCGTCGACCACCACGATCAGCTTGGTCAGGGACATCATGTGTGCCCCCCAGACGGCGTGCATCACCTTCTGCGCGTGCTTCGGGTACTTCTTGTCGATCGAGACGATCGCGCAGTTGTGGAAGCCGCCGGCCTCGGGCAGGTGGTAGTCCACGATGTCCGGGACGATGATCTTGAGAAGGGGCAGGAAGAAGCGTTCCGTGGCGCGGCCGAGCGGGCCGTCCTCCGTCGGGGGGCGCCCGACGACGATCGACTGGAGCAGCGGGCGCCTGCGCATGGTGACGCAGTCGATCTTCAGCGCCGGGAAGGGTTCCTGCGGGGTGTAGAAGCCGGTGTGGTCGCCGAAGGGGCCCTCCGGGAGCATCTCGCCCGGCTCCAGCCAGCCCTCCAGCACGACCTCGGCGTTGGCCGGCACCTGGAGCGGGACCGTCTTGCAGTCGACCATCTCGATCCGCTTGCCCGCGATGAACCCGGCGAAGAGGTACTCGTCGATGTCGCCGGGGAGCGGCGCGGTGGAGGCGTAGGTGACGGCCGGGGGGCAGCCGAAGGCGATGGCGACCGGGAGGCGCTCGCCCCGGCGCGCGGCGACCTGGTAGTGGTTCCGGCTGTCCTTGTGGATCTGCCAGTGCATGCCGATGGTGCGCCGGTCGTGCCGCTGGAGGCGGTACAGGCCCAGGTTGCGGATGCCGGTCTCGGGGTCCTTGGTGTGGGTGAGCCCCAGGTTGAAGAAGGAGCCGCCGTCCTTGGGCCAGGTGAACAGGGCGGGGAGCCGGTCGAGGTCCACCTCGTCGCCGTGCAGGACGACCTCCTGCACGGGGGCCTCCTTGACCTTCTTCGGCGGTACGTGGGCCATCGCGCCGAGCTTGCCGAAGGCCTCGCGGACGCCGACGAAGCCGTGCGGCAGCTCGGGGCGGAGCAGGCCGCCGATCCGCTCCGAGATCTCGCCGTACGACTTCAGGCCGAGCGCCTTGAGGAGGCGGCGGTCGGTGCCGAACACGTTCATCGCCAGGGGCATCGCGGAGCCCTTGACGTTCTCGAAGAGCAGCGCCGGGCCGCCGGACTTCTGCACCCGGTCGACGATCTCCCCGACTTCCAGGTAGGGGTCCACCTCGGCCTTGATGCGCTTGAGGTCTCCCTCGCGCTCCAGCGCCCGCAGCAGGGAGCGAAGATCGTCGTAAGCCATGCGTCCCAGTATCTGCCACCCGCTAACCTGGGCCGGTCACCGGGGCCCGGCTCACCTCTCGGGGAGATCACACCACCATGCTCAGGTATCTGCCGTTCCTGCTGGTCCTGGCGCTGTGGATCTACGCGTTCGTGGACTGTCTGAACACCCCCGAGGACGAGGTGCGCCACCTGCCGAAGGTGGTGTGGGTGATCATCATCCTGCTCTTCGGCGAGGTGCTGGTCGGGCCGGTCGCCTGGCTGATCACGGGCCGGGTACGGCGCACCGCGGCGGATGTCTCCGGGCCCGGCTGGGTCGCCCCCGACGACAACCCCGACTTCCTCCGGTCCCTCGGGAGGGACGACGACCCCGGGAAGGGCTGAGGCGTGGAACTCCGGCTGCTCGTCACCTTCGAGAAGGTCGCCACCGTCCTGAGCTTCACCCGGGCCGCGGCCGAGCTGTCGTACGCCCAGTCGAGTGTGACGAGCCAGGTGCGGGCGCTGGAGTCGTCCCTCGGGGTGGAGCTGTTCGACCGGCTGGGCGGCCGGATCCGGCTCACCGAGGCGGGCGAGCGGCTGCTGCCGTACGCCCGGCGGATCATCGAACTGGCCGCGGAGGCCCGGGCGGCGGTCGCGGAGCCGGAGGAGCCGGAGGGGACCCTGACCGTCGGCACCATGGAGTCGCTCACCTCCTACCGGCTGCCGCCGCTGCTGGAGTACTTCCACCACCGTCACCCCCGGGTGCGGCTGGCCCTGCGCACCACCATCGGCGACGAGACCCGGCAGGCGCTCAGGCAGGGCACCTACGACGTCGGGTTCCTGATGGAGGAGGAGACCGTCCACCCGGGGCTGGAGGCCCTGGTACTGACGGAGGAGACGCTGGCGCTGGTCGCGGCCCCGGGACACGCGCGGGCCGGCTCCTCGGTGACCACCGCCGAGCTGGCCGGGGAGCGGCTGCTGGCGACCGAGCCGGGCTGCGCCTACCGGGATCTGTTCGAACGGGAGCTGGCCGCCGTCGGGCCGGTGGAGTTCATGGAGTTCGGCACGATCGAGGCGACCAAGCGCGCGGTGGCGACCGGCCTCGGGATCGCACTGCTGCCCGAGGTGACGGTCGCCGCGGAACTCGCCGGGGGCTCGCTGGTCCGGCTCGGCTGGGAGCCTCCGTTCACGCTTCGCACGCAGCTCGCGTGGCGGGCCGGGAAGCGGCTTCCGGCGCACGCCCGGCTGTTCGTGGAGCGGGCGCGGGCGCTGCTGGCCGAGCCAGCGTGACCTTGAGGCTGGCCGTGACGATCAGCGGCACGCCCAGCGCCTGGACGACTCCGATGTGGTGGCCGTACACCGCCCAGTCCATGAGCATCGCGACCGCCGGGTAGACGAAGGCGAGCACGGCGATCTTGGCGGTGGGCAGCTTGGCGTAGGCGGCGTACATCAGGACGTACATCACGCCGGTGTGGATCAGTCCGAGACCGACCAGCCAGCCCCAGCGCCAGCCGGTGCCGCTCATGGCGCCGAAGTCGGCGAAGGGCAGCAGCAGCGGGATGCCGACCAGGACCTGGACGAGGGCGATCAGATGCGGGCGGACCCCGCTGATCCGCTTGGTGACCAGCGTGGACAGGCCGTACAGGAGCGCGGCAAGCAGGGCCTGGCCGATGCCGGTGAGGTAGCTGCCGCCGGTGGTGAAGTCGGCGGGGGTGACGCCCGAGACCAGGACCAGGCCCGCGAAGGCGAGCGCGATCCAGCCGGCCTTGGCGGCGGTGAGCCGCTCGCGGAAGAGGAGGGCGCCGAGGAGCACCACGTAGAAGGGCTGGGTGTGGTAGACGACGGTGGCCACCGAGATGGACGTGTTGCGGTACGACTGGAACAGCAGCACCCAGTTGAGGACGATGAACACCCCGCCGAGGACGGCGAGTCCGAGGGTGCGCGGGGTGAAGCCGTGGTCGCGGAGCCAGCCGCGGGCCAGGACGTAGCCGCCCAGCGCGAGGGCGCCGAACAGCACGCGGAAGAAGACGACGTCGAAGGGCGAAGCGCCCGACTGGACGACGAAGACACCGAGGGTGCCGGACAGCACCATCGCGGTCGTGAGCTGGGCCGTGCCCTTGTTCTCCGGGGTCATGGCAGGGACGCTACGGAGGTCCGCGGGCCCGGGTCCACGGGCCGCTGGGGCGTCCTGCCGATGGGCCCATCGGCGGTGCCGATGGGCCCAGGTCGGGGCGGTCGGTCAGATCCTGGCCCAGCTCTGGGAGGCGGCGCCGGAGGCGCAGGTCGCCTCGCCGACTCCGCCGCCGTAGGCGATGTCGAGGCAGCCGCCGTCAAAGGCGGTGCTCAGGGAGTTCCCGGACCCTGTGCGCCAGCGCAGGTTGCTGCCGCCCTGGGCGCAGTCGCCGACGAAGACGGCCTGGTTCTTGCCGTTGGCGCTCAGACAGGAGCCGGTGGAGACGTTCACGACCTTCACGGTGCCGTCGGAGGCGCTGCGGAAGGTCCAGCGGGCGGACGCGGCCGTGCACTCACCGAAGGCGGTGGAGCCGTAGACCTGGATCAGGCACTTGTCGTTCTCGCCGTTCTTCAGCCGGAAGGGGCTGGCGCCGGTGGAACCGCCGCCTGTGGAGCCGCCGCCGCTGGTCGAACCGCCGGTGGAACCGCCGCCGCCGGTCGAGCCGCCGCTGCCGCCGGTCCCACCAGTCCCGCCGGTTCCGCCGGTGGAGCCCCCGATGGCGCCCCCTGTGCTGCCCGACCCGCCGGTCGTACTCGTCCCGCCGCCCGTGCCGGAGCCGCCGTCCGTCGTGCTCGTGCCGCCTGACCCGCCGCCGCCCCGGTGGTCCTGACCCGCCGTCCGGTCGCCGCCCTTCTTCGCGCCCGCCGGGGATGCCGACGCCTTGCCGCTCGCCTTACCGCCCGGCTTCCCGCTCGGCTTCGGTGAGGCGGCCGAGGGGCTCCCGGAGGAGGCGCCGGGCACGGGCTCGGCGGTCACGGCGGCGGAGGGACCGGGGCGGCCGGCGCTGCCGTCCCGGTGGCTGTCGCGGACGTACGGCGCCAGCTGGAAGGCGAGGGTGGCCACGCCGGCACCGACCACGATCGGTACGACCCCGACGAGCACCCGGGTACGGCGGCGCCGCTCCGGCCGTACCGCCCCGCCCCGCACCACGACCGCCGGCCCGGACCCGGACCCGGACCCGTGCTCGGGCTCCGGCGCCTTGCCCTTCTCCCCCACGACCGGTTCCTCGGCCGGTTCCTCCGCGGTGACCGGCGGCACCTCGGGCACCCGGGCGGCGAACTCCGCCCGGGCCCGCAGGCGTTCGGTGACGGCGGCGGGCCACAGGGTGTCGGCGGACGGCACCCGGGCGGCGGCCCGTTCGACCAGCTCCGCCGCGGTGGGCCGGCCCTCGGGATCCTTGTCCAGGCAGTCGGCGACCACGTCGGCCAACGCCGGGTCGAGCTCCCTAAGTTCGGTCAGATCGGGCTGCTCGTGCACGATCCGGTACAGCACCCCGTGCCCGGACTCCTCGCCGAACGGCGGCCGCCCGGACCCCGCGTAGGCAACCACCGAGCCGAGCGCGAAGACGTCCACCGCGCCGGTCAGCCGCCGGGCGCCGGAGGCCTGTTCGGGGGACATGTAGGCCGGGGTGCCCACCACCATCCCGGTGCGGGTGAGCTGGCTCTGCTCGGCCGCCCGGGCGACCCCGAAGTCGATCAGGGTGACCCCGTCCAGGGTCAGCATGACGTTGGACGGCTTGATGTCCCGGTGGACCATGTCGAGGGCGTGCACCGCGGCCAGCCCCGTCGCCGCCTCGCGCAGCAGCAGCCACAGCGACTCGGCCGGCAGCGGCCCGCCGTGCGCCTCGACGGCCTCGCGCAGGGTCAGCCCGGGCACGTACGCGGTGGCGAACCACGGCGGCCGGGCGTCGCGGTCCCCGGCGAGCAGCGGCGCGGTGGCGTCCGCGGGCAGCCGGGCGAGGTTGTCCAGTTCGTGGCCGAAGCGGCGGACGAAGTCCTGGTCCTCGGCGACGACCGACGGCAGCACCTGCTTGACGGCGGCGTACCGCCCCTCGTGCACACCGAGGTAGACCCGCCCCATGCCGCCGGCCCCGAGCCGGCCGACGAGCGGGATGGGCCCGATCCGCGGGGGGTCGTCGGCCTCCAGCGGCTCCACCCCGTGCAGTTCCCCGTTTTCCCCGTTCACGTTTCTCCCCCTGGCTCAGCGCGCGTAGGACCCGAGTCCCACGAGGCAGTAAACGTACTCGTTGACCGTGGCTCCGTTGAGCGTGTAGCGCGAGGAAAAGGCGTACTGCGTACGGGGGTTGGCGTTGCAGCGGCTCATGTCCGAGGTCAGCGGGATGGTCTCGATGACCTTGTAGTGCGCGTCGGACGCCGAGCAGGAGACCTCGTCCACCCCGCTGACCGACTGCGCGGTCGTGGAGTCGGGCAGGGTGCCGTTGAGGCAGGTGCCGGAGGTGTAGGGGCTGGGCTCCGGGGTGGGGCTGCTGTAGGGGTCGCTGGAGTACGGGTCACTGGGGTACGGGTCGCTGCTGTACGCATCGCTGGGCTCGCTGCTCGGCGTGTACGGGCCACTGGTCAGCGTGTACGGCGACGGGGACGTGCCGGCGTCGTCGGACGAACCGTCCCCGTTCCCGCCCTGGTTGACCACCACCAGGAGGATCACCACGAAGGCGATGACCCCGAGCACGCCCAGGCAGGCCATGCCCGGTCTCTTCGGCTCGGGGGGCGTGGGCGACGACATGGGCGGCTCCTGGGTGTGAGGATGTGCACCGGTGGCGGCGCGACGGCGGACCACTGTTTCTAAAATACCGTTCTAGAAAAGCATTCCACTATGAGCCGAAAGCAGCAACGCGGTGAAGCAACCGTGGAGACCCTTCTGGACGCCGCCCTGCGCGTGTACGCCGAGGCGGGCGACCAGGGGCTGACCGTGGGCGCCGTCACCCGGGCCAGCGGGGTCAGCCTGGGCAGCCTCTACCACCACTTCGGCAGCATCGACGGACTGATGAACGCGCTGGTGATGCGGTGGCTGGAGCGGCTGCTCGGGGACCTGGTCCAGGCGCTGGAGGGCACGCGCACGGCGCACACCGGCATCCGCGCGCTGGTCGGCGCCTATCTGCGCTTCGTCCAGGACCACCCGGACGCCGGCCGGCTGCTGCACTCCGCCTACGCCGACCGGCAGGGCATGGCCGACGGGCGGCGGCTCCGGGACGCCCAGGAGGCCCGGCTGTCCCCCCTGGCCCAGTGGGCGCAGGCGTATGTCGACGCAGGTGAGCTGGCCCCGCTCCCGGCGCCGCTGCTGGAGTCGCTGATCCTCGGCCCGGTCACCGCGGTCGCCCGCCGCCATCTGTCCGGGGCGGACGCCCCGGACGCGGTGGATCTCGACCAGGCGGCGCTGCTGCTGCCGGAGCGGATCTGGCGGGCGGTGGCGGCGGAGGGGTGAGCGCCACCGTCGGTTAATCAGCCCCGCGTTCGCCCCGCCACCCGTTGAGTGGAAATGAACCGGACGGGCATGTCCCCGCCGCCTCCCACGGCATTGCCTTGAGGGGGCCCACATCCAGCCAGGGGCCCCTTCTGCGATAGGAGAGGCGTGCGAATCACTGACATCCAGCGCTGCGAGGTCCGGCCGGGACGGCTCGTCGAGTGGACGCTGAGCCCGGCCACCGTCGCGGCGGCGACCGCGCTGCCGGAGGACTCCCGGCCGCCTGCCTACATCCAGGAGTCGCACATCCGGACCGCCAAGCGCGTACGGGACGACGGCCTGTTCGTGCCGACCTGGCTCGGCACCGCCTTCGACCTGCCCGGTCCGGTCGACCTCGATGTGCTCCAGGAGGCGTTGCGCGCCTGGACCGTACGGCACGAGACGCTGCGCAGCGGCTTCCGCTGGGCGGGCCCCGGCGGGGACGAGCTGCGCCGGTTCACGCTCGACGCCGACGCCGTCCTGCTGCACCGTCAGGAGGCCGGCCACTTCCCCGACGCGGACGGCCTGGTCCGGCATCTCCAGGACCGCTTCGACACCGTGGCGGACGCGCTGCACTGGCCGAATCTGATCTACACGGCGGTGGTCCGGGAGAACGACACCAGCGTGTACATGGCGTTCGACCACAGCAATGTCGACGCCTACTCGCTGACCCGGATCGCCGCCGAGGTGAGCGAGCTGTACGCGGCGGGGCTGGCCGGCCTGGCCCCCGAGGAGCGGGCCCCGGCCGCGAGTTACGTCGACTTCTGCGAGCTGGAGCGGGCGGACGCCGACGGCATCGACGCGCAGCACGCGATCGTGGCCCGCTGGCGCGATTTCATCCGGCGCTGCGACGGCGGACTGCCGAGCTTCCCGGTGGACCTCGGCCTGGAGCCGGGCGGCCCGCTGCCGCGCCAGCGGATGCTGTGCGAGCCGCTGGCCGACGCGGCGGAGGCGGCGGCGTTCGAGGCGTACTGCCGCCCCTACGGCGGCAGCCAGGTCGGGCTGCTGGCCGCGACCGGGCTGATCGTGCACGAGCTGGGCGGGCAGCCGGTGTACCGGACGGTGGTGCCGTTCCACACCCGGGTGAAGTCCCGGTGGAGCGACTCGGTCGGCTGGTACGTCGGCGGTGCCCCGATCGAGGTGCCCGTCGACGGCACGACGGGCCTGCGGGACGCCATGCGGGCGGTCCGGGACGAGCTGCGGGCGGCCCGGCCGCTGTCCCGGATGCCGCTGGCGCGGGTGCTGCGCCTGCTGGGCGCGGACTTCCGGCCCACCTCCCCCGACCTGTACTCGATCGTGTCGTACGTCGACACCCGCTCCGTCCCCGGCGCCGAGCGGTGGGCCGAGCAGCGGGCGCACGCGCTGCTGCGGGTGTCGTACGGCGACCAGGTGTGCGTGTGGGTGAACCGGACGCCCGAGGGGCTGTGGCTGGCGAGCCGCTACCCGGACACGGATGTGGCGGCGAAGAACATGCGGCTGTACGTCGAGCGGTTGCGCGACCACATCGCCGCCTTGGCGGACGGAGCGCTTCCGGCGGTTTCGTAATCCAACGGACATCACTGGCCCTGGTCCGATACAACTTCCCCTTCCTACACTGCCGTTGAGGGGGAGGGGATGCGGTGCACAGAGGGTTGCACGGGCGCGGGGCCCTGTTCGACGTGGATCCGGCGGGTCTCGCACCGCGCCTGGTGGGGCTGCGGCCCGGTCATCACCGGGCCCATCCGTACGAGCATCCCGAGGAGCCGCCCTTCGTGGTGCTGACCGGGGCCCGGGGTCTCGGCAAGAGCGCGGTGCTCGCGGAGTTGCGCGAGGCCTACCGGGGGCACACCCCGGTGGCGCTGGTCGACTGCGCGGAGCCGCAGTTCGCGCGGCCGCCCGCGGACCGGCCCGCCGAGTCGTGGTCGCCGCTCGCCCAGGGGCTGCTGGTGATCGCCGAGCAGCTGGCGGCGCCGGTGACCGGTGCCGGGCGGATCACCTTCCCGCGGCTGATGTCGGGCCTGGTCGCGGTGGCCGCGGGCGGCTGGGGCGACGCGGACGGGGAGCGGATCCGCCGGGAGGTCGAACGGATCCTGCTGCTGAACGAGAGCGGGTCGTGGATCAGCGGCTTCGCCGGGCGCTGGGCCGGGAAGGTGGCGGCGAAGGTGGTCGCGGCGGCCACCGGCACCGGGCCGCTGGTGTCCGGCGCGATCGAGGCGACCCTGGAGTCGGTCGCGGAGGGCTTCACCAGCCGCCGGCACCAGAAGGCGTCGGTGTGGTACCGGACGTATCCGAACGCAGGCGGCAACGCCGAGCGCGGGCTGATCCTGCTGTCCGGGCACTTCCGGGCGGGCGGCACCTCGCGGGAGCACGCCGAGCGGTATCTGGTGCGGGCGCTGCTGGCCGACCTGTCGGAGGCGTACCAGGGGGTGCTGCCGCGGATGAAGCGGCTCGGGCGGCCGCTGGTGCTGCTGGACGAGGCCCAGTCGGCGCCGGGGCCCGGGCTGACCGCGGCGGTGCTGCGGGACCGCGCGGAGGGCCTGCGGGACCAGGTGGTGTTCGTCGCGGCCCGGCGCGGGGAGGCCCGGGAGGAGCTGCCCGGCGCGGCCCGGCGGCAGCTGGCGGAGGTGGCCCGGCGCACCGACTGGGTGCCGGACGCGGCGCCCTCCGCACGGGCGCTGGTGGTGGCGCTGCCGCCGCTGAGCCCGGACGACACCCTGCACATCGTCGGCGCGGTCTGCGCGGACACCGCCGTGCCGCCCCAGCTGCCGCACGCCATCCACCGGCTCACCGGCGGCAATCCGCTGGGCATCGAGCTGGTCGCCGAGTCGGCCGCGCAGCACCTGCCCGGGGTGTCCTCGCTGGGCGAGCTGCTCACCGCGCCGGTGCGGCCCGCCGAGGACCGGCCGACCGTGCCCGCCTACGAGGCGCTGCTGGACCGGCTGGTGCCGGCCGAGCGGCTGGCGGAGCTGACCGTGCTGGCCGCCGCGCACGACCACGGCTCGGCCAGTGCGCTGGCGGCGGCGCTGCTGCCGGACACCTTCGGCCCGGCGAGCGTGCGGGAGATCCAGACGCTGCTGGCCGAGGAGGGGCTGCCGGCGGTGCCGGGGCAGTTCGTGGGCGACCCGTTCGTGCGCACCCTGCTGCTGCTCCGGCTGCACCTGACGGACCCGGACCACGGGATGTGGCGGAAGGCGCACGAGACGCTGATCACCCACTACACCGAGGCCGAGGACGCCCGCTACCGGCTCCACCACGAGCTGGCCCTCGGTGTCACCGAGCCGGCGGTGGCCGAGCTGCGGGACTCGTTCCCGACCGCCGACACCCGGGAGTGGCTGCGCACCCTGCGGTTCGTCGCGTCCGCGCCGTACTTCCACGCGCACGACGCCGAGGGCCGCGACTTCACCGGGCGCGGGGACCGGCGGGCGGCGGTGGCGCTCGGCCGGACGGACGCCGGGCCGGTGCCGGAGGACGTGGACGCCGTACTGCACCTGCGGATACGGCGGCTGCTGCACGCGGTGTGGCAGCTGGGCGATCCGCTGGTGCTGCCGGACCCGCAGGTGTGCGACCGGCTCCGGTTCGAGCTGGAGCAGCTGTCCAATCTGCGCCCCGCGGGCAACGCGCTGCTGTGGCGGGCGTCCCGGGACTGGCCGGCGGCGGCGCTGGCCGGGCGCCCGATGGAGGATCCCGAGGAGCTTCGGGACGGGCCGGACGACGACCGCGGGGAGGCGTGATGGCACGTGTGGGGACCTGGTTGCGGGAGAGCGTGTGGGAGATCCCGCTGCGCCGTGTGCTCGCCCTGCTGGTGGCGGTGGCTCTGGTGGCCGGGGTGGTGTTCGCGGTGCGGGCGCTCACCCACGAGGACCTGTCGTGCGCGCCCGGGGTGAGCCGGGCCGCGGCGGGCGACGAGTGCGTGGGCGTGGCGACGGGAGGGGAGCCGTACGACTTCGGGCAGCCGGCGCTGCGGCCCGTCGCCCAGGCGATCGCGGACGAGAACGCCACGCTGAAGCAGGGCAGCTATGTGACGGTGGCGATGATGCTGCCGTACACCGCGACCTCCGCCACCAGCCTGACGGACATCCGGCACCAGCTCCAGGGCGCCTATCTGGCGCAGTACCAGGCCAACCACCGGGCGAACGGGCAGACTCCGCAGATCCGGCTGGTGCTCGCCAGCCCGGGGACGGCCGACGACGGCTCGCATCCCTGGCAGCGGACGGTGGACGAGCTGGTGACCATGGCCCGGGGCGCGGACCGGCTGCGGGCGGTCGCGGGGATCGGGCAGAGCACCGACATCGGCAAGGCGGTCGTCCGGGCCCTGACCCGGCAGGGCGTCCCGGTGATCGGCTCCTCCATCTCCGCCGACGACCTCGCCAACGGGCAGCACGACAAGGACCCGTTCCCCGGCCTGGCCCGGGTGTCGCCGACCAACACCGACGAGGCCCGGGCGCTGGCCTCCTTCGCCAAGGTGAACGCGGGTCGGGCGGTGCTGGTGTACGACAAGCCGGGTGACCCGTACACCGAGACGCTCAAGAGCTCGTTCCAGGCGCTGATCAAGGGCTCGCCGTACGGGGCGCAGCCGTTCACCCCGCCCGCCGACCGCAGTCAGGAGGGCACCACCCCGAACACCTTCCGGCAGATCACCACCCTGCTGTGCGGCACCTCGCAGACGACGGACACGGTGCTGTTCGCCGGCCGGCACACCCAGTTGCGGCAGTTCATCAACGCGCTCGGGGCGCGGGGCTGCCAGAACCGGAGGTTCACGGTGCTGACCGGCGACGAGGCGTCCTATCTCACCCATGACGGCTTGCTGGACCGGGACGCCCTGCGGCACAACCTCTCGGTGCGCTACACGGCCCTCGCCCATCCGGACGCCTGGCGGACCAACCCGCCGGCCACGGGCGGCTCGGCGGCGGACTACGCCACGATGGAGAAGCTGGTGACGGCCGCCGCCCGGAAGCCGGTGGGTCCGATCGGCCCGGTCGCCCTGGACGACGGACAGCTGATCATCGGCTACGACACCGTGAACCTCGCGGTGGACGGCATCCGCCAGGCGGTGCCGGACGGCGCCTACGTCCCCGAGCTGCGAGACGTCGGACTCCAGTGGCCGCAGGTCAAGGGGCCGCTGCGGGTGAACGGGGCGAGCGGCTGGATCTGTCTGACGGCGCACGGCAACCCGTACGACAAGGCCGTGCCGATCGTGGAGCTGACCCCGGACGGCGGCGCACGGTTCGTCCGGATCGCCTGGCCGGAGGGCAAGCCGCCGAACAAGGCCTGCCTGCCGCCGTCGTAGATCCGGTACATCCGGTACATCCGGTAGATCCGACGAGGCTCCTAGGCGCTGCCCGCCCAGGCGATCAGGCGCTCGAAGCGGCGGCGCCAGGCCTCCTCGGAGGTCTGCTCGGCCTGCTCGCCCTGGAACTCGTGGGTGAAGCGGAGCACACACTCCGTGGCCCCGTCGCGCTCCAGGTGGAACCGGATCCGGCCGCCCGCCCCGACCGTGTACTCAGCGACCCGGTCCACGTCCCAGGCGGTCACCCGGCCGGAGCCCAGCTCGGGCAGGGTGACCGCGCCGTCGAGCCGGGGTTGCAGCACGTCGACGGGGGTGCACCAGGCCCCGAGCCCCTCGGGGCTGGCCACCGCCGGCCAGATGTCTTCCATGGACCTCGGGAGCCGCACCAGAAGGTGGATTATGTGCGTGTTCCCGTGGGTCTGACTGGTGCCCTGTGCGATGGAACCGCTCATGACACCAGTGTGGGCACCCTTCGCCCCGGCCGCCCGCGCAGCCGGAGCGGCACGGGGGTCACACGCCCGCGTACGAGTGCTTTCCGGTGACGAAGATGTTCACGCCGTAGTAGTTGAACAGCCAGCAGCCGAAGGCGAGCATCGCCAGATAGGCGGCCTTGCGGCCCTTCCAGCCGGCCGTGGCGCGGGCGTGCAGGTAGCAGGCGTAGGCGACCCAGGTGATGAAGGACCAGGTCTCCTTCGGGTCCCAGTTCCAGTACCGGCCCCAGGCGTCGCCCGCCCAGATCGCGCCCGCGATGATCGTGAACGTCCACAGCGGGAAGACGGCCGCGTTGACCCGGTAGGCGAACTTGTCCAGCGAGGCGGAGGAGGGCAGCCGCTCCAGCACCGAGGTGGCGAAGGTGCCGGGCTTGCCGCCCCCGGCGAGCTTGGTCTCGTACGCGTCCTTGAACAGGTACAGGATCGTGGCCACCGCGCCGACGTAGAACACCGCACCGCAGAAGATCGCGGTGGAGACGTGGATGTACAGCCAGTACGAGTGCAGGGCCGGGACGAGCTGGTCGCTGGCCGTGTAGAGGACGGTGACCGCGAGACCCAGGTCCAGCAGGACCGTGGTGATCAGGAACAGGCCGAGCCAGCGCACGTTCTTCTTCAGCGCCAGCAGCCCGAGGTACACGCCGACGGCGACCGTGGAGAAGGTGATGTTGAACTCGTACATGTTGCCCCACGGCGCCCGCTGCACCGAGGCCGCGCGGGCGATCACGCCGCCCAGCTCGACCAGGAACGAGAGGACCGTGAGGGAGACCGCGATCCGGCCGTAGAGGTCGCCCTGGGCGTCGCCGCCGTGCGCGCCGGGACCGTCCGGCACGTCACGCGCGCCGGACGCCGAGCGGACCACGACCTTCGGCCGCTCCAGCACGGCCGTGCCGCCGGCCTGCTGGACGGTGACGGCCGGGCCCTTGGCGGCCTTGGCGGGTGCCGCGTCCGCGGTCAGCGCGGCGGCCGTCCGCGCGACCTTGCTGCGGCTGCCGAAGAGCCATTCGGCGATGTACGCGAAGAATGCCAGCGTGTAGACGGCCATCGACGAGTAGATCAGCGTGTTGCTGATGCTCGCGAGATGTTCGTTGGTTGCGGCGGCGAGAGTCACTTCTCAGACCCTTCGGCAGGTACGACGGGAGATTCGGTGGAGGTGGCAAAGGCGCCGGAGGCTTCGTCCGGGTCGTCGTCGGGTGCGGAGCCGGAATCGTCGGGGGCCCCGGGCGCCCGGTCGTACAGGATCCCGGCGAGGTCGCCCAGCTCCTCGGGGACCTTGGCGGACTCGCTGCGGCCGAGCCCGGCCATCTCGACGACGGTCACGCCGTCGGCACCGCGCACCGCCCGCACCCACACCCGGCGGCGCTGGATGAACAGGGAGCCCGCCAGGCCGAAGATCGCCGCGATCGCGGCGCCGAGCGCCCAGCCGCTGCCCGGCTCCTGGACGATCTCGAAGCCGGCCCACTCCTTGACGTCCTTCTCGAAGGTGATGGACCCGGCGCCGTTCGGCAGCGTCAGCGTGTCACCCGGCTGGAGGAGCTTCTTCAGCAGCTGGCCCTTGCTGTCCTTGAACGCCTTCATGTGCGTCTTGTCCAGCTGGTACACGCTCTGCGGGGTGCCCGCGTCCACACCCAGGTCACCGTGGTAGGCGTTCACCGCGAGCAGCGGGTTCACCAGCGCCGGGAACTGGGAGAGCATGGTGCCGCTCTTCGGGTCGAAGGTCGGCACGAAGAAGGCCTGGAAGCCGAGCTGCTCGGTCTTGCCCTGGGGGTTCTTGTAGCCGTCCATCACCTTCACCACGCCGTTGGAGGTGACGTTTCCGTCCAGCGGCAGCAGCGGCACGGCGTCGTGGAAGACCTGCTTGCCCTTGCCGTCGCGGACCGTGATGACCGGCGCGTAGCCGTGGCTGACCAGGTAGACCTTGGAGTCGCCGATGTGCAGCGGCTTGTTGACCTGGACGGTGGTCGACTTCTGCTTGCCGAAGGCGCCCACGCTGTAGTCGAGCTTCGCCTCGAAGGTGCGCGGGGTGCCCCGGTTCGGGCCGGAGACCTCGTAGGTGCCGGTGAAGTCCTTCAGGTCGAAGCTGAACGGCACCAGGTCGTCGTTGCGGAACAGGCTGCCGGACTTGAAGTCGTCGTACTGCGCGAGCGAGTTGGCGAAGCCGCCGCCCTCGACGACCAGCTTCGTCCCGTCGGACTTGTACAGCTGGCCCCAGGCGAAGGCGATCAGCATCACGATCAGGGCGAGGTGGAAGACCAGGTTGCCCAGCTCGCGCAGATAGCCCTTCTCGGCGGCGACCGCGTCCCCGGCCGCATGGGCGCGGAAGCGGCGCTTCTTCAGCAGGGCGAGCGCGGCCTCGCGGACCTGCTCCGGATCGGCCGTCGTCCGCCAGGTCGTGTAGGCGGGCAGCCGGTTCAGCCGCTTGGGCGCGCCCGGCGGACGGCCGCGCAGCTGGCCGACGAACTGCCAGGTGCGGGGGACGATGCAGCCGATGAGGGAGACGAACAGCAGGATGTAGATCGCGGAGAACCACACCGAGCTGTAGACGTGGAACAGGCCGAGCTTGTCGTAGACGGGCGCGAGCGTCTTGTGCGCCTTGCGGAAGTCGTCGACCTTGTTGAGGTCGGCGCCGGACTGCGGGATCAGCGAGCCGGGGATCGCGGCCAGCGACAGCAGCAGGAGCAGCAGCAGCGCGACCCGCATGGAGGTCAGCTGCCGCCAGAACCAGCGGACCCAGCCGATGACGCCGAGGCCGGGCGGGGCGGACAGCTCCTCCGTCGGCGCGGTGGACAGCTGGGAGCCGGCCGCGCCGAGGTCCTCCTGGTCGCGGGCGGTGTCGGTTTCGGTCTTGCTCATCGGTCAGATCCCCACATCGAAGCCGCCGGACCAGGTCTGCATCTGCTGTACGAGGCTGTCCCAGGCGCCGGTCAGCAGCAGCGCACCGGTCACGATCATCATGGTCCCGCCGATGCGCATCACCCAGACATAGTGGCGCTTGACCCAGGCGAAGGCGCCGAGCGCCTTGCGGAAGGCGACGGCGGCGAGCACGAAGGGCAGGCCCAGTCCGAGGCAGTAGACGACCATCAGCAGGGCGCCGCGCGCGGCGCTGGACTCGCTCATGGCGAGGATGTTCACCGAGGACAGCGTCGGGCCGAGGCAGGGGGTCCAGCCGATACCGAACAGCGCTCCGACGATCGGCGCGCCCACCAGGCCGGTGGCCGGCCGCTTGTGGAAGCGGAACTCGCGCTGGGTGAACCAGGGCATCAGCCCCATGAAGAAGACGCCCATGAGGATCATGAAGACGCCGAGCACCTTGGACAGGACGTCCTTGTGCTGCTGGAGGGTCCAGCCGAAGGAGCCGAACAGCGCTCCGGTGGAGATGAACACGGCGCTGAAGCCGAGTACGAACAGGGAGGCCCCGGCGACCATCCGTCCGCGCCGGGCCTCGCCCAGGTCGGTGCCGGCGACCCCGGTGACGTAGGAGAGGTAGCCGGGGACGAGCGGCAGCACGCAGGGCGAGAAGAAGGAGACGAGTCCGCCGAGGAGCGCGATCGGCGCGGCGACCAGCAGGGCGCCGTGGAGCACGGTCTGGTTCTGGCCGACGGCCAGGGTGACGAGTGCGCTCACGTCACTTCTCCGCCAGGACCGGCTTGAGCATCTTCAGCAGGGCGGTGTCGTCGAGCGCCTCCAGGGCCCGCGCGGCGAGCTTCCCGTGCCGGTCGATGATCAGCGTGGAGGGGATCAGCTGCGGGTTGAGCGTGCCCTTCTCGAAGCGGAGCATCAGCTTTCCGCTCGGGTCGTACAGGCTCGGGAAGCCGATCTTGTGTTCCTTCTCGAAGGCGACCGCGGGGGTGGTGCTGGTGTCCCGGGTGTTGACGCCGACGAACTGCACGCCCTTGTCCTTGTACTGCTCGGAGACCTTGGCGAGGTACTGGGCCTCCTCCCGGCACGGCCCGCACCAGGAGCCCCAGAAGTTGACGACGACGATCCGGCCCTTGTAGTCGGCGATGTCGAGGCGCTTGCCGTCGATCGTCCGGCCGGACAGGTCGGGGGCGGCGACCCGCTTGCCCTGCGGGACGGTGTCGATGCCGTTGTTGCCGGTGATGAAGTTGGTGTTGCCGCCTCCGCCCGAGGTGCCGCTGCCGCACGCGGACATGGTCAGGGCCGCGACGGCGGCCACGGCGCTGAGCAGGACGGCGCGGCTACGGGTTTTCATGTGAAAAGTTTCGCATGGCCGTTCCAGGACTCTCGCGCACCCCCCTGCCGGGCGGAAAACCGCATTTCAGGGCGTATTTACACGGGACATTTCCGGCAGGGGGCGGGGCGCGGGCGGCTCACTGGGCTAAGCGAGGAAGGTCTTCCAGCCCCCGGCCGGCTGCTGTCCGACCTCCAGCGTGCGGAGCTTGGCGAGCACCTCGGGCTTCTGGACGTCCATCCAGTCCACGAACTGCCGGA
Organism: Streptomyces sp. NPDC127190; assembly: GCF_042672505.1. NCBI lineage: Bacteria > Bacillati > Actinomycetota > Actinomycetes > Kitasatosporales > Streptomycetaceae > Streptomyces > Streptomyces sp. NPDC127190. The sequence continues at coordinate 84,434 of NZ_JBHXVE010000005.1, forward strand.
AGGACACCATCCGGACGTCGGCGCCCTTCTCCTTCTCGCGCGCGATGTGCTTGAAGGCCTCCTCGACGGAGTCCATGTAGATGCCGCCGTTCCACTGCTCGAAGTGGTTGCCGATGAAGAACGGCGCCCGGTTTGTCTTGTATGCCCGCTCGAAGCCGGCGATGTACGCCCCCGCGGACTGCTTGCGCCAGCCCGGGTAGTTGTAGGAGGGCGCCTTCGTGGTGTTCAGGGACTGGTTGGCGAGCATGTTGTAGTCCATCGACAGGACCTCGAAGCTGCGCCCCGGGAACGGCACCTGCTGGAGCGGCAGGTCCCATATCCCCTGCCGCTTCACCGGCCACACCTGCCGGCCGCCGGGCGAGGAGGCGTCGTACCGCCAGCCCAGCTCGCGGGCGGTGGGCAGCAGGTTGTCCTGGCCGAGCAGACACGGCGTACGGCCGCCGACCAGCTCCTTGTCGTAGTCGAAGGGCAGTGCGGGCAGGTCGTGCCAGCCGGTGTTGGTCTTCCACTCCTTGACGAAGGACGTGGCCTGCTGGATCTCGCTCTTCCACTGCTGCGGGGTCCACCACTTGACCGAGCCGTGCGTCTCGCCGCAGAAGTGCCCGTTGAAGTGGGTGCCGATCTCGTGGCCCTCCAGCCAGGCCCGGCGCACGTTGGCCAGCGTGGACTTGATGTGCTCGTCGGTGAGATAGCCGATGGCGGAGGCGCCGCGCGGGTTGTTCGGGGGCGCGTACATCCGCTTCTTCGACTCGGGCAGCAGATACAGCCCCGAGAGGAAGAAGGTCATGCTCGCCCCGTGCTGCTTGGCGAGGTCCAGGAAGCGCGGGAAGAGGCCGTTGCCGACCTCGCCGGCGCCGTCCCAGGAGAAGATGACGAACTGCGGCGGCATCTGCCCCGGCTCCAGCGGCTCCGGCTTGGCCGGCTGGTGCGGCTGCTTGCCGGTGAAGGAGGTGGAGCCGTCGCCGATGAGCTTGGCCGGACGCGCACCGTCCGTGCCGTCCTTGCCGGAGCCGTCCTTGCCGGAACCGCCGGAGTGCCCGCCGCCGTCCGAGGACTTGAGGCTCCCGCAGCCGGCGAGGGAGGCGGCGGCCGCGGCTCCCGCGCCGAGGCCGAGCATTCCCCTCCTGGAAAGGGGCCGGGAGAAGGTGCGCATGGAAATCCCCGATTCGTCACGCCTGCTGGTGTCACCCAGGGAGAGGACGTGACGATCGGGGAGGTTCCCATGATTCTTATGTTTTTCGTAACGGAACCGGCAAAAGCGCTCTAAGCGCTTCGCGGCGGCACCCGGCGTCTCGGCGCTTCTGGGCGACTCCCGGCGCTTCTTGGCGGCTCCCGGCGCTTCTAGGCGCCGAAGGCCTTGCCCTGCGCGGTGCCCTTGCCCTTCTGCGGCTTGGCGCCGGCCCGCAGATGCTCCGGGACCAGATCGATCGCCGGCTCGCTGTAGCCGACGGACACGATCTTGTCGCCGAGGTAGGTGAACGACGTCAGGGACGCGAGGGTGCACTGCCGCTTGCGCGGGTCGTGCCACAGCCGGCGCCGCTCGACGTACGAGCGCACGATCCAGATCGGCAGCTGATGGCTGACCAGCACCGCCTCGTGGCCGCGCGCCTGGTCCTTGGCCGCGTTCAGCGCGCCCATCATCCGCACCACCTGGTCGACGTACGGCTCGCCCCAGGACGGCTTGAACGGGTTGACCAGGTGCTGCCAGTTGCCCGGCTTGCGCAGCGCGCCGTCGCCCACCCCGAAGGTCTTGCCCTGGAAGACGTTGTCGGCCTCGATCAGCCGCTCGTCGGTGGCCAGGTCCAGCCCGTGCGCCTTGGCGATCGGGGTGGCGGTCTCCTGCGCCCGCTCCAGCGGGGAGGCGCAGACATGGGTGATGTCCCGGGGGGCGAGGTGCTCGGCGACCCGCTCGGCCATCTGCCGGCCCAGCTCGGAGAGGTGGTAGCCGGGCAGCCGCCCGTACAGGATCCCGGTCGGGTTCTCCACCTCGCCGTGCCGCATCAGATGGACGACGGTGACGTCCTTGTCGCTGCTGCTCATGCGGTGGCCTCCGCAGCCGCCCGGGCCGCCGCCGGAAGGGCGTCGGCGATCTTCTGGATAGCCCGCTCGTCGTGGGCCGTGGACACGAACCAGGACTCGAAGGACGACGGCGGCAGATAGACGCCGTTCGACAGCAGCGAGTGGAAGAACGCGGTGAAGCGGAACGACTCCTGCCGCTTGGCGTCCTCGTAGTCGCGCACCTGCCGGTCGGTGAAGAACACCGAGAACATGTTGGAGGCGGTCTGGAGCCGGTGGGCGACGCCCTCCTTGCTCAGCGCCTCGGTGACCAGGCCCTGGATCTGCTGCGACACGGCGTTCACCGTGTCGTACGCGGCGTCGTCGAGGAGCCGCAGCTGGGCGAGGCCCGCGGCGGTCGCGATCGGGTTCCCGGACAGCGTCCCCGCCTGGTAGACGGGCCCGGCCGGAGCGAGGTGGCCCATCACATCGGCCCGCCCGCCGAACGCGGCCGCGGGGAACCCGCCGCCCATGACCTTGCCGAAGGTCATCAGGTCCGGCGTGACCCCGTCCACCCCGTACCAGCCGGCGCGGCTGGTACGGAAGCCGGTCATGACCTCGTCGGAGATGTAGAGGGCGCCGTTCTTGTGGCAGGCGTCCTTCAGCCCCTGGTTGAACCCGGGGTCCGGCGGCACGACGCCCATGTTGCCCGGCGAGGCCTCGGTGATCACACAGGCGATCTCCCCCGGGTGCCGGTGGAAGGCCTCCTGCACCGCCTCCAGATCGTTGTACGGCAGCACGATCGTGTCCCCGGCCTGCGCACCGGTGACACCGGGCGTGTCGGGCAGCGCGAAGGTGGCGACCCCGGACCCGGCCGCGGCGAGCAGCGAGTCCACATGCCCGTGGTAGCACCCGGCGAACTTGATCACTTTGCTCCGCCGGGTGAACCCGCGGGCCAGCCGGATGGCCGACATGGTCGCCTCGGTGCCGCTGCTCACCAGCCGCACCTGCTCGACCGGCGCCACCCGGGCGACGATCTCCTCGGCGAGCGCGACCTCGCCCTCACCGGGCGTGCCGAAGGACGTACCGCGCGCGACGGCCTCCTGTACGGCGGCGATGACCTCCGGGTGCGCGTGCCCGAGGATCATCGGTCCCCAGGAGCAGACGAGGTCGACGTACTCACGGCCGTCGGCGTCGGTCAGGTACGGACCCTTGCCGGACACCATGAACCGGGGCGTACCGCCGACGGCGCGGAAGGCGCGCACCGGGGAGTTCACCCCGCCCGGGGTGACTTCGGAGGCGCGGTCGAAGAGCGCCTGGGACACCGGCGCGTCGTAGGGATAGGGCGTTTCGCTCAGTGCACTCATGACGTGCGGCTTCTCCGGCTTCTCGGACTCCGGTTGCGTGGTGACCCCCTCAGGGTAGGCCGCGCCCCGTCCGGCGCGACGGCCCGCCTCGGGAACGCGGCACCGTCATCCGCCATCTGCGAGACTGAGACCTGATACACACAGCTCTCACGCACGTAATGATCAGGGGATGCTCAGGGCCGGGCATCGCTCCGCGGACTGTTGTTCCACCGCACGTTTCGGCGGGCGGCCGTGGGGGAGGTCACTGACACGATGATCGGGTTGCGCGGCGGGGGCCACGCGTCCTAGAAAAGCAGTCGGGTGGAGATATGCATCGCGGTGGCGGACTGGGCGAGGGGACTGATGACCTGGGTCCTCGGCGTGCCCGGCGGGGAAGGCACCGGCGCGACGCGGAGGAAGCGACCGAAACACGTCAGACACAGGGTGTACCGGGTGAGCCCGAGCGGCACGACCGGCGGGCCGACCGCCTTCGGGCAGGGAGCAGGAATGGTGGTCGGGTGGGGGTGACGTACAAATACTTCGGCGCGCCGGACGGAGCGACCGCGGCCCGCGTCCCCATCTCGATGCGGCCCGAGGAGCTCGGCGGCGACGAGCTGGGCATGAACGGCATGTTCACCAGGATCAAGCCGGAGACGGTGGCCGCGATGGTGCTGACCGGCATCGAAGGCGTCCCCCTGCACAAGGTGCCGCCGCTGGAACTGGTCGTCCTGCACCCCGACTACGCGGTCGTCAAGCTCCCCATGACGGTCGTCGACCCGCTGCGCGGCATCGGCGAGGAGGCGGTCGGCGCGGCGGCCTTCATCTGGTCCACGGTCCCGGACCGCGGAGGGCCGCGGGACGCGTTCAACGTGTACCAGTTGCTCCACGAATGGCAGGACTTCAGCCATCGGCTGCACGAGGCGGGGCATCAGGCGTATTGCCTGGTCTGGCCGTGAGGTGGGGTTTCTCTGCCGGCGGGCGGAGCTTTCCGGCTCCGCCCTGACCCGTGCCTCTACGGGGCCGGTGAAGAACGACCCCTCACCGCATCGTGCTGACCATGGGTTCCAGCAGTTCCAGGGCCTCCTCCCAGCGGAAGCGGTCCGCCGCACCGCCGGCCCTCGGCCGATGCGGTTCGCAGGAGCCGATCAGGACACCCATCCCCCGCAGCCGGTCCAGGCTCTGCTGGTAGGCGGGGTGGGCAGCCTGCGCGGAGTTCAGGTACGGCAGGGCCGCCGTCGGGATGCCCATGCCGTACGCCTCGCACAGGATGCCCAGGGCGAGGGTGTCGGAGATCCCGGCGGCCCACTTGTTGATCGTGTTGAAGGTGGCCGGGGCGACGGCGATTGCGTCCGCGGGCGGCAGTGGGCGCGGATCTCCCGGTGAACGCCAGGCGGAGCGGATCGGGTAACCGGTCTGTGCTTCGATCGCCGTAGCGTCGATGAAGCCACATCCCTGCGGTGTGGCGACGACGCCGACATCCCAGTTCGCCTCCTGGGCGGCTGTGATCAGCTTGCCGACGTCACGGGCCACGCCTGCCGCGCACACGACGACGTACAGGAAGGGCTTCTTGTCCGGAGCGGTCGGTTCGGTCACGCGGGGACTCCCAGTTGACGGCTGAAGCGGTGCAGTTCCGGCAGAGTACGTCGGCGGTCGCGGGCGGCCATGTCGGCGACCAGGTTGCGGACGTCGGGGCGGCGGATGTCCTGGGCGGCGCAGGTCTCGGCGATCCTCAGGGCCTGGTAGCCGTCGGCCAGGCGACCCTGCTGGCTGTAGGCGCGGGCCGCCTCCACCCACAGTGCGGCCCGGCGCTCGGGGACCGGGATGTGCCGGCGCATGAGGGGCCGGGCCGTCTGAAGGGCGAGACCGGCGTCGCCGAAGGCCACCAAAGCGCTCAGCTCGTGCAGGGCAACATTGGTCGGGCTGAAGGTGGCCCAGGCGTCGGGCCGGTCGAGAGTGACGTACCGCGAGACTTCTTTCGCCTCGGTGAGGAATTCCTTCGTGGCCGCGCGGTCACCGCGGCTGCTGGCCGCGGTCACACCGCGCAGGAGCAGCAGTCCGACGGCAGCGAGGTACTTCGGTGAACGCCGGTCGTAGGAGCCGGTGAGCTGGTCCGCGGTGTGCCGGACCAGCGTGACGGCCTCTGTGGCGTGCTTCTCTCGGACCAGGACGTGGGCCTGGACACGGACGCTGGAGGCGAGGACCACAGGATCCCCCGAGCGCTCGGCCTCGGCCATCGCCCGGCCGACGGCAAGCCAGGCATTGCCCTGGTCGTGCCGCTTGAGCAGCAGACTCGTCGTCGTCTGGTACGCCGTGGCCAGGAGTCGGGACACCATGTCCCTGTCCGTCGAATCGTCGGCGGCCACCCGCAGGTCGGCGATCAGGCTCGGGAGGATGCGCTCCAGCTCCGTGTAGTGACAGGTGTGGAAGAGCCTGAGTGCTGATCCGACGCGTTCGTACAGGGCGGCCGTGTCCTGGGGGCCACCGGTACCCACAGGCCCGGGGCCGGGCAGAAGTGCCTGGACGAGGGCGGTGTGCGAGGCCGAAGAGCCGGCCGGGGCAGCGAGCGCTGCGATGCTCACGGCAAGAAACGTGCGGCGGTGCATGTCGTCAGCTTCTTGATCGGCGGCGGAGACGTCCGGAGCTGGGGCGAGGCCCAACTCATCAGGTGGAATGCTCAGTTCCTGCGCGATGGCGCGTAGTACACGGATGTCCTCCGTGCCGCGACCGCTCTCCAGACGGCTCACCTTGGACTGGTGATACCCGAGCGCTGCGGCCACGTCGTGCTGTGAGCGCCGCTGTAACACCCGTGCGCGACGGATCCGTTCTCCGATCCGTCTCGCTCCTCCATGCGCGTCGGCCATCTGCCACGGCTCCTTCCGCCGTCGCTGATCCTGCCTGCTCAATCGAGCATAAATCAGCCGTAGTTGGCGGTGATGCAGCTCCCGCATAACCCATGCAGCGCCCGTGCCAACGCTCGCCACTCACGGCGACGGGCTGGTTGCTTGGTGTGGCCCCACCAACCTCGGAAGGCCACTCATGGACGCGCACCAGCTCGCTCTTTCTTTGCCCGCGACGCCTGTCGCAGCGACCACGGCTCGGCACCAGGCCGTGGCCGCGATAGCGGGCTGGGACGCGGGGCTGGGCACCGAGGTGGTGCACACGGCCGAACTGCTGGTCAGCGAACTCGTCACCAACGCGGTCCAGTACGCCGGCACCGGATCCGTCTCGCTCGCGGTCTGTCTCGACGAGGCCGTCCTGCGGATCGAGGTCTGCGACACGAGCCCGGTACTGCCCCAGCCGGCTCTGCCCGACGCGGACAGCGAGGGCGGCCGGGGCCTGTTCCTCGTCGCCGCCCTCGCCGACCGGTACCACGCCGAACCGACCGAGACCGGCAAGCGCTGCTGGGCCGAAATCGACCTGACCAGCACACCCAGCCAGGAATTCTCCTGTTTCCCTCCCCTCCAGAGGAGTTGAGGATGACGACCACCCACGTCCCCAGCGTGGCCGCCGAGGTGATCGCCGTACGCCCTGGACCGCCGCTCGCCGGCACCGTGAGCGTCGACGGCTCCAAGAACGCCGCTCTGCCGCTTCTCGCCGCTGCGGCGGCCTTCGGTCGCCCGGTTCGATTGAGCAACGTCCCGGACAGCACGGACGTCCAAATCATGCTTGTTCTGCTGCAACAGGCGGGCTGGCATGTCGCGCAGCCCGTCGGTGAACCGACCACCTATGTGATCCTGCCGACGGAACCTTGTCCGGTCCCCAGCCGGTTTTGAGGGGGCTCCCCCGCCCGGGTAGGGGTTTGCCTACCCCCGGAGTAGGTGTCGGTCCATGGCGCGTGCCACGTTCCTCGCAGCAGCATGGCGTGCAGGTCACAGCGTGTGGCCTGGGTGAGGAGACGGGGGGCCGGTATGTGGCCGATTCCGGTGGGTGGGGTGCCGTGGCCCGCGGGGGTGCTCGTGGGGTTGACCGCGGTCTGTGCGGTGCTGGCCGTCAGGGCGGAGCAGGCGCGGGACCGGTCGGGGCGGGTCGCGCGGCCGGGTGGGCGGGTCGGCTGGCGGGTCGTGGCGGGGTTGGTGGGGACGGCCGCGTACGGGAGTGTGCCGGCCCTGGTGTTCGCCCTGCACAACTCCGCCGGATCGAACGGCTATGTCGTCACCGTGCCGGATCTGCAACCCGACGGGCTGCTCCCGGCGGCGCTGCTCGCGGCCGGTCTGCTGGCCACCGCGCTGCCCGCCGCGACGGATGTGCCCGGGCGGTGGTTGCTGCCCGGGGTCGCGGCGGCGACCGGCGAAGTGCTGGAAGGGACGTACTGGCTCACGCATTCCTCTGTCGGCTACGGGCGCGACCTGCTGAATGTCCTGGTGGGCTGTGTGAGCGTGCCGGTGCTCGCCGCGCTCGCCGGTGCGGCGCTGCGCCGGCCGGCGAACGGGGGGCCCGCGTGTCTGGTCGGAGCGGATGCGTCGAGGTCCGCGCGCTGGGCACTGCTGCTGCCCGCCGTCGTGGTGATGATCGGTGACCTGCTCGGTTTCGATCTGTGGCGGTTCGCGCCGCCGGGCACCGGGGCGGGGCCGGCGGTGGTGGGTTATCTGGCGGGCCTGGCGCTGCTGGTGGCCGTCGTGGCCGGGCTGGTGCGGTGGCCCCGGGCGGCCGCGAACCTGGCCGTCCTGGGTCTGGTGGGGATCGGGGCGTACGACGTCGCCCAGAGCGGGTTCGGACAACACCTCGTGGTCGTCACGAAGGTCGGCAGGCCGACCGGGCCGGCGCCGGACCTCCCCCTGGAGATCGCCCACCATGCGTCGGTCCTCGGCGGTATCCAGGGGGCGGTGCTGCTGGCCCTCGGGCTCTGGCTGCTGCCCCGAACCGTGCTGGCGGATGCCGGCCGGCTGTTCGGCAGGGGGCCCGACCCGGCGCTGGCCCGGCGGGTGCGGGAGCTGACCGCGACCCGGGCCGACGCGCTCAGTTCCGCGGCCGCGGAGCTGCGCAGGATCGAGCGGGACCTGCACGACGGCGCGCAGGGACGGCTGGTCGCCATCGGAATGAACCTCCGGGTCGCCGAGGCGCTGATCCACCACGCGCCGCACGAGGCCGCCGCGCTCGTCGTGGAGGCCCGTGTCGCGTCGGCCACCGCACTGGCGGAACTGCGCGGCCTGATCAGGGGAATGCACCCGCCGATGCTGGCCGACCGGGGCCTGGGGGAGGCGGTCCGGGCGCTCTCACTGGACCTGCCCCTGCCCTGCGAGACCGAGATCGACCTGCCCGAACGGCTCCCCGCCCCGCTGGAGTCGGCCTGCTACTTCGCCGTCGCCGAAGTGGTCACCAACGCCGTCCGGCACTCCTACGCGCGCGGTCTCGTGATCCGGATGGCCCGGACGGAAGGGTTGCTGCGCATCGAGGTCGTCGATGACGGGGTCGGCGGCGCGGAACCCGCCCGGGGCACCGGGCTGGCCGGGGTGGAGCGACGGCTGGCGGCCTTCGACGGCATCCTGGCAGTCAGCAGCCCGCCCGGGGGACCGACGATCGTGGCCATGGAGGTGCCGTGCGCGTAGTCGTCGCGGAGGATCTCTTCCTGCTCCGTGAAGGGCTGGTCAGGCTCCTCACGGCGCGTGGCTTCGAGATCGTGGCGGCCACCGACAGCGCTCCGGGCCTGCTCGACGCGCTGCTGGAGCACCGGCCGGACCTCGCGATCGTGGACATCAGGCTGCCGCCCACCCACACCGACGACGGGCTCCGTGCGGCGCTGTCCGCCCGGGAGCGGATCCCCGGGCTGCCGATTCTGCTGCTCTCCCAGTACGTCGAGCAGATCTACGCCCAGGAACTGCTCGCCGACCAGGCAGGCGGGGTCGGCTATCTGCTCAAGGACCGGGTGTTCAGCGACGACCAGTTCGTCGACGTGATCCGTACGGTCGCCGCGGGCGGCACGGTCATGGACCCCGAAGTGGTCACCAAGCTGCTCGGCCGCCGCGGCCGTGGCGCACGCGAACCCCTCTCCCGGCTCACCGAACGGGAACGTCAAGTGCTGGAACTCATGGCCGAGGGACGCTCCAACAGCGCCATCGCCAGCCGGCTCTTCATCAGCGACAAGGCCGTGTCCAAACACAGCACCGGCATCTTCGCCAAGCTGGGGCTCGCCCCCTCCGACGACGACAACCGCCGTGTGCTCGCCGTACTCGCCTACCTCATGTCCGCGCCGCGTCACACCGGCGCCGGTGACGGGCTGAACGGCCTGATGACGTCCTCGCCCGGCTGGACGACGCCGTAGCTGTTCTCCGGGAACTCCTTCCAGGCGCCCGGGAGGTCGCCCAGGGGTTCCGAGACGACGAGGCGCGTGTCGTCGGAGACGTCCCAGAGGAAGGCGGCGTCCGGGTGGAGTGCGCGCAGGGACGCCACCTCGGCACTGACGTACAGGGAGCGGGAGCGGTTCTCGCTGGAGTGGCGGAAGGCCCAGAGGCGTTCGCCGTCGGAGACCGCGACGGTCATCTGGAGGGGGTGGGGGATGTCGTGGGCGCGTGCCGTCTCCTCGACCAGGCCGGCCATCCGGGCGACCGCGCCGGGCGGATCCTCCTCAAGCCCGAAGGTGAGGGCGAGGAAGAACATCAGCTCGGAGTCGGTGGAGCCCTCGATGTCGGGGTAGAGCAGCGGATCGACGGCGAGGGCGAGGTCGCGCCGGATCCGGTGATGTCCGTTGATCATGCCGTTGTGCATCCACAGCCAGCGTCCGTGGCGGAACGGGTGGCAGTTGGTCTGCTGCACCGCCGTACCGGTCGAGGCCCTGATGTGGGCGAAGAAGAGACCCGAGCGGACGTGCTGCGCGATCTCCTGGAGATTGCGGTTGTTCCACGCCGGGCCGACGTCCCGCAGCACCGCCGGGGTGTCCGCGTCGGGCGTGTACCAGCCGACGCCGAAACCGTCGCCGTTGGTCGTCTCCACCCCCATGCGGGAGTGCAGGCTCTGGTCGATCAGGGAGTGTTTCGGCTGGAACAGGACCTGGCCGAGAGCGATGGGGGAACCCGAGTAGGCAATCCAGCGGCACATGCTGCGGCCCCGCTTTCCCTGGTGTCCGAAGAGGTGTCCGAAGACGCCTTCTGTCTCCAGGGTGTGCGCACGCGGCGGGCTTGTCATGCTGGCGGGTGTCATCCCGTACATGGGGCGGTGATCGCCGTGACAGCGCGCAGACGAGACCTGGTGGAGTCCGCCCGTCAGGAGCGTACGGCCGAACAGCGGGCCCGGACGGACTACACCGGCGGTGTCTACGGCTCCCTGCTCGCCGCCTCGGTCGTGATCGGCGCCGGCACGCTCGGCCCCTGGCCCCGGCTGGAGCTGGTCGTGCTGCTGCTGGTCACCGGTGTGGTCTTCTGGGTGGCCCATGTGCACGCCCATTTGTTCGGCGCCCGGCTGGCCATGCATCCGCTCCACCGCCGGGCGATCTGGCACGTGTGCCGGGACGAATGGCCGATCCTGAAGGCGGCCGTGCCGCCGGCCATGGCCGTGGCCGTCAGCCCGCTGCTGGGCCTGGATCTGCCCGGCACCATGTGGCTGGCCGTCTCCGTGGCCGTGGCCGGACAGGTGGGCTGGTCGGTGGCCGCGGCCCGGCGGTCGGGCGGGTCCTGGCGGCTGACCGCGCTCACGGCGGTGGTCAACCTGGTCCTCGGCCTGCTGATCGTCGGCTTCAAGCTGGCCGTCACCCACTGAGGGGGCGGGTTCAGCCGGTGGCCGCCCGGATCCCGCCCTTGCGGACGGCCGCGCGCAGCGCCTTGTGGTCCCGCTCGTTCTGGTCGGCGTACGCCTGCGCGAATCCGGTCAGGGCGCGGTCGAAGCGGTCGCTGCCGCCCAGGTAGGCGGCGAGGACGACGGGGTCGCCGGAGCGGGCGTGGGCCCGCGCCAGACTGGCCCCGCACAGGTGCCCGTACAGACGCAGCAGGCCGGGGTCCATGGTCTCGGGCCGTGCGGTGCCCTTCCAGTCGCGCAGCTGGCGGACGTAGAAGTCCCGGTCGCGTCCGTCGAGGCCGGCCACGCGCGTCCAGCCCAGGAAGATGTCACTGGCCGCCTGGATCAGCCGCTGCCCCTCCACCACCCGCCGGCCCTGGTTGTCGTGGTGGTGGTCACCCGTGTACGCGGCCAGCACCGACTCCTGCGCCTCCTTGGCCTGGAGCAGCAGGGGGTCGCCGTCGTCCTTGCCGAGCAGCAGCAGGATCCAGCAGCGGGTGCCGACGCTGCCCACACCCACGACCTTGCGGGCCATGTCCACCAGCCGGTAGCGGCCCAGGAGGTACCGGCGCTCGGAGGAGAGGCTGTCCGCGTACCCCTCCAGGACGGTCCGGAGCCGCTCCTCCGGGCCGCCACCCGGGCCGGGGCCCGTCGGCAGGTCCCGGAGCGGGGTGACGAGCGGGGGTTCCGGCGCGATCCGCCGGCCCTCGGCGGTCACCCGGGTCAGGCGGGCGAAGGCCTCCAGATGCGTGCGGGTCCTGGCGCGCGCCGTGGCCTCGGCGGTCCGCCGCCGGGCTCTTCCGGTCATCGACGCGGCCAGCAGTTCGCGCATCCGGTCGGCGTCGTCCTGGGCGTACCAGACGTCCAGGGTGCGCATGCCGGCGAAGATGCGCATCCGGGTGCGGTACGTCCGCACGCACTCCCGGACGGTACGGTCCTGGTCCCGCGCGGAGAACCCGTTGGCGCGGGCGGCCACCACGAGGCTGGCGGCCAGACGTTTGACGTCCCACTCGAAGGGGCCGGAGAGGGTCTCGTCGAAGTCGTTGATGTCGAAAACCAGGTGCCGCTCGGGCGAGGCCAGCAGACCGAAGTTCAGCAGATGGGCGTCCCCGCACAGCTGCACCGTCAGCCCGGTGCCGGGCAGCGGTGCGAGGTCGGCCGCCATGACGGCCGCGGCTCCGCGGTAGAAGCTGAACGGAGAGGCGAGCATCCGGCCGTACCGGACCGGGACCAGCTCCGGCAGGCGGGTGGATCCCTGCTCCTCCAGCACCGCGACCGGGTCGGGCCGGTCCTGGGCCGGCTCGAACCGGCCGTGGCAGGACCTCGGGGCACGCTTGCGGGCGTTCCTGCCGTACGCCGCCCTCTCCGCCGGGGACAGCCGGACGGTCGGGGACATCGGTGCCGTCATGGCTCACCTCTCGCTGTCGTCCCGGGCGTCGCCGGGCTCCTGGCGCTGCCCGCTCCGGCGCGTCAGTCCGGTCTCCACGGCATGGGCGAGGATCCGCGCGGCGACGCCGACGAGGACGAGGCCGCCGGTCATCTGGACCATGGTCATCATCCGTCCGGCCTGCGACCGGGCGGTGATGTCGCCGTATCCGACGGTGGAGAAGGTGGTCAGGGTGAAGTAGAGGGCGTCGGTCCTGGTCAGCCCCTCGCTGAAGGAGCCGGGCTCGGACTGCTCCAGCAGGTAGTAGCCGCTGGCGAAGGAGACCAGATACAGCGCCACCGTGACGATCAGGGCCTCGACGGCCCTGGGCCGCGGATACGGCGAGCGGACGATCGTCCGCACCTCCCAGGCGAAGATGCCGGCCGCGGCCAGCAGGCCGACCAGGAGGACCAGGGCGGCACCGCTGGTACGGGGCCGGTCCAGGGGCAGCAGGTAGTACCCGGTGACGAGCACGGCCGCGAACGCACAGGCCCGCACAAGCGACACCACCCCGGCCCGCCGCCCAGACCCCCGCCCCGGGCCCGGCCCCGCCCCCTCCGGCCGCGAATCCGTCTCGGCTCGCCGCTCTGCCACCACGTCCGGCCCCGGACCCGCCCCGCCCGGCTGGGGAGCCGCCCCGGCCGCACCCGGACCCGCCCCACCCGGCTGGGGAGCCGCCCCGGCCGGCCCCGGACCCGCCCCATCCGGCCGGGAAGCCCCCTCCTCCGGCAGGGGAGCCGCCTCGCCCGGGCGCGAACCTGCCGCGTCGGGCGGGGAAGCCGCATCGCCCGGCAGGGAAGCCGCATCGCCCGGCCGCAGACCCCGCTCGCCCCGCCCCGCACCCGCCCCCTCCGGCCGCGGATCCGTCTCACCCCACCCCGCACCCGCCCCCTCCGGCCGCGAATCCGTCTCACCCCACCCCGCACCCGCCCCCTCCGGCCGCGAATCCGTCTCACCCCACCCCGCACCCGCCCCCTCCGGCCGCGGATCCGTCTCGGCTCGCCGCTCTGCCACCACGTCCGGCCCCGGCCCCGCCCCGCCCGGCCGCGGATCCGTCTCACCCCGCCCCGGACCCGCCCCCTCCGGCCGCGGATCCGTCTCACCCCGCCCGGGAGACGCCCCGCCCGGCCGCGGAGGCGCCTCGTCTCGGCGTGAGGGGGTTCCGTCCGGGTGGGTGGGGGCTGGGTCAGTCATGGGGGCGATACCTGTCCGGGGTCGGTGCGGCTACCCGTACACCCCATAGCCATGGCGCCCTGCGCGGATCACCCGTCACGGGTGACCCGGGGGTGTGCGGTGCGCGGAAGGCTGGTGGTGTGCGGGTGCCGCCGCGTCGCGTCGGCGGTCCGATGGCCGGCCGTGTCACGCGAGGAGGAGCCATGACTTTCGCGTGGTCCCGGTCCGCACACCGGGCCCGAACCTCCGACCGGCGGGACGGCGGCACGCGCACGCCGCCGGTCGCCGCCCGCCGGGGCGGCAGAGCGGCGTCCGCGTACCGGGGCCGGGCGAGGCGACGGGTCACGGCGTGGGGGCGGACGGTGGACGTCGGCCGGCTGCTGCCGGTGCTGTCGGCGGTCAACGTCGTGGAGGGCGCGATGCGGCTGGCGGCCCAGTCGTTCCTCGCGGTCCTGCCGCTGCTGATGACGGTCGCGGCCTTCGCCCCGCGCGGTGTGCAGGACCTGATGATGGACTCGCTGTCGGCCCTCCTGGGGGTACGCGGGGACACGCTGGCGGAGGTACAGCACACCTTCCAGGCCACCGGTACACCACGGCAGACCGCAGGAGCCCTGGGTGTGCTGTTCGCGCTCCTCTCGGCCACCGCCTTCACCCGCGCCCTTCAGGCGGTGTGCGAACGCTGCTGGTCGCTGCCCCGGGCCCCGGTGGGGGCGGCGGCCTGGCGCTGGATCGTCTGGCTGGTCGTCTGGGTCGGCGTCCTGCTCTTCCAGGCTCCGCTGCGCAGCGGGTTCGGCACCGGCGTGGTCGTGGGGCTGGTGCTGTCCCTGCTGTCCTCGGTCCTGCTGTGGTGGTGGACGCAGCATCTGCTGCTGGGCGGTCGGATCGGCTGGCGCGAGCTGGCGCCGGGGGCGCTGCTGGCAGGGCTGGGGAGTGTGGCGCTGAGCAGGTTCGGCGGGCTGCTGATGCCCACGGCCATGCAGCGCAGCCTCGAGGAGTTCGGCCCGCTGGGGCCGGTCTTCACCTTCCTGTCCTGGCTCATCGCGGTCTTCGTGGTCATCGTGTCGGGTCTTGTCATCGGCCGGTGGATCGCGGGCTCCGCCTGGTTCGCCACGCTTCAACTGCCTCGGGTGAGGCCGTCCGGAAGGCCGTTCAGGAGGCCGTTCAGGAGGCCGACAAGCAGACCCTCCGGCACGGATGTCAGTCCGGCCGGCGCCGGTCCGCCGGGCCCGCCGCCGCGAACGCCGTGATCGGCCGGGTGACCGCCTTCCCGCCGCACCGCCGCCGCCAGCGCGCCGTGCGCGGCGGCCTCCCCCCGCCCTCCGTAGGGTAGTTTTCCCAACCGCCAACGGTCAGACGTCTGTTCAACGGGGGACACGATGCAGGACACGGAAACGGAAACGAGCCCGGCGCCGGCCACGCACGTACGCGGGCTGGCGCCGACGCTGGCCCTGCTGGTCGGCAGTCTGCTCGTCGCCGCGGTCGGCGTGTACGAGCTGTGCGGCTTCGGTCTGCACAGCCTCGCCCGGCGCCCGCACCTGTTCAGCGACGGGCTCGCCACCGGCGGGGTGATCGTCGCCGCGGTGGCGGCCGGCGCCGCCGCGGGCAATCTGGCCTGGTGTCTGGCGACGGCCCGCCGCGACGCCGACCGGACCGGCTGATATCACATATGGGATGACATGACTCGGGAAGGACCGGGTAAGAGCCGCTGCCGGTACTCTCCTTCCGTCCCCATCCCTTTTCTCCAAGGTGACCAGTCACCATGCCCGCACAGCAGTCGACCCTGCCGTCCCCGCACGTTCCCGCTCAACGCGGTCAGCGCCGCGAGTTCCCGCTGCCCACGCCCAGCCCCCGGCTGCGCGCGGCGGCGGCCTCGGCCACTGTGTGGTACCTGCGGCTGATCGCCCTGTTCAACATCGTCGCCGTGATCTCGCTGCCGTTCCGCAAGGAAGTGCAGGAACACAACGACGGCACCCTCTTCACCGCCCGGCACGTCCACGCGCACACCCACCACACCGGCCAGTTCTTCACCCCCTACCTGGCCACCGCGGGCCTGGCCTCGGCCGCGGCGGCGATCTTCCTGGCGCTGGTGATGCGGCGCGGCAAGCGCGCCGCCTGGGTGGTCAACCTGCTGCTGGCCGCGCCCCTGTTCGTGCTCTACGTCCTCGCGCTCACCCAGCACCCGTTCCGCGACCACGCCTTCAACTGGGTCTCCACCGCTCTCACCGGCCTCTTCGTGCTCGCGCTGCTGATCGGCCGGCGCGAGTTCAACGCCGTCGGCGACCCCTCCAACATCAAGCTGGCGCTGGCCGTCGGCGTCGGCGGTTCCGTGGTGACCGGCGGACTCGGCACCCTGCTGGTGCACGCCACCAACAAGCTGCCGGGCGCCTCCCTGTACGAGGAGCTGGCCTACACCCTGCTGCGCGGCATCAGCGTCGGCCCGCTCGCCGACCGGGTCGACTCCGTGCACGCCCCTCGCTGGGTCGACATCGTCATCAACCTGTTGCTCGCCGGCCTGTTCTGCCTCGCCCTGTACGCCTGCTTCCGCTCCCCGCGCGGCCGCCGGCTGCTCACCCCGGAGGACGAGGAGAAGCTGCGCGCCCTGCTCGACAAGCACGGCGCCCGTGACTCCCTCGGCTACTTCGCGCTCCGCCGCGACAAGGCCGTCATCTTCTCCCCCACCGGCAAGGCGGCGATCACCTACCGCGTCGTCGGCGCCGTCTCCCTCGCCTCCGGCGACCCGCTCGGCGACCCCGAGGCCTGGCCCGGCGCGATCGAGGCCTGGCTCGCGGAGGCCCGCCGGCACGCCTGGATCCCGGCGGTCATGGGCGCCGGCGAGGAGGCCGGGACGGTCTACGCCCGGCACGGTCTGGACGCCCTCGAACTCGGCGACGAGGCGATCGTGGAGATCGCCGACTTCACCCTGGAGGGCCGCGCCATGCGTGTGGTCCGCCAGGCCCACAACCGGGTCAAGCGGGCCGGCTACACCGTCCGCGTCCGGCGCCACGAGGACATCCCCGAGGAGGAGATGGCCCTTCTCGTCGACCGCGCCGACAGCTGGCGCGACGGAGCCACCGAACGCGGCTTCTCCATGGCCCTCGGCCGGCTCGGCGACCCCTCGGACGGCCGCTGCGTGATGCTGGAGTGCCTGGACGGGGACGGCGAACCGCGCGCCGTGCTCAGCTTCGTCCCGTGGGGCGAGCGCGGCCTCTCCCTGGACCTGATGCGCCGCGACCGCAACAGCGAGAACGGCCTGATGGAGTACATGGTGGTCGAACTCCTCCTCCAGGCGAAGGACTTGGGTGTCGAGCGGGTCTCCCTCAACTTCGCGATGTTCCGCTCGGTCTTCGAGCGCGGCGCCCGCCTCGGCGCCGGCCCGGTGCTGCGGCTGTGGCGCTCGATCCTCACCTTCTTCTCCCGCTGGTGGCAGATCGAGTCCCTGTACCGCGCCAACGCCAAGTACCGCCCGGTGTGGGAGCCCCGCTTCCTGCTGTTCGCCAAGACCAGCGACATCCCCCGCATCGGCCTGGCGAGCGCGCAGGCGGAGGGCTTCCTCACCCTGCCGAGGCTGCGCGGAAGGTCGTAGCGGAAGTTCGTAGCGGAAGGTCGTAGCCGAGGAGGGAAGGGGCGGGCCTACTGCGCGGCCGAGGGCGCCAGATCGGGCAGGGACACGGACCTCGCCGCGTCGTCCGGGTAGTAGGCCTGCCCGCCCGAGCCGTCCCACCCGGGGTCGTAGGCGCAGGGCGCGGTGGCACCGCCCGTGAAGTACCCGCGGTCCGGGTACCAGTCGAAGGACATCCGCTCGTCGCCGCCGTCCTTCTGGACGTACAGCGACCAGTCGCCCGGGCGGCCGTCCTTCCCGCCCTCGTGGTACGACGTGACCTCCCAGCCCTCGTCCACCAGCCGCCGGTGCAGCCGGCGCAGCCCGGGCACCGCCCGGCTCGCCGGCACCTTGTCCAGCGCCCACTCGTGGGACATCCGGTAGGCGCCGTCGACCGTCTTGTCCTCCAGCCCGAAGGTCCCGCCGTCGTAGCAGTAGTCGGCGCCGAGGGTGTTCTCCGGGCCGACCCCGACGCGCTCCACGCCGGGCCGTACGGTCCGGGTGAAGCCCAGGACGTCGTACGCCTCCTGGCTGTGCTTCAGGACCCGGTCCGCCATCTCCTGCGGCGCCACCCGCGCGAAGTCCGTCGAACCCGCCGACTGCCCCGCGAGCACGGCGCATACGACGAGTACGGCGATCAGCGCGACCCCCACGCACCCGAGGCACCCCCACCCGGCCGCACGGGCGAAGGAGGCGGCGGACGCCGCACTCGGAACAATCTCAGCGGTCTCAGGGGTCTCAGGAGTCTCAGCGGTCTCTTCGGGCATGCCCGGCACGCTAGAACGCCCGGCCCCTCCCCCGGATGGGCGCCGGTACCCGCCGGAGCCTAGGTACGGGTACTCAACCCGGTCGCGCCCGCCATGCCGCCCACCGTGAAACCGATCCCCGCGCCGCCGCCCTCCCGGCAGTACGCGAAGGGCGCCCCGCCGTGCGCCAGCGCCACCTCGCGGACGATGGACAGGCCGAGACCCGAACCGGGCAGGGAACGGGCGTCCGCGGCCCGGTAGAAGCGGTCGAAGATACGGATCAGATCCGCCTCCGCGATCCCCGGCCCCCGGTCCAGCACCTCCACCCGCACGGTGCCCGCACGCGCCGGCCCGGTGACGCTGACCTCGATCGGCGCGCTGCCGCCCCGGTCGAACTTGGCCGCGTTCTCCACCAGGTTGGACAGCGCCCGCTGAAGCATCCCGGGCCGCCCGTCCGTCGTCGTGTCACCGCTCGTACGCAGCACGATCTGCCGCCCGGTACGGCGCACCGCCAGCCCCACCACCTCCTCCGCGATGTCGGCGAGGTCCAGCCGCTGCGGCGGCTCGGTGTCGGACTGCCCGGCGGCGAGATCGACCAGCTCGTTGACCAGGTCGGTCAGCTCGCGGGCCTCCTGGCCGAGATCGGCGACCAGCTCCTCGCGGGCCGCGGGCGGAAGCTCGTCGATGCGCCGCAGCAGGGAGATGTTGGTCCGCAGGGAGGTCAGCGGGGTGCGCAGCTCGTGGCCCGCGTCCTGCACCAGACGGCGCTGGTCCTCCTCCGACTGGGCGAGCCGGCCCAGCATCCGGTCGAAGGCACGGCCGAGCCGGCCCACCTCGTCCAGCCCGGCCACCGGCACCTCGATGCCCAGCCGGCGGGTGCGGGCGACGTCCTCGGCGGCGGAGGTGAGGACCACCAGCCGCCGGGTGATCCGCCGGGCCAGCCACCAGCCGAACAGACCGGCGCCCACCACCACGGCCGCCATCAGGATCAGCGTCCGCTGCTGGAGCGCCTTCAGCAGATCCTCGGTGTCGCTGAACTCCTGCGCGACCTGCACCGCGCCCCGCCCGTCCCCGAGCGAGACGGTGGCGATCCGGAACAGGTCCGCGTCCACCCGGACGTCCTTGTGCTCCACCACCCGCCCCGCCGACCGGGCCAGCGCCATGGCCTTGTCCCGGGAGGTGACGGGCAGCACCGGATTGCCGTGGTCCACGATCTGGCCCTGCGCGCCCAGCACCTGGACATCGGTGCGGGCCGGACGGACCAGGTCGTGCCCCGGGCGGGACGAGGAGAAGTCCTCCGGGACCATCTCGTGCTGCCGCACCTCGTCCCGGACGTCCTGCACCACCTGCGTGAACACCGACTGCTGGTCGACCCGGACCAGACGGGCGGCCGAGCCGTACGACAGGATGCCGGTCAGGATCGTCACGGCGGCGGTGACGGCCGCGAACGAGACCGCGAAGGTGGTGCGCAGCGAGACCAGCTTGGGCCGGCGCCGGGCCAGCATCCGGCGCAGGCGCCGCACTCAGTCCTCCCGCAGCACGTAACCCACGCCCCGCACGGTGTGGATCAGCTGCGGAGCACCCGGCTCGTCCAGCTTGCGGCGCAGATAGCCCACGTAGACGGCGAGGTTCTTGGAGCCGGGACCGAAGTCGTAGCCCCAGATGCGGTCGTAGATGGTGGAGTGGTCCAGCACGATCCCGGCGTTGCGGACCAGCAGCTCCAGCAGCTCGAACTCGGTACGGGTCAGCTCCAGCTCGCGCTTGCCGCGCCACGCCCGGCGGGCCTGGAGATCCATGCGCAGCCCGGCGGCCTCGATCTGCCGGTCCGAGACCTGCGCCTCCCGGCCGCCCGCGGCCCCCTCGGAGGTGCCGGCGGCGACGGCCACCGGGGTGGTCCGGCGCAGCAGCGCGCGCAGCCGGGCGAAGACCTCCTCCACATCGAAGGGCTTGACGACGTAGTCGTCCGCGCCCGCGTCCAGACCCGCGATCCGGTCGGCGGTCTCCACGAGGGCGGTGAGCATCAGGATCGGTGTGCGGTCCCCCTCGGCGCGCAGCACCCGGCAGACCTGGAGGCCGTCGATGCCCGGCATCATCACGTCGAGCACCAGGACGTCCGGCGGCGTCTTGTGGGCCTGTGCCAGTGCTTCCACACCGTCGGCGACCGCCGTCACCTCGTACCCCTCCAGGGTCAGGGCACGCTTCAGGGCATGACGGATGGCACGGTCGTCTTCGGCGAGCAGCACAGTCTGGGGCACCCTCCCAGTCTGCCAAGCCCAGCGCGGATTCGGCCGGGGCGGGCGGGCCTACGATCACCCTTTTTACCGGCCTCTCACCGTCACAGGGGCAACCCGGACCGGGGCCCCTGCCGTCCTCTCACCCCGGGTCTTCCGGTCCGCGCCTCAGAAGGCGTACGTGTCGCCCGTGTCCAGCACCAGGACCGTCAGCCGGTCGTTCGTACGGTCCTTGTCCACGGCGCCGCCGCCCCACGCGGTGTCGACCTCCAGGGTCACCTCCGAAGGCTGCTCCCGCAGCCGTACCGGCACCCGCAGCTGCTCCCCCACCGCGCCCGCCGCCAGCGCGCCCGTGCCGCACACCACCGTCCGCTCGTCCTCCCGGGCGCACCGGGCCGGCAGCTGCTGCCGGTCGGCCGGCGGCACCGACCAGCGCAGCCGTACCGTCGCGTCGGGGACCGCGGCGGGCCCGTTGTTGCGCGGGGTCAGCCGCACCTCCACCTGGTCGCCGTCCATCACCGCCGTGCCGTGCAGGGCGAGATCCGCCTCCGGCACCGGCGCCGGGGCGGCCACGGCGGTCCCCGCCGCTCCCGGCACCACAAGGACGGCACCGCACACCACCGCCGGCCCCCACGCTCTGATCCGCACGCCGCTCACCCTCACCATCACCTTCGCCCTGGGCCACTGGTCCCCGTACGTAGGACGTATGCCACGCCCGCCGGCGGCCAGGCGCCCTCCAACAGGTGACAGCACCCGCCCGTGCGAAGCTGCCCGCATGCCGATCCTCCGCTCCGCCGCCCTGTTCGTCGTCGCCGCGCTCTTCGAGATCGGCGGCGCCTGGCTGGTCTGGCAGGGCGTGCGGGAGCACCGGGGCTGGCTCTGGGCGGCCGGCGGGGTCCTCGCGCTCGGCGCCTACGGCTTCGTCGCCACCTTCCAGCCGGACGCCCACTTCGGCCGCATCCTGGCCGCGTACGGCGGGATCTTCGTGGCCGGGTCGATCCTGTGGGGTGTCGTCGCCGACGGCTACCGCCCGGACCGCTTCGACATCGCCGGGGCGCTGATCTGCCTCGCCGGGATGGCCGTGATCATGTGGGCGCCGCGGAACGGCGGCTGAGGCTCACTTAGGCTAAACGGGACCGCGCCCCGCCGAAAGGCCGTACCGAGGAGCTGCCCATGGCCCCCGCCTCCCGCATTGCCGTCGTCACCGGTGCGAGCAGCGGCATCGGCGCCGCGACGGCCCGCGCACTGGCCGAGGCCGGTCACCGCGTGGTCCTCACCGCCCGCCGCAAGGACCGCATCGAGGCGCTGGCGGAGGAGCTGACCCGGGCCGGACACTCGGCGGTGGCCTACCAGCTGGACGTCACCGACCGCGCGGCGGTGGACGAGTTCGCCACCGCGTTCCAGACGATCGGCGTCCTGGTCAACAACGCGGGCGGCGCGCTGGGCGCGGACCCGGTGGCCACCGGGGACCCGGCGGACTGGCGGACGATGTACGAGACGAACGTCATCGGCACCCTGAACATCACCCAGGCGCTGCTGCCCAAGCTGGTCGCGAGCGGCGACGGAGTGGTCGTGGTCGTCTCCTCCACGGCCGGGCACGGCACCTACGAGGGCGGCGGGGGCTATGTCGCCGCCAAGCACGGCGCCCATGTCCTCGCCGAGACCCTGCGCCTGGAGATCGTCGGCCAGCCGGTCCGGGTGATCGAGATCGCGCCCGGCATGGTGAAGACGGAGGAGTTCGCCCTGACCCGCTTCGGCGGCGACCGGGAGCGGGCGGAGAAGGTCTACCAGGGCGTGACCGAGCCGCTCACCGCGGAGGACGTGGCGGAGACGATCACCTGGGCGGTGACCCGCCCCAGCCACGTCAACGTCGACCTCCTCGTCCTGCGCCCCCGCGCCCAGGCCTCGAACACCAAGGTGCACCGGGAGCTGTGATGCCCGACCCGGCCGAGCCCCCCGCCGCACCCGACACCCTGGAACAGCGCCGCCTGGCCCAGGAGACCAGGGACGAACGCAAGGTCTGGTACTTCCTGGGCTACTTCCTCTTCGGCATCCACATCGTGGCGTTCGTGATGATCTACGCGGTCCGGCACGGGCACTGAGCCAGAGGTAACCCACAAGGGCGAACATCGCCGATCACCTGATCGCTGTGCGAACATCCGCCCTAGGCTCGCAGCCGCACGATCAATGAGACGGCCCTCGGCAGGGCTGCATCCCCGCCGAAGGCCTGACCATCATGGAAGTGGAGGCTTCCTGTGGCTGATTGCGAGCCTAACGCCCACCGGTTCATGGACCTCACGGTGCCCGAGTACGCGTACATGTTCGGCTTCCTGCAAGCGGACGGGCATCTGCAACCGGGCGCCGGACAGAAGGGCAGACTGAGTGTCGAACTCGGCGCCCGGGATGTCGACTTGCTGCGGAAATTCCAGCAACTGACGCCCTACAACAGCAGCATCACCGAGCGCACCCGCTCGACCAACTTCGCCAAGTCCCACACCTCGGCGACCTGGACGCTCTGTTCCCTCGAAGCCAGGACCAGGCTCAACGAGCTTGGCCTGCCTTACGGCCGCAAGTCGAAGACGATCGCGCCGCCGAACACCGACTGCTCCCGCCGCGACTATCTCCGAGGCCTGATCGACGCCGACGGGTCGGTCGGCTTCACCAGCAAAGGCGTCCCCTTCGTCTCGCTGACGACGGCCAGCAGCGCCATCGCATTCTGGGTGCGCGACTACAGCAAGGGCGTGACGGGAGCCGAGCGCAGCCTGAAGCGCAACGCCCGCGACGGCATCTACAACATCCTCTACACGATGGAGGCGGCCCAGCGCCTGGCCGCCGACCTGTACTACCCCGGGTGCCTGTCCCTGGATCGCAAACGGGCGTCCGCCGACTCGCTCTCGGCCTGGACACGTCCCGCCGAGATGAGGGCAGAGCACACAAGGCGCCGCTGGACCGAGACCGAAGACCGGATCCTGCTGAAGCTCAACAGTCCGATGGCCGCGGCGGACGCGCTCGGCAGAACCCTCCAGAGCTGCAATCTCCGCCTCTGGCGGCTGCGTACCGGTCAAGTCCCCGTTCCTGGAGACCAGTGACCATGTGACCGAGGTCCCCGGCATCTGCCGGGGACCTTCCATCGTCAGCCCTTCACGCAGACGACCTGCTTCAGTTTGGCCACCACCTGGACGAGGTCCCGCTGCTGGTCGATGACCTGGTCGATCGACTTGTAGGCGCCCGGGATCTCGTCCACCACGCCGGAGTCCTTGCGGCACTCCACGCCCCGGGTCTGCTCCTCCAGGTCCCGGGTCGTGAAGCGCCGCTTGGCCGCGTTGCGGCTCATCCGGCGGCCCGCGCCGTGCGAGGCCGAGTTGAAGGACTTCTCGTTGCCGAGGCCCTTCACGATGTACGAGCCGGTGCCCATCGAGCCCGGGATGATGCCGTAGTCGCCGGAGCCGGCCCGGATCGCGCCCTTGCGGGTGACCAGCAGGTCCATGCCGTCGTAGCGCTCCTCCGCCACATAGTTGTGGTGGCAGGAGATCTCCGGCTCGAAGACCGGCTTGGCCTTCTTGAACTCCTTGCGGATCACGTCCTTCAGCAGCGCCATCATGAGCGTGCGGTTGTACTTGGCGTACTCCTGCGCCCAGAACAGGTCGTTGCGGTAGGCCGCCATCTGCGGGGTGTCCGCAACGAAGACCGCGAGGTCACGGTCGACCAGGCCCTGGTTGTGGGGGAGCTTCTGGGCCACGCCGATGTGGTGCTCGGCGAGTTCCTTGCCGATGTTCCGGGAACCGGAGTGCAGCATCAGCCACACCGAACCGGAGGAATCAACACAAAGTTCAACAAAATGATTGCCCTGGCCAAGGGTTCCCATCTGAGTGATCGCCCGCTCCCGCCGGAACTTGACCGCGTCGGCGACCCCCTCGAACCGCCCCCAGAAGTCGTCCCATCCGGCGGTCGACAGGCCATGGAAGTCGCCCGGCTCGACGGGGTCCCGATGTACACCCCGGCCCACCGGAATCGCCTGCTCGATCCTCGACCGCAGTCGCGACAGGTCGCCCGGCAGGTCGTTCGCCGTCAGGGAGGTCTTCACCGCCGACATTCCGCAGCCGATGTCCACGCCGACCGCCGCCGGGCACACCGCGCCCTGCATCGCGATGACCGAGCCGACCGTCGCGCCCTTTCCGTAGTGCACGTCCGGCATCACGGCCAGGCCCTTGATCCAGGGCAGGGTGGCCACGTTCTGGAGCTGGCGCAGGGCCACGTCCTCCACCGTCGCCGGGTCGGTCCACATGCGGATCGGGACCTTCGCGCCGGGCATCTCGACGTACGACATAGCTTCCTCATTCCCCCGGAAACAACAACAAAATGACTTAGCAGCAACAAAGAGAACATGCGGAACGAACAGTGAGGAAAGGGACACTGGACCGGCGTCCGCGGCAGCGCGTGCGATACACATTGTCTCCAGGGGGCGCCCCGCTTCGGCAAGCGATTAACCAGCGGGGACACTGGAGCAGCAGAGCGATCGACCCGTCGAGAGGAGCCCGTCCGTGCAGCGGAAGGCGTATGTAACCGGCACCGCCGCCCTCCTCGCGGCGCTGCTGGCCGGCTGCACGAGCGGCTCGGGGAGCGACGGCTCGACCGACGACGCCAACCCCGGCGACACGGGCGCGAGCGCCGCCGCCCAGCCCGGCCGGTACCGCACCCTCCCGGAGCCCTGCGGGGCCGTCGGGCACGACACCCTCGACGCGCTGCTGCCCGGCATCCGGCAGATCACCGACCCCCAGCAGCAGGACAAGGCGTACCAGGGCGAGGCCGCGCTCACCTACGACACCGACCGCAAGGTGGGCTGCCGTTGGAAGGTGGAGTCCGCCGACGCCACCGACCGGCTCTCGGTCGACCTGGAGCGCGTGGTGTCGTACGACAACACGGTCAGCGACGACGACGAGGCCGAGCAGCTCTTCCAGCAGCGGGAGACGGGCGCCCACCTGCCGGAGCCGAAGAGCGGCGGCCCGGAGAGCGGTGGCACGGAGAGCGGGGGTACGGAGAGCAGCAGCCCGGAGAGCAGCAGCAGCGGCTCGCCGACGAGCGCGGCGAAGAAGAGCGGTGCGTCCGCGTCGCCGGGTTCCTCCGCTTCCGGGGCCGCCGCGAGCCCCCCGGCGTCCCCCTCCCCGTCCCCGTCTTCCTCCGGCGCGTCGCCCTCCGACACCGCCGATCTCCAGCCGCGCACCCTCTCCGATCTCGGTGACGAGGCGTATATCGACGACCAGCTGTCCGCCTCCGGTTCGACGGCCGAACAGCGGACCGTGACTGTGGTGTTCCGCACGTCCAATGTCGTCGTCACCATCGAGTACGAGGAGCAGCCGACGGCGCTCGGGACGGTCCCGGACAGCAAGGAAATGCAGGACAGGGCCCGGAATCTGGCGGCTCGGCTGGATGACGCGCTCGGCGGGTGACGGCCGTCGGGGCCGCGCCGGCCCGCGCGTGCAAAGCGCGGGAACGGAATCCGCGCGGCTGCCTCACCGCGTACCGTGGCCCCCGCAGGAACCCGCACGAACACCCGCACGAACACCGAGCGTCATGAGTGAAGGAACCATGCAGCGAGCAGCCCAGCGAGACGACCGTGCCCCGCGAGACCGGCGAACCAGGCGCCTGAGCCGCGCTCTTGTCTGCGCGGCCGCCGTTCCGGCGATGCTGATCACCGCCGCCTGCTCGTCGGACTCGGGCGACTCCAAGGCGAAGAGCGGCGGCGGCAGCAGCTCCGCCCAGCCGTCCACGGGGAGCAGCACGCCCTCGGCGAGCGCGTCGCCGTCGGTGGCGCCGGCCGCGTATCTCAAGCTTCCCGACCCGTGCGGGGTGTTGTCGAAGGACACCCTCGGCGATCTGGTGCCGAACGGCGTGAAGTCCGGCAAGAAGGGCAGTTCGGACGATCCGTCGTCGCGTGCCTCCTGCGCCTGGAACAGCCTGGACAACAACGGCGTCAAGGGCTCGCAGTTCCGCTGGCTCAACGTCTCGCTGCTGCGCTTCGACTCGGACGCCACGCGCGGTCCGGCCGACGCGCAGGCGCACACGTACTACACCAAGCAGGTCCGGGACGCCCAGGCGGTGGACGGCGCGAAGGGCGCGAAGGCCGAGCCGGTGTCCGGTGCGGGCGCGGAGGCGACGGCCGTGCACTACGACCTGAAGAAGAAGGAAGGTCTGTTCAAGCAGCAGACCGTCGTGGCCCGGGTGGAGAACGTCGTCGTCACCGTCGACTACAACGGCGCCGGTCTCGCGGGCGACAAGACGCCGGACGCGGCCGATCTGACGAAGGCGGCGGAGAAGGCGCTCAAGGAGGCGGTGGCGGCGGTGACGGCCGCCAACAAGGGGGGTGCGGGGTCGGGTTCGTCGTCCTCACCGTCCGCGTCGTCCTCGCCGTCCGCGTCGAAGTCCCCCTCGAAGTCGGCGTCGAAGTCGCCCTCGGCGTCCGCCGCCGCGGCCAAGAAGGACTGAAGTAAGAACTGGAGAAGGACCGAAGCGGAAGCTTTAAGTCCTGACCGGCGCGGCGTTCCCCGCGCACGTGTGCCACTCTGTTGCGCGCAAGAACACGCAAGGGGAGGGGAGTACGAGTGGCCGCGCCGCAGCTGACTCGGATGCACCGCGTTCTCATCGGTGTGGTCGTGACCGGTGCCCTGATCATCGCCGGTATCGGCTTCGCCGGTTCGTACGCGGCCGTCCGCGCTCTGGCCCTCAAGAAGGGCTTCGGGAACTTCTCGTATGTGTTCCCGGTCGGTATCGACGCGGGCATCTGTGTGCTGCTCGCCCTGGATCTGCTGCTGACCTGGATCCGCATCCCCTTCCCGCTGCTGCGCCAGACGGCCTGGCTGCTGACGGCGGCGACGATCGCGTTCAACGGCGCCGCCGCCTGGCCGGACCCGCTGGGTGTGGGGATGCACGCGGTGATCCCGGTACTGTTCGTGGTCGCCGTGGAGGCGGCCCGGCATGCGATCGGCCGGATCGCCGACATCACGGCCGACAAGCACATGGAGGGCGTCCGGCTCACCCGCTGGCTGCTGTCGCCGGTGCCGACGTTCCTGCTGTGGCGCCGGATGAAGCTGTGGGAGCTGCGCTCCTACGACCAGGTGATCAAGCTGGAGCAGGAACGTCTCGTCTACCAGGCGCGGCTGCGTTCCCGCTTCGGCCGGGCGTGGCGCCGTAAGGCTCCGGTGGAGTCGCTGATGCCGCTGCGGCTGGCCCGGTACGGCGTTCCGCTGGCGGAGACGGCCCCGGCGGGGCTGGCCGCGGCGGGGATCGAGCCGGATCTGATCCCGGTGGCGCCCGCGTCCGCCCGTGCGGTGGAGGCGGCGCCGGAGCGGCCGGCCGTGGCCGCGGGCGGCGGGCGTGCCGCACAGCCGGTGCCCGCGGGCGGCCGGGGCGCGCAGGCGGTGTCCGGGCCTGCCTCCGGGCGGGAGGCGCCCGCCGCCGAGCAGCGGCTGCGGCTGCCGCAGCAGCGCGCGGCCGAGCCGGAGCCCCCGGTGGACGAGGAGAGTCCCTGGTTCCAGGCGCCGCGGGAGATCGAGTACCACGGCGGCTACGACCCCACCTACGACCCGATGATGCAGGAGCCTCAGTACGCCCCCGAGGAGCAGTACGAGGAGTGGTACGAGGAGCAGGCGCCGGAGGCCTTCCAGCAGCCCGGCCCGGAGGAGACCGGCAGCTTCCCGATCCCGGTCACCCCGCAGCGCACCCGTGAACTGGGCGAGGGCGGCGGTACCCCGGAGCCCGAGGCCGCGCAGGAGCCGACCGAGGACGACTACTACCAGGTGTTCCGGCAGTCGATCGACGGCAGCTACCCCACGCCCCGGACGCTCGGGGACAACATCCAGGCGACCTACGGGACGACCCTGTCCCCCGGTGCCCTGAAGGCCCTGGTCAACCGTTTCCAGCAGCGGCATGAAGCGGAGATGGAGGACGAGCACATCGCCTGAGCCTCCAGGCGCGATGCGGCAAACGGAAGGCGCCCGGTGCTCCCTGAGCACCGGGCGCCTTCGTCGCCTTGAGCGGGCGGGTTACTCGCCGAGCAGGCGGCGCACCCGGTCCTGGCCGACGGCCAGCAGCAGGGTGGGCAGGCGCGGGCCGGTGTCGCGGCCGACGAGCAGGTGGTAGAGCAGCGCGAAGAAGGTCCGCTGGGCGGTCTTGATCTCCGGCGGCAGCTCCTTCGGGGTCGCGTCGGCCGGGAAGCCGGCCTGGACCTTCGGCACGCCGTAGACGAGGTGGGTCAGCCCGTCCAGGGACCAGTGCTCGGCGAGGCCGTCGAGCAGCAGCCGTACGGACTGCTGGGAGGCCTCGTCGAGGGACTTCAGCAGCTCGGCGTCGGGCTCCTCGCGGACGATGGTGCGCTGGTCGGCGGGGACGTGGGTGTTGATCCACGCCTCGGCGCGGTCGTAGCGCGGCCGGACCTCGTCCAGGGTGGCCAGCGGCTGCTCCGGGTCCAGCTCGGAGAGGATGCGCAGCGCCTGGTCCTCGTGTCCGGCGGTGATGTCGGCGACGGACGCGAGGGTGCGGTACGGCAGCGGGCGCGGGGTCTTCGGCAGGTCACCGGCGGCCGTGCCCACGGCGCGGGTGTAGGCGGCGACGTCGGCCGGGAGGGCGGAGCCGTCGGCCACCTTGGCGACCAGCTTGTCCCACTCGTCGTAGAGCCGCTGGATCTCCTGGTCGAAGGCGATCTTGAAGGACTGGTTGGGCTTGCGGCGGGCGTAGAGCCAGCGCAGCAGCTGCGGCTCCATGATCTTCAGCGCGTCCGCCGGGATGGGGACGCCGCCGCGGGAGGACGACATCTTGGCCATGCCGGAGATGCCGACGAAGGCGTACATCGGGCCGATGGGCTGCGCGCCGCCGAAGATCGGGGCGATCTGGCCGCCGACCTGGAAGCTGGAGCCCGGCGAGGAGTGGTCGACGCCGCTCGGCTCGAAGATCACGCCCTCGTACGCCCAGCGCATCGGCCAGTCGACCTTCCAGACCAGCTTGCCGCGGTTGAACTCGCTGAGCCGGACGGTCTCGGCGAAGCCGCACGCGGTGCAGGTGTACGACAGCTCGGTGGTGTCGTCGTCGTAGGAGGTGACGGTCGTCAGGTCCTTGCCGCAGCCGCCGCAGTACGGCTTGTACGGGAAGTACCCGGCGGAGCCGGAGCTGCCGTCGTCCTCGGAGGCGGCGCCGGAGCCCTCCTCGGCCTCCAGCTCGGCCTCGTCCACGGCCTTCTGCTGCTTCTTCGCGGCCTTGGGCTTGGTGCGGTACTGGTCGAGGATCGCGTCGATGTCACCGCGGTGCTTCATGGCGTGCAGGATCTGCTCGCGGTAGGCGCCGGAGGTGTACTGCTCGGTCTGGCTGATGCCGTCGAACTCCACGCCGAGCTGGGCCAGCGACTCGGCCATCGCGGCCTTGAAGTGCTCGGCCCAGTTCGGGTACGGCGACCCCTTCGGCGCCGGGACCGAGGTCAGCGGCTTGCCGATGTGCTCGGCCCAGGACTCGTCGATGCCCGCGACGCCGGCCGGGACCTTGCGGTAGCGGTCGTAGTCGTCCCACGAGATCAGGTGCCGGACCTGGTAGCCGCGGCGGCGGATCTCGTCGGCGACGAAGTGCGGGGTCATGACCTCGCGGAGGTTGCCCAGGTGGATGGGTCCGGAGGGGGAGAGGCCGGACGCGACGACGACCGGTTTGCCCGGGGCCCGGCGCTCCGACTCTTCGATGACCTCATCCGCGAAACGGGAGACCCAGTCGGTGGTCTCGGTGCTCTGAGCCACGATCGGCACGTCCTTCTTTCTGAACGGGTGACACCCCATTGTCACAGACGCACGCGCGCACGGAAAAACGGCTTTACCCGTCATGGGATACTGGCTGGGACTATCCATTCCCACGAGGAGAACGGCACCCATTCCTATGGCCTCGGTCACGTCCCTCAGCGATTCCGTCCAGCAGCACCTCGCGTCCGCCCTCTCGGCCACCCTGCCGGAGGCCGCCGGCGCGGACCCGCTGCTGCGACGAAGCGACCGGGCCGACTACCAGGCCAACGGCATCCTGGCGCTGGCCAAGAAGGCCAAGGCGAACCCGCGGGAGCTGGCGACGCAGGTCGTCTCCCGGGTGGTGACCGGTGACGAGCTGATCCAGGACGTCGAGGTCTCCGGCCCCGGCTTCCTGAACATCACGATCGCGGACCGGGCGATCACCGCGAACCTGGCCGCGCGGTACGCGGACGAGTCCGGCCGCCTCGGTGTGCCGACCGCCGCCGCCCCGGGCACCACGGTGATCGACTACGCCCAGCCGAACGTGGCGAAGGAGATGCACGTCGGTCATCTGCGGTCGGCGGTGATCGGCGACGCGGTGGTGCAGCTGCTGGAGTTCACCGGCGAGACCGTGGTCCGCCGGCACCACATCGGCGACTGGGGCACCCAGTTCGGCATGCTCATCCAGTATCTGGACGAGCACCCGCACGAGTTGGACCACAAGGCCGACGCGGTCAGCGGCGAGGAGGCGATGTCCAACCTCAACCGCCTCTACAAGGCCGCGCGGAAGCTGTTCGACTCCGACGAGGAGTTCAAGACGCGGGCCCGGCGCCGGGTGGTCGACCTCCAGGCGGGCGAGCCGCGGACGCTGGCCATGTGGCAGAAGTTCGTGGACGAGTCGAAGATCTACTTCTACTCGGTCTTCGAGAAGCTGGACATGGAGATCCGGGACCCCGACATCGTCGGCGAGTCCGGGTACAACGACATGCTGGCCGAGACCTGCCGGCTGCTGGAGGAGTCGGGCGTCGCCGTCCGCTCCGAGGGCGCCCTCTGTGTCTTCTTCGACGACGTCAAGGGCCCGGACGGCAACCCGGTGCCGCTGATCGTGCAGAAGTCGGACGGCGGCTACGGCTACGCGGCGACCGACCTGTCGGCGATCCGCGACCGCGTGTTCAACCTGAAGGCGAACTCGCTGCTGTACGTGGTCGACGTGCGTCAGTCGCTGCACTTCAAGATGGTCTTCGAGACGGCGCGCCGGGCCGGCTGGCTGGGCGACGACGTCACGGCGCACCAACTGGCGTTCGGCACGGTGCTCGGCAAGGACGGCAAGCCGTTCAAGACCCGTGAGGGCGAGACGGTCCGGCTGGAGGACCTGCTGGACGAGGCCGTCGAGCGGGCCACGGCCGTGGTCCGGGAGAAGGCCGAGAAGGTGGGCCTGACCGAGGACGAGATCACCGAGAACGGCCGGTACGTCGGTATCGGCGCGGTGAAGTACGCGGACCTGTCCACCTCTGCGGTCCGGGACTACAAGTTCGACCTGGACCAGATGGTCTCGCTGAACGGCGACACGTCCGTCTACCTCCAGTACGCGTACGCCCGGATCCAGTCCATCCTCCGCAAGGCCGGCGAGGCCCGCCCCGCCGCCCACCCGGAGCTGGCGCTGGCCCCGGCGGAGCGTGCGCTGGGTCTGCACCTGGACCAGTTCGCGGAGACGGTCCTGGAGGTGGCGGCGGCCTACGAGCCGCACAAGCTCGCCGCGTACCTCTACCAGCTGGCCTCGCTGCTGACGGCGTTCTACGACCAGTGTCCGGTGCTGAAGGCGGAGACCCCGGAGCAGGTGGAGAACCGGCTGTTCCTGGTGGACCTCACGGCCCGCACCCTGCACCGGGGCATGGCCCTGCTGGGCATCCGGACGCCCGACAAGCTCTGACGCTCACCGGCTCACCGACGGCCCGCTCTCACTGCGAGGGCGGGCCGCTCGCGTCGGCGCCGGGGTAGGGCTGCCAGGCGCCGGCGCCGTCGGCGCCGTTGTACCAGTAGGCCTTGTCGCCGCGCATGGCGACGGTGCGGAACGGCTGTCCGTGGTCGTCGATCCGGGTCCTGCCCTGCCGGTCGCCGCTGCTCCAGGTCAGTTCGAGGTACCAGCCGACGTCGTGGCTGTTCGTGCTCGCGTCGATGTCGAGCACCTCGGGGTCGTCGACGGACACCTTGTAGGGGAAGTTCGTCGTGCCCCCTTCGCCGGGCATCGGGCGGGGGTTGGCGGACGGGGAGTCGAGGTCCACGGCGAAGGAGGCGGGGTTCAGACCGCCGCCGCACCCGGCGCCCATCATGTAGGCGTTGCCCGTGGGGGCCGTACGGCTGCTGGTGGTGACCACGCGGAGGGTGTGCAGGACGACGGGCCGGCTGCTGGTGCCCTGCACGGTGACCTGGAGCCGCAGATGTCCGGCCGGTACGGCGTGCAGCGCGGCGGCCCAGCCGTCGGTGGCCTGGCTCGCCGGGGGCGGGGGCACGCTGCGCGGCCCGCTGTTCAGCAGGAACCACTGGTCGCAGGGGCTGTCCCAGTTGTTCGTCAGGACGTTCACGTGGAAGGGCGGCGCGGAGTCGGCGGCCGTGGTGCGGCGGGCCGGTGGCTCGGTGCGGGCGGAGGGGGACGGCGTCCCGGCACCGGCCGAGGCGGACGGCGATGCCGTGGTCCGGCGGGGGGCGGTCGGCGTCGGGTGGGTGGCGGGGTGGCGTTCGGCCGCCTGCGCGGAGGCTCCCCGGGTCTCGCCGGAGGCCGCCGCCGTACCCGACTCCGGCGTGAACCGAGTGGCTGCGGCGGCTGCGGCGGCGCAGAGGACGACGGCGGCCGCGGCCACGACGGCCGTCCGCCGGCGCGGCAGCATGCGGGGCCGCGGAGGGAGGTCGGTGACCGGATCGGCCGGTACGACGGCTGCGTCGGCATCGGCGTGTTCGCCGCCCCGGGTGTCGGCGTCGGCCGGGCGGGGTGTCTCCGCCGCTCTTCCCCGGGCGGCGTCCGCCAGGATCCAGCGGCGGTGCAGCTCCACCAGTTCCTCGGGGGTGGCCCCGCACACCCGGGCGAACCGCTCCAGCGGGGCGTACTCGTTCGCCACCGTGGTGCCGTTGCAGTACCGGTGGAGCGTCGAGGTGCCGACGTGCAGCCGCTTGGCGAGCATGCCGTAGCTGCGGCCGGACCGCTCCTTCAACGCGAGCAGCAGTGCCGCCAGTTCCCGGGACTCGTCCGCCATCGCCTCTCCCCCACCGTCCCGGAACGGCGTTCCAGGCCCCGATGTTTCCCCAGTTCAGACGGGGTGGAACCGTTTCAGGGTTCCAACTCCCCAGCCAAGTATGGCGGCTGGGACGGATCGTCCCGCACGGTTCGGTCATCGGCCGGTTCACCCGATCCGGCCCCGGACGAACCACCAACGGGAGAAGCACCTCATGTCCATCCGACGCGTCCTCACCACCACGGCCACCCTGGCCCTCGGCTCCCTCGCCCTCATCGCCTGCGACCCGAACTCCGCGGCGGGCGCCGCCCCCACCGCCGCCAAGACCGGCGGAACGCACACGACCGCGCCCACGGCCGCCGCCACGGTGGCGGCCACGGTCGCGGCGAAGACCCCGGCCGCCGCCCCGAGGACGCACGGCGGCACCACGTCCCACACGGCGCCGTCCGGATCGGGCAAGAGCACGGGCACGGGTGCGGGCACGGGGACGGGGACGGGCGCGAGCACCCATCCCGCGCTGTGCCGGGCGGGCCAGCTGACCCTCACCGCCGCCCCGGTCGCCCAGCCGCTGAACCACCTGCTGATCACCGCCAAGAACACCAGCGGCGTCCCCTGCGACCTCGGCATCATCGGCCAGGTCAGCTTCGACGGCCGGGTCCGGGCCACCCCGCCCGGCGGGCTCGGCGGCGGCCCCAACATCCTGCGCCCCGGCGTCTCGAACTACGAGGGCGTCGCCCTCGACCAGCAGGACGCCCCGGGCAAGGGCAGCGCTGTCTCCTCCCTGACCGTGAAGCTGGACAGCGGCGACACCGTGCGCATCCCGGTGAAGGCGTACGTCCACGCCCCGCACATCTCGGTCTGGCAGCCGAACGCGGCCGACGCCCTCTCCGCCGCCTAACCGTTCTCGTCGGCAAGCTCCCGGACCCGGTCCAGCAGGGCCTGCCGTACCTCGTCCGGGGCGAGGACGCGCACCGGCGTGCCCAGGCCGAGGAGGTAGCGGGCGAGGCCGTCCGGGTCGGGGCCGCCGATGTCCACGAGGGTGGCGTCGGGGCCGTCGGGCCGGTGGGTGCCCACGGTCGCGGGGACGAGCCGCAGCGCCTGCTCCAGGGGGAGCGGGAGGCGGACGGTCGCGGTGAGCGGGTACGGCCCGTTGGCGATGTTCCGGGAGACGAGGTGCGCGGGGTCGGGCGGGTCGGTGATCTCCACGGGCCGGCCGGTGGGGCGGAGCCGTTCGACCCGGTCGGCGCGGAAGGTGCGCCACTGCCCCCGGTCGACGTCCCGGGCGACGACGTACCAGCGGCGTCCGGTGTGCACCAGCCGGTAGGGGTCGACGTCCCGGACCGTGGCCCGCCCCTGCCCGTCGGTGTACGACAGCCGGGCCCGCTCACCGGCCCGGCAGGCGGCCGCCAGCTCCAGCAGCTGCCCGGGGCGGATGGCGGCGCCGTCCGCGCCGGGCAGCCGTACGAAGGTGTCGTCCAGCTCGCCCAGCCGGTCGGCGATCCGGCGGGGCAGTACCTGGCGGAGCTTCAGCAGCGCGGACAGCGCGGCCTGGTCGCCGCCGAGGGCGCCGCTCAGCGCGGCCTCGCGCAGCCCGACGGCCACGGCCAGCGCCTCCTCGTCGTCGAGGATCAGCGGCGGTACGCGGGAGCCGGCCCGGAGCCGGTAGCCGCCCCAGGGTCCGGCCTCGGAGTCGACGGTGTAGCCGATCTCCCTCAGCCGTGCGACGTCCCGGCGGACCGTGCGGTCGGTGACGCCCATGCGGCCGGCCAGTTCGGCGCAGGTCCAGGAGGGCCGGGCGGACAGCAGGGACAGCAGCCGCAGCAGGCGGGCGGAGGCGGCGATCACACCGGGAAGTCTGGCACGGCAACCGAGCCAACCAGGACCGGAACTGTCCTGGTCTCGTCCTACTGTCTCCCTCATGACCACGGACACCACTTCCACCGCGCCCGTCTTCCGCTACGCCGCCGTCACCTTCGACTGCGCCGACCCGGCCGAACTCGCCGCCTTCTACGGCGCCTTGCTCGGCCAGCCCGTCCTGTACGCCACCGACGACTTCGTCCTCCTCGGCCGGGAGGGCGCCCCCGGCCTGGGCTTCAACCGGCTCGCCGACTACCGCCGCCCGACCTGGCCGGACCCGGCCCAGGAGAAGCAGGCGCACCTGGAGTTCGGCGTGGACGACCTGGCCGCCGCCGAACGGCACCTGCTCCGACTCGGCGCGACCAAGCCGGACTTCCAGCCGGACCCCGACCGCTGGCGGGTACTGCTGGACCCGGCCGGTCACCCCTTCTGCATCACGACCCTCGTCTAGACGAGATGCCGGGCGAGGAAGCGGGCCGCGCTGTCGGACTCGAACCTGGGCAGTTCCTTGTGCCGGCCCGTGTTGACGTGCAGTGACTTCACCGGCGAGGCGAAGGCGTCGAACAGTGCCAGACCGGCCTCGCGGGGGATGTGCTCGTCGTCCCACTGCATGTCGAACTCGACCGGGACCGTGATCCGCCGCGCCTGCTCGGCCAGCGCGTCGGGCCAGTGCAGCCCGAACACGGCGGCGGTGATCCGCTGATCCTGCGCCACGAACGGCACACCGATCGCGGTGCCCATGTTGAGCCCGTAGTAGCCGACCGGCCCGTCGGCGCCGATCTCCGGGAGTTCCTGGAGGGCGTCCAGGGTCGCCCGCCACTCGGGTACGGCGCGTTCGGCGAGGTGGGCGTTGTAGCGGACGACGACCGGGCCTTCCGGCTCGCCCGCCTCCCGCGCGGCGAACAGCGCGTCGGTCTCGCGCTCGTCGTGCGCCGTACGCGGCCCGTCACCGTGTCCGGGCGCGTCGATACAGGCCACATGGAAACCGAACCCGGCCACGAGGAGCCGCGCCCGCCCGGTCATCGCCGGCCACCTCTTGTGCGTGCCGCCGCCGTGGCCCAGCAGGACCAGGGGTGCGCGCCGAAGCCCGCCCACGCGGTCCCCCGCGGGGGACCAGAGAAGGCCGGGGATGTCACCGACGGTGAACTCGCGCTCCAGGACGCCGTCCGAGGTCGTCTGCGCGGTGAACTGAAGAGTATTCATGGCGTGTCGCCTTTCGAGAGTGCCTGACTGCGGGGCACTCCCGGCGACGCCTACGTCAGTCGCCCGACCATGAGACAAGGGGGAGCACCCTCACACGAACTGCGTTCACGGGTCTCACCTCCTCGGTCGGGTTCCACGGCCACCCGAAAGCTAGCAGCGGGCTCATCGGTGCGCCCACTCTTTTTCCGGCTGGCGCGGAACGGGGTGGGCGTGCACCTCCTATGGGAGACTTTCGGACGGTCTGTACCACCTAGGCGTGGGAGGTGGCGGGGTGTCCGCTCAGTACGTCACCCGCCTGTTCGAGGCGCTCGACCGGTACGCGGAGCGGCCTGCGGTCGTCTTTCAGGGGGCCGAGCTGTCGTTCGGGATGGTCAGGGACGGGGCCTACCGGATCGCGCGGGCCATGGGTGAGCTGGGGGTTCGGCGGGGGGACGGGGTCGCGTGTGTGAGTGGGAACCGGCCGGAGGTGTTGCTGGTCCGGCTGGCGGCCCATCTTCTGGGGGCCCGGATGACCACCGTGGTGATCGCCCCCGACACCCATGGGCTGGCCCATGTCCTGCGGGACTGCGATCCGGCGGTGGTGGTGTACGACTGCCCGGTGCCCGCCGTCGGAAGGCCCGCCCTGTCGTTGGGGGAGCTGATGGAGCGGGCCGCTTCCGAGGCGGCCGATCCGGTGCCCGTGCTCGCCGAGGACGACGACATCGCCCGGGTCATGTACACCGGTGGCACCACCGGACTGCCCAAGGGTGTGGCGTCACGGTTCCGCGCCCTGGGTGCGCGGACCGCGTGGGCCCGCACGGACAGCGGCTTCGAGGAGCTGGTGTTCGTCTCCGCGACCTCGCTGGCGTATCGGGCGGGCGGACGGTGTCTGGAGCATCTGCTGTCCGGGCGGCGCGTGGAGATCCTGCCGGAGTTCTCGCCCCAGGAGTTCGCCGCCGCCTGCCGCCGCGCCGGGACCGCCGCGACCTACCTCTCGCCGACCCAGATCTACCGGCTGCTCGAACACCCCGACACCCGGGACGGGATCCGCGAGTTGGTGTCGGTCAGCTACGGCAACTCCAGCATCCACCCCGCGCGGCTCGCCGAGGCCCTCCGCCGGTTTCCCGGCGCCGCGTTCCGCCAGGGCTACGGCACGAGCGAGACCGGTGTCATCGCCCGGCTGACGCCGGAGGACCACGCCGCCGCCCTGGACGGGAAACCGGGCCTGCTCGGCTCCGCCGGCCGCCCCCTGCCCGGCGTCGACGTCGAGATCCGCGACCCCGAGCGGAAACCACTGCCCACCGGCCGGGCAGGGGAGGTCTGGGTCCGGTCCCCGGCGATGATGGACGGCTACTGGAACCGCCCCGACCTCGACGCCGAAGCCTTCGACGGCGACTGGCTGCGCACCGGTGACATCGGCCGCCTGGACGCCGACGGCTACCTCCACATTGTCGACCGCCTCAAGGACATGGTCGTCGTGGAGGGCCGCAACATCTACAGCGGCCCCGTCGAGGCCGCCCTCACCCGCCATCCCGCCGTCGCCGAGGCCGCCGTCGTCGGCCGCGACCACCCCAGGACCGGCGAGGAGGTCGTCGCGTTCCTCGTCCCCGCCCCCGATCACTCCCCCAGCCAGGAGGCGGCGGCCGAGGCGTGCGACCTGGTGGTGGAGGCGCTCGCTCCGGCCCACCGGCCGACGACCGTACGGTGGCTGGCCGCAATGCCGTTGACACCCACCGGCAAGACGGACAAGCGGGCTCTTCGCCGTCGCCTGGAGGACGAGACCGGGACGGGGTGATCCGCGCGGGTTCAGGACAGCCCGAACTCGCACCACACCGCCTTCCCCGGCCGCCGCTCCCCCACCCCCCACTTGTCGGCCAGGGCCGCGACCAGCAGCAGACCCCGGCCGCCCTCGTCCTGTTCCTCCGCGACGACAGGGGTGCCGGGGCCGCTGTCGTGCACCTCCACCCGTACGACCGTGCCGTCGTATCCCAGCCGCAGCAGGAACCCCCGCCCCGGCGGCACCCCGTGCAGCACCGCATTCGTGGCCAACTCGCTCACGCAGAGCGACACGTCGCCGCTCCGCTCCCAGGCCGAGAGTCCCCAGTAGTGCAGCGACCACTCCGTGAACCGCCTGGCAGCGGGGACCGAGCGGCGGGCGCGGCCGTAGTACTGGTCGCGTTGGAAGGGGAGTTCAATGTGCTCATTCACGGGGCGAATGTCGCGCAGGGTAACTAGCCTGGATCAGTACGTGATCCCGTACAGATTGTTTGTACGGGTTCGTGCGGGGTGGTGTTCGGACAGGTGTGGGGAGTTCAGCAGGCATGACGCCTACACGGAGGAAGAACCAGTCGGCCACGAAGATGTTGGGCCGTCAACTGGCGGCGGCTCGGCGGGCGAAGGGGTTGAGCCAGGCGGGTCTGGCCCATGTCCTGCACATCAACGAGGAGACGCTGGCCAGCATCGAGCAGGGCCGACGCCCGCTGAAGCAGGACATCGCCGAGCAGTGCGACGAGTACCTGGATACGAAGGGGACGCTGGCGGCGGGTGTGGCCAACCTCCCCGAGATCGACCAGTTCCCTCTGTGGGCCGAGGAGTACATGGACCAGGAGAAGGTCGCCATCACGCTGTCCTGGTACGACAACGCCGTCATCCCGGGTCTGCTCCAGAACGAGGCGTACGCCCGTGCCGTCCTGCGCAATCGCGTTCCGGCGTACGAGGACGAGGAACTGGAGAAGACGCTCCGGCTGCGGCTCGACCGCCAGGAGATCCTGCACCGCAAGAACCCGCCGACGCTGAGCTTCGTGGTGTGGGAACCCGCGCTCCGCGTCAGGATCGGCAGCAGGGAGATCCGCAAGAACCAGCTGCGCTCGCTGCGCGAAGCGGCCGAACTCCCTTCCGTCTCACTCCAGGTGCTGTCGCTCGACAGCCCCCTTCACGCGGGTCTCGACGGTCCCTTCGCCCTCTTCGAAACCCCGGACCACCAGCACCTCGCCTACACCGAGTCGCAGCGCGGCAGCCAGTGGGTCTCCGACCCGGAAGAGGTGTCTCGCCTGACGCGCAAGTATGCGATGCTGCGGACACAGGCCCTGACTACCCCGGAATCAAAGGGCCTGCTCGACCGCCTACTAGGAGAGCAATGAGCACCGAAGCGCTTCAGTGGTTCAAGTCGACCTACAGCGGCAGCGAGGGCGGCGCGTGCCTCGAAGTCGCCGTCACCTGGCGGAAGTCGAGCTACAGCAGCGACGAGGGCGCCGCATGCGTGGAAGTCGCCACCTGCCCCCACTCCATCCACATCCGCGACTCCAAGCAGCACCCCTCCTCCAGCCCCACCCTCACCCTCGACCCCGCCACCTGGGCCGCCTTCACCTCTTCCCTCAAGTGAGGCCCCTCAGGACCCCCTTCACCACCTTCCCGCTCGCGTTTCTCGGCAGCTCGGGGACGAATTCCACCGCCCTCGGCACCTTGTAGTTCGCCATCTCGCGGCGGGACCAGGCGATCAGGTCGTCGGCGGTGAGGACGGAGCCCGCGCGTCGGACCACGTACGCCTTGGCGACCTCGCCGAGGCGTGGGTCGGGGATGCCGATCACGGCGGCCTCGCGCACATCGGGGTGGGCGGACAGCCGTTGCTCTATCTCGGCGGGGTAGGCGTTGAAGCCGCCGACGATGAACATGTCCTTGATGCGGTCGGTGACGCGCAGGTTGCCGGAGGGGTCGAGGACGCCGACGTCGCCGGTGTGCAGCCAGCCGTCGGCCGAGACGGCTTCCCGGGTCGCCCGGTCGTCCTCGTGGTAGCCGCGCATGACGTTGAAGCCCCGGACCAGGATCTCGCCGGTGTCCTCGGCGACCCGCACCTCGGTGCCGGGGATAGGGCGGCCGGAGGTCGTGGCGATCACGGAGGGGTCGTCGCCCCGGCGGCACATCGTGACGATGCCGGACGCCTCGGAGAGGCCGTACGCGGTGAGGACCGTGCCGATGCCGAGTTCCGTGCGCAGGCGTTCCACCAGGGTGAGAGGGAC
The DNA here is from genome assembly GCF_042672505.1 of Streptomyces sp. NPDC127190. Lineage (NCBI taxonomy): Bacteria > Bacillati > Actinomycetota > Actinomycetes > Kitasatosporales > Streptomycetaceae > Streptomyces > Streptomyces sp. NPDC127190. The sequence goes on from NZ_JBHXVE010000005.1 coordinate 124,684, forward strand.
CACCGACGCGCCGGTGACGACCAGGCGGAGGCCGGCCAGGTCGTGGGCGGCGCGGGAGGGGTGGTCGAGGAGGGACTGGAGGAGGGCCGGGGGGCCGGGGAGGACGGAGACGCGTTCCGTGGCGATGTTGGCGAGGGCGGTGTCCACGGTGAACACCGGCTGCGGGATCATCGTCGCCCCGCGCATCAGACAGGCCAGCACGCCCGCCTTGTAGCCGAAGGTGTGGAAGAACGGGTTGACGATGAGGTAGCGGTCGGTGCGGCGGAGGCCGGCCAGGTCCGCCCAGATGTCGTAGGCGCGCAGGGTCTGTGCATGGGTGATCATCGCGCCCTTGGGGCGGCCCGTCGTACCGGAGGTGTAGACGATGTCCGAGAGGCTGTCGCCCTTCAGCTCGGCCGCGCGCGACCGGACTTCAGCCGTCGGTATCGCCGAACCGCCCGCCAGGAACTCCTTCCAGGTGCAGTAGTCGGCGGGCGCGTCCCCAGAGAGCACCACCACGCGCTTCAGCCCCGGCAGCCCCTCCCCCATCGCCCTGCGCAGGGAGGCCACGTAGGACGTGCCCAGGAAGGTGCCGGTCACGAAGAGCAGCCGGGCCCCGCTGCGGCGCAGCACGTCGACGGCCTCCGGGCCCTTGAAGCGGGTGTTCAGCGGGACCAGGACCCCGCCCGCCGTCACCGCGCCGAGGGCCGCGACGATCCAGTCCAGGGAGTTGGGGGCCCAGACGGCGGCCCGGTCGCCGGGGCGCAGCCCGGTCGCGAGGCAGGCGGCGGCCGCCCGTTCCACCCGGGCGCCCAGCTCGGCGTAGCTGATCCTGGTGCGGCCGTCGACCACCGCCTCGGTGTCCGCGTACCGCTCGGCGGACCGGCGGACCAGGTCCGCGATGGTGTTCCACTCGGCCATGGCGGACCTCCCCGTCCCCGCATACCTGACGACTCGTCAGATTAGCGGTAACCTGACGTGCTGTCAGGTCGGGGAAGGGGGCCACCATGGCGGCGGACGGCACGGGGTTGAAGGACGCCACCGCGATCGTCGGGATCGGGCAGACCGCGTTCGCGAAGCACCTCCCCGAGGACGAGCGGACGCTCGCCTGCCGGGCCGTGCTCGCCGCGCTGGAGGACGCGGGGATAGCACCCGGCGAGGTCGACGCGCTCGCCTCGTACACCATGGAGGAGACCGACGAGGTGGAGCTGGCGAAGGCGGTCGGCTTCGGGGACCTGACCTTCTTCGGCAAGGTGGGGTACGGGGGCGGGGGGTCCTGTGCGACCGTCGCGCTGCTCGCCGCCGCCATCGCCGCCGGGCAGGCGACCGTGGGGGTGGCCTGGCGGTCCCGGAAGCGCGGCAGCGGGCCCCGGCCGTGGACGAACACCACCGTGCAGCTGCCCACTCCGGCCCAGTGGACGCGGCCCTTCGGGCTGCTCCGCCCGGCCGACGAGATCGCCATACTCACCCGCCGCTATATGCACGAGTACGGCGCCACCCGCGACCACCTCTTCAACGTGGCCCTCGCCTGCCGCAACCGGGCCAACCAGAACCCGGCCGCCGTGATGTACGACCGGCCGCTGACCCGGGAGATGTACATGACCTCCCGGTGGATCAGCGAGCCGCTGTGCCTCTTCGACAACTGCCTGGAGACGGACGGGGCGCTGGCGTGCGTCGTGGTCGGGCGGGAGCGGGCCCGGGACTGCCGTCAGCGGCCCGTGTACGTGCACTCCGCCGCGCAGGGCCTGCCCGCCCAGCACCACGGGATGGTCAACTACTGGAGCGACGACCCGCTCACCGGGCCCGCCTGGACCGCCGCCCGGCATCTGTGGAAGCACGCCGACCTCACGCCGGAGGACGTCGACGTGGCGCAGATCTACGACGCGTTCACCGCCCTGGTCCCGCTGTCCCTGGAGGGGTACGGCTTCTGCGGCCGGGGGGAGGGCGGCGCCTTCACCGAACAGGGGGCGCTGGAGATCGGCGGGCGGCTGCCCCTCAACACCGGCGGGGGCGGACTGAGCGAGGCCTATGTGCACGGCTTCAACCTGATCAACGAAGGGGTGAAGCAGCTGCGCGGGACCAGCACCGCGCAGGTGCCGGGCGCCACCGCCTGCCTGGTCACGGCGGGCGAGGGCGTGCCCACCTCCGCGCTGCTGCTGAGGAGTTGAGACGAGCATGCTGCGTCCGGTCACCGACCCCGACGGCGCCCCCTTCTGGGAGTACGCCGGCCGGGGTGAACTGCGCGTCCAGGTCTGCGGCGACTGCGCCGAGCCCCGCTTCCCGCCCCGGCCGTGCTGCCCGCACTGCCAGTCCTTCGCGAGCGAGTGGCGGCCGGTGTCGGGGCGCGGGCGGGTGTGGTCGTACGTGGTGCCGCATCCGCCGCTGCTGCCGGACTACGCGGCGCAGGCGCCGTACAACGTGGTCGTGGTGGAGCTGGAGGAGTGGCCCCGGATACGGCTCGTGGGGAACGTCGTGGCGCGGGCCGGGGACCGGCTGGACTCCGTCGCCCCGGGGCGGATCCGGATCGGGGCGCGGGTGCGGGCCGTGTTCTGCGACGGGCTGCCGCAGTGGGTGCTGACCTCGTGAGCGCGGGCGTGCGGGTCAAGGCCGACCAGGAGTCCGGGGTCGCCGTGGTCACCCTGGACCGGCCGCACCGGCTCAACGCCATCGACCTGGAGACGGCCGGGGAACTCCGTGAGATCTGGCGGGGGTTGCGGTTCGAGGACGCCGTGCGGGCGGTGGTGCTCACCGGGGCCGGGGAGCGGGCCTTCTGCACCGGGATCGACCGGGGGGCCGTGGTGCCGCAGCCCTCGTCGCCGTACATGCTGGACGATCCGATGCTGACCGTCGGACCGAAGGCGAACGGGCTGTGGAAGCCGGTCGTGGCCGCCGTGTCCGGGATGGCCTGCGGCGGGGCGTTCTACCTGCTCGGGGAGTGCGAGTTCCTGGTCGCCGACACCACGGCCGTCTTCTTCGACCCGCACACGACGTACGGCATGGTCAGCGCGTACGAGTCCATGCTGATGGCGCAGGTGCTGCCGCACGGGGAGGCGGCCCGGACGGCGCTCATGGGGACGGCGGAGCGGATATCCGCCGCACGGGCCCATGCCGTCGGGCTGGTCACGGAACTCACCGAGCCCGGCGGGGCGTTGGCGGCCGCAACCGCCGCCGCCGGGGTCATCGCGGGGTATCCGGCGGAGGCCACCCAGGGCACCGTGCGGGCGCTGTGGGCCGCCCGGGAGGCCGCCCTGGCAGCGGCGTTCGCGCAGGCCCCGCACCTCATCGCGCTGGGGAATCTGCCGGGCGGGCTACAGGCTGAGCTGTTCGAGGGACGCCGGCGCGACTTCAGGTTGCGTTAGCAATTAGATGTACTACTCAAGCGTATGCTCAGTGCATGGTTGAACATCGCATGATCGACGTGAACGGCATCCGGCTGCACATCGCGGAGGAGGGCGAGGGACCGCTCGTCGTGCTGCTGCACGGCTTCCCCGAGTCCTGGCACTCCTGGCGCCACCAGTTCGGCCCGCTGGCCGCCGCCGGCTTCCGGGTCGTCGCCCCCGACCAGCGCGGATACGGGCGCAGCGACCACCCCGAGGACGTGGACGCGTACAGCATCCTGCACCTCGTCGGCGATGTGGTCGGGCTGGTGCACGCCCTCGGCGAGCAGCAGGCGTTCGTCGTCGGGCACGACTGGGGGGCGCCGGTGGCCTGGCACACCGCGCTGCTGCGGCCCGACGTGGTGCGCGGAGTGGCCGGGCTGAGCGTGCCGCCGCCGTTCCGCGGGGAGCGGCCGCCGCTGAAGACCATGCAGGAGGCGTTCGGCGGGCGGTTCTACTGGAACTACTTCGCCCGTCCCGGGGTCGCCGACGCCGAGTTCGGCAAGGACACCCGCACCGCCCTGCGCAAGATGTTCTACTCCGCCTCCGGCGACGCCCCGGACGCCGGCCGCCCCGACGCGGCCTTCGTCGGCGACCTGGAGCGGGGCTGGCTCGCGGACATGACCGACCCGGAGGTGCTGCCGGACTGGCTCACCGAGGACGACCTGGACCAGCTCACCGAGAGCTACTCCCAGGGCTTCACCGGCGCCCTGAACTGGTACCGCAACCTGGACCGCAACTGGGAGCTGACCAGCCCCTGGCACGGCGCGGTCGTCAGCCCGCCCGCGCTGTACATGTACGGCGACCGTGACCTCGTCCCGGCGTTCCCCGGCACCCCCGAACTGATCGCGCAGCTGCCCCGGTTGATGCCGAACCTGGTCCGCGACCCGATCGTGCTGCCGGGCTGCGGCCACTGGACCCAGCAGGAGCGTCCCGCCGAGGTGAACGCCGCGCTGATCGAGTTCCTGACCGGACTGCGGGACTGACCCGTACCGGTCCCCGGTTGCCCGCCGGGAGCGTCTGGCGGGTGGCCGGGGGCGGGGGTAGCGTCGGGGCTGGACGGCCGCCGTCCGGAGCCCCTTTCCGTGTACGCCGGTGCGACGGCCGTCACCCGCACCGGACGCGTCTCACGCCGTACGCGCGGTACGACGGCCGCACCGGACGCGTCTCACGCCGTACGCGCGGTGCCCGTGCCCTTCTCCGCGTCCAGCGCGTACACACAGCGGTCCTTGCTGCACGCGTACACCACACCGTCCCGGACCACCGGCGAGCCGGTGATCTCGCCGCCCGTGGCCAGCTTCCAGCGCAGCCGGCCGTCGTCGGCCTTGAGGGTGTAGAGCAGGTGGTCGGTGGAGCCGAAGTGGATCCGGCCCTCGGCCACCGCGGGCGCGCCCACGACGTCACCGCCTGCCTGGAACCGCCACTTGGGGGTGCCGGTGACCGCGTCCAGGGTGTACAGGCCCTTGCCGCTGCCGACGTGCACATGGCCCGCCGCCACCAGCACCGGCTCGACGGACGTGCGGGCCTCGGTCGCGATCCGCCAGCGGTCGCGGCCGTCGGTGGCGTCGAGGGCGTACACGGTGCCGAGGTAGTCGGCGAGGTAGACACCGCCGCCCGTCACCGAGGGGCCGGGGGCGAAGGCGGGCGGGCTGAGGAACACCGCGGGCGCCTCGAAGTGCCAGCGCACCATGCCGCTCACCGTCTCGATGGCGAGGACACGGGTGCCGGCGCTGACATAGACATAGCCGTCGGGGGCCGGGGTCAGGCGGACCGGGACACCGCCGCAGGAGGCCGCGTCGCCGATCGGGTACGACCAGCGCTCCTCGCCGGTGCGGGCCTCCAGGGCGCGCAGCCGGGCGTCCTGCCAGACGTAGACGGTGCCGTCGTGGACGAGCGGGCCCGCCTCGGGAGACTCGAAGTCGGTCTGGCAGCCGGTGATCTCCCACAGCTTCTGCCCGCCCGACGCCTCCCAGGCCTGCACACCGCCGCCGCGGGTGCCGGTGACGACCGTGCCGTGGTCGGCCTTCAGGGAGTACACCCAGCCGTCCATGGACAGCCGCCACAGGTCGCCGCCCTCGCGGGCGTCCAGGGCGAACAGGGTGGGGCCGTCGGAGGCGTGGATACGGCCGTCCGCCACCGCCATCGACCAGGCGACGTCCCGGGTCTTGAAGCGGCGGCGGCCGGTGCCCACGTCCAGGGCGTGCACCTCGAAGGAGGTGACGTAGACCAGGTCGCCGTCCACCGCAGGGGTGCCCCACACATCGTTCGACATGCGGAAACGCCAGGGGCGCCAGCCGTTCGCCGGCTCCGGCTGCTGGGGCGGCGGGGTGGGTACGGCCGGGTCGGCGCCGGCGAGCCCGGGGCGCGGCCGGGACCAGCTGGCGACCAGCCCGGCCTCCGGCGGGGGCGCCTTCACGGCAGCGGCGCGGGCGTCGGCGACCCGGGGGCCGGGGCCGATCGGCACCTTGGCGCCGGCCAGCCGGACCGGGCCGGTGTCGGGGGCGCCGGCCGTGACCCGCGACGGGGCGGGGGCCTGGGGCGCGGGGTCGTACGGCGGCGGCGGGGGGACGGCCGCGCGGCTGCCGCTGCGCGGGCCACCGGTCGACACCTGGGCGGGCTGGGCGGTGTGGCGGCCGCCGTTGCGGCGGGACTCGATGAGGGCGACGGCCTTCTCCGGCAGCCAGGCGGAGGCGGTGCCGCTGTCGTCCGAACCGGCGGCGAAGAGATGCGGTGCCAGCTGGGCCTGGAGATCGGCCGGGCTGGGCCGTGCGGGGGCCTCCATCTGCATGCACGCCTCGATCAGCGAGCGCAGCTCGTCCGGCAGGCCGCTGAGGTCCGGGCCCTCGCGCAGCAGCATGAAGACGGTCTCGACCGGGTTGGCGCCGTGGAAGGGCGGATGGCCGGTGGCCGCGAAGACCAGGGTGGAGCCGAGCGAGAAGACATCGCTGGCGCCGGTGACGCTGCGGGAGTCCTTGGCCTGCTCGGGCGACATGTAGGCGGGGGTGCCGACGGCGACGTTCGTCATGGTCAGCCGGGTGTTGGAGACGCCGGAGGCGATACCGAAGTCGATCACCCGGGGGCCGTCCTCGACGACCAGGACGTTGGAGGGCTTCAGGTCGCGGTGGACCAGCCCGGCGCCGTGGATGGACTGGAGGGCCTCCGCGACACCGGCCGCCAGCCAGCGCACCGCCTGCGCGGGCAGCGGCCCGCACTCGTTCACTATCTCCTCGAGGGAGGGCGCGGGGACGTACGCCGTGGCCAGCCAGGGCACGGCGGCGCGCGGGTCGGCGTCGACCACGGCCGCGGTGTAGAAGCCGGAGACCGCGCGGGCCGCCTCCACCTCGCGGGTGAAGCGGACCCGGAACAGCTGGTCCTCGGCCAGCTCGGTGCGCACCGTCTTGATCGCCACGCGCCGGCCCGACGCCGACCGCGCGAGATAGACCAGCCCCATGCCGCCGGCACCCAGCCGGCCCAGCACCTCGAACGGCCCGATCCGCCGCGGATCGTGCTGCGTCAGCTGATCCACCACTTGCCTGCCACCTCCCCGTACGAGCCGCGCCACCCACATATGTACGCGGCCGAAGTGCAGCGTCTCACCACCGCACCGCCATGGCGGCACGCACCCCGATTCTTCCTGGCCGGGCGGCTGGTTGCGAACCCGGTAACAATCAGGGTGTCTCCACCTTAATCGTGTCGATCAGCCCCGAACCGGACCGGTCAGCGGTGCAGCAGCGCGAACGACGCCCCCTGATTGTCGGTGACGACGGCCACCCGTCCGTACGACGTCTCGAAGGGTGGCGCCTGCACCCGCCCGTCCAGCCGCTGTACGGCCCCGAGGGCGTCCTCCAGGTCCGTGACCCGGAAGTGGGCGAGGAAGTGCGGGGGCATCTCGGCCGGGAACACCTCGGTGACGTCGGCCCGGCCGAAGTCCGGCTCGGCACCGCCGCCGAACAGGGCGTCGTGGAAGAGGCCGCCGTAGAAGGCGTTCGCGGCGGCGGTGTTTCGGGTGTACAGCTCGGCCCAGACGAAGGTGCCGGGCTCGTGGCGCCGCCCGAAGCCGCGATGGCTGCCCGGCTGCCACAGCCCGAACACCGCGCCGTCGGGGTCGGCGGCGAGGGCGGCCGTGCCGAGGCCGTCCACCGGGAAGGGGGCCATGACCAGCTGTCCGCCGGCCGCGGTGATCCGGCGGCCGAGCGCGGTGGCGTCCGGGGTGGCGAAGTAGACCGTCCAGACGGTGGGCATCCGGCCGTCGGTCTTGGGGGCGAGCGCGGCCACCGGGTCGCCCCCCAGCCGGGCCCAGACGGAGGAGCCGTACCCCTCGCCGTACCTCTCTCCGCGCCCCTCTCCGGGCCCCTCCCCCGGTTCGTCCTCCGGTTCGTCCCCCGGCTCGGCGAAGGTCCACCCGAAAAGCTCACCGTAGAACCGCTTGCCCGCCTCCACGTCGGGCAGCTGGGCGTCCACCCAGCACGGGACGCCCTCCCGGTAGACCTCTTCGTTCGCGGATGCCCTGTTTTCGGCCATGCCGTCAAAGTAACCGGGCCGCGCGCACCCCGCAGACCAGGCACACCATCCTCTGCACCCCCGCGCACCCCATTTGCAGTCGGCCGAATCGCGCTCCGATCACCCCTCGGTAAGCTGACGGCATGACAGGACAAGTGCGTACCGTCGACGGCCGGGTGGCCGGCCGGCGAGGGCAGGCGACCCGGCAGAAGCTGCTCGACTGCCTCAGCGAGATGCTCAGCTCCTCCCCCTACCGGGACGTCAAGGTCATCGATGTCGCCCGGAAGGCGGGCACTTCGCCCGCGACCTTCTATCAGTACTTCCCGGACGTCGAGGGCGCCGTCCTGGAGATCGCCGAGCACATGGCCTCGGAGGGCGCGGGGTTGACCGAACTGCTCGAAGGGCGGTCCTGGGCCGGGAAGTCGGGGTGGCAGACCGCGCAGGAACTCGTGGACGGGTTCCTGGAGTTCTGGCGCAAGAACGATGCGATCCTGCGCGTGGTCGACCTGGGCGCGGCCGAAGGGGACAAACGGTTCTACAAGATCCGGATGAAGATCCTCAACTCGGTCAACAACTCCCTCGCGGACTCCATCGCGGAACTCCAGTCCAAGGGGCGGGTCGACAAGGACGTGAACCCGGCCGCGGTGGCCGGATCCCTGGTCGCGATGCTCGCGGCGGTGGCCTCGCACCAGAAGGGGTTCACGTCGTGGGGTGTGAAGCAGGCCGAACTCAAGCCGAATCTGGCGCTGTTGGTGCATCTGGGCGTGACCGGCAGAAAGCCGAGCAAGTAAGGCTGCTTTCCGTAACGCCGTTTTCTGTCACGCCGTTTTCTGTAGTGCCGTTTTCCACGCGTCCTGTCTGGCGGGCGGTGGTTCACTTCCGGTGAGCCGCCGCCCGCGCTGCTGTGCGGGCGGCTGTGCGGGTCGCTGAGCGGGTCGCTGAGCGCTCGCTATGCCGGCAGTGGACGGTCCCGGACCACGTGCTTCATCACCAGCGTCGAGGTGAGCCGCTGCACGCCCGGCAGGGCCGCGAGCCGGTCGTCGTAGAGCCGCTGGAAGGCCGCCAGGTCGGCGGTGGCGACGCGCAGCAGATAGTCCGGCTCGCCGAAGAGCCGCTGGGCGTCCAGTACGTGATCCAGCTCGCTGACCGCCCGCTCGAACTCGGCGACCGTGTCCCGGTCCTCCTGCCGCATGGAGACGAAGACCAGCGCCTCGAAGTTCAGCCCCAGCGACGCCGGGTCCACCACCGCGCGATAGCCCTGGATGGCGCCGGAGCGCTCCAGCTCGCGCAGCCGGCGATGGCAGGGCGAGACGCTGAGCCGCACCCGGGCGGCCAGCTCGGTCACGGTCAGCCGCCCGTCCTGTTGAAGCTCTGCAAGGATTTTCCGGTCCACGTCGTCCATGGAGAAGATTCTTGCCCATCGTCTCGCACTCAGGGGTAATTTCAGGAACACCTTTGGGCTGATCGCGCCTAATGTCCCTTCCATGGACGCGGGACTCCTCCTTTCCTTTCTCTTTCTCGACCTGCTGCTGGTGTGTGTGCCGGGCGCCGACTGGGCCTATGTGATCGCCACCGCCCTGCGCGGCCGCTCGGTGCCGCGCGCGGTCGCCGGTCTGGTCTCCGGGTACGCCCTGCACACGGCCCTGGCGACGGCGGGCCTGGCGGTCCTCGTCGCGAGTTCCCCGGGGCTGCTGACCGGCCTGACCGTGGCGGGCGCGGGCTATCTGCTCTGGCTGGGCTGGAGCGTGCTGCGGCGGCCGGCGGTGCCGGGGGCGGGCGACACCGGGGCGACGGAGGAGGGGCGGCTTTCCCGGTCCGGGGACGCGGCGGAGGGGCGGCTCTTTCTGCGCGGGGCGACGATCAGCGGTCTGAACCCCAAGGGGCTGCTGCTCTACCTCTCCCTCCTCCCCCAGTTCCTCACCCTGCGCGGCGCCCACCTGCCCGTGCCGGTGCAGACGGCGACCCTCGGCCTGCTCCACATGGCCTGCTGCGCGGCGGTGTACCTCGCGGTCGGCACCCTCGCCCGCGTCCTGCTCGCCGCACGGCCCGCGGCGGCCCGGGCGGTGACCCGGACGTCGGGGGCGGCGATGCTGGGGATCGGGGCGTTTTTGCTGGTGGAGCGGCTGGCGACGCTCTAGCTCGCAGCTACGGCGCCGCGCCGGTCCCCCGGCGGATCCCTTGTCCGCCCCGCCGGATCCTTTGTAGCCTCACCCGATGACGCACACCGGCCTGCCCACCCTCGAACTCGCCCTGCCCGGCCCGCTCCGCGACAGCGGCGTCGCGGCGATCCTCAGCGGGCAGAAGACCGCGCTCACCGGGCTCCCGGCGCTCTACGAGCACGCCGGAGAACCACTGCCGCGGGCCGGACAGCGGTTCTGCGTGGTCGACTCGGCGAACCGGCCGGCGGTCGTCGTCGAACTGGTCGAGGTGCGCGTGGTGGCGATGCGGGAGATCGACGACGACTTCGCCCGCGCCGAGGGGCGCGGCTATGCCGACGCGGCCGAATGGCGGGCCGCCCACGAGGAGTTCTTCCGCAGCGAGGGCGTGCGCGCGTTCCTCGGCCGCACCCCGGAGATCGACGGGAACACGCCGGTGGTCGCCCAGCGGTTCCGCGTGGTCGAGGAGCCGGTCGCCGGCTAGCGGGGAGCCGCCCGACGGCTAGGGTTCGCGCCGGGTGAGCCGGAAGACGCGGATCTCGCGCCGGACCCTGGCCTGGTAGGTGGCGTACGGCGGCCAGAAGGACAGCAGGGTCTTCCAGGCGGCGGCCCGTTCCTCCCCGGTGAGCAGGGTGGCGGTGACCGGGATGTCGCGGCCCCGCCAGTTGACGACCGCGTCGGGGTGGGCGAGCAGGTTGTGGGTCCAGGCGGGGTGGTCGGTACGGCCGAAGTTGGAGCCGACGAGCAGCCAGCCGCGCCCCTCGGGCATACAGGCCAGCGGCGTCCTGCGGGGCTGTCCGCTGCGGGCACCGGTGGAGGTGAGGATCACCCCGGGCAACAGCTGGGCGCTGAGCAGCACCCGGCCCCGGGTGAGCCGGTGGACGGCCCGGTCCAGGGCCGGGATCACATGCGGGGCGACCTTGGCGAAGCCGCGCGTGGCCGACACCCGCTGGACGATCCGCACGCCGATCCCGCCGCTCACACCGCCACCTCCGCACCCTCGAAGAGCCCCGCCACTTCGGCGGCCCGGTCCCGCAACCGGTGCATGCCCCCGGCACGCGCGCCCGACACCCGCTGCACGCTCCGCACACCGAACCCGCCCTTCACACCGCCACCCCCGCACCCTCGAAGAACCCCGCCATCTCGGCGGCCCGGTCGAAGCAGAGGGGCACCCCGGGCGGCACCCGGCCCCCGGTGAGCCGGTGGACGGCTCGACCCAGGGCCGGGATCACGTGCCGGGCGACCTTGGCGAAGCCGCGCGTGCCCGACACCCGCTGCACGCCCCGCACACCGAACCCGCCCCTCACACCGCCACCCCCGCACCCTCGAAGAGCCCCGCCATCTCGGCGGCCCGGTCCCGCAGTCGGTGCGTCGGCCCGAACAGCAGCTCGTCGCCGGCGGCTCGCTTGAAGTACAGGTGGGCGTCGTGCTCCCAGGTGAAACCGATGCCGCCGTGTGCCTGGACGGCCTCGGCGGCGGCGCTGCGCAGCGCCTCCAGCGCCTGGGCGAGCGCCAGCCCGCCGACGGCCTCCCCGCGCCCGGCCGCCCACGCGGCGTAGTAGGCGGCCGAGCGCGCCGCCTGCACCGCGACATACACATCGGCCAGCCGGTGCTTCACCGCCTGGAAGGAGCCGACGGGCCGGCCGAACTGCTCGCGCTGTCCGACGTACTCGACCGTCCGCTCCAGCACCCGGTCCGCCGCCCCCACCGCCTCCGCCGCCAGCACGGTCGCGGCGGTGTCGCCGAGGGCGGCCAGCGCGGGCAGGACGGCCGTGTCCGGCTCACCGAGCAACTCGGCGGGTACGTCACGCAGTTGTACGCGGCCCTGCGGGCGGGTCGCGTCCAGCGCCGTGTGCCGGGCGCGGACCAGCCCGGGCGCGTCCCCTTGCACCAGGAACAGCCGGGTGCGGGAGCGGGCGAAGCCCCCGGTGTGCGCGGCGACCAGCAGCAGCCCGGCGCTGTGCCCGTCCAGCACCTGGTCGGCCTGGCCGTACAGGGTCCAGCCGGTGTCGGTGCGCCGGGCCTGCACCCCGCCCGCCCGGCCCCCGCCGGCCGCGTACCCCGCGTTGGGGCCGGACAGGGCGAGGGCCGTGGTGAGGGCGGGCCCGGGGACGGCGAGGGCGGCGGTGAGGGTGCCGGCCGCCAGCCGGGGCAGCAGCTCGGCGCGCTGGGCGTCGGTGCCGAGGGCGAGCAGCAGCGGGGCGGCGAGGACGGAGGTGGCGAGCAGCGGGGAGGGAGCGAGGGCCCGCCCGGTCTCCTCGCAGGCGAGGGCGAGTTCGGTGACCGAGCAGCCGACACCGCCGTACCGCTCGGGCAGGGCGAGTCCGGGCAGCCCGAGCCGGCCGGCGAGCGCGGACCACAGCGCGGGGTCGTACCCGGCCGGGCTGTCGACGGCGGCCCGCAGCTCGGCCGAGCCGCAGCGGGCGCGCAGCAGCTCGCGCAGGGTGCGGCGGATCTCGTCCTGCTCGGCGGTGAGACGCGTGTCCATGGCTTCTTCCCTCACCCTTCCCCCGTACCTGACGGGCCGTCATATTAGGGGGGCCGGAGCGAGATGCCCAGGGGGAGGAGCCCTCATGACGCGCGGGAAGCGGAAGGTCGCCGTGGTCGGCGTGGCCCTGTCCGACTGCGGCCGGGTGGACGACGCGACGCCGTACCGCCTGCACGCCCAGGCCGCCCGCCGGGCCCTCGCGGACGCCGGTCTCGACCGCTCGGTGGTCGACGGCTTCGGCTCCGCCGGGCTCGGCACCCTCGCCCCGGTGGAGGTCGCCGAGTACCTGGGGCTGCGGCCCAGCTGGGTGGACTCCACGTCGGTCGGCGGCTCGACCTGGGAGGTGATGGCGGCGCACGCGGCGGACGCGATCGCGGCGGGCCACGCGAACGCGGTCCTGCTGGCCTACGGCTCCACGGCCCGCGCGGACATCAGGGCGGGCCGGCGGACGGGCACCCTGTCCTTCGGCGCCCGGGGTCCGCTCCAGTTCGAGGTGCCGTACGGCCACACACTGATCGCCAAGTACGCGATGGCGGCCCGCCGGCACATGACCGAGTACGGCACGACGGTCGAGCAGCTCGCCGAGGTGGCGGTGCAGGCGCGGGCCAACGCGGCGCTGAACCCGGAGGCGATGTTCCGCACCCCCCTCACCGTCTCCGACGTCCTCTCCGGCCCGATGATCGCCGACCCCTTCACCAAGCTGCACTGCTGTCTGCGCTCGGACGGCGGCGCGGCGGTGCTGCTGGCGGCCGAGGAGTACGTACGGGACTGCCGTACCGCCCCCGTCTGGATCCTCGGCACCGGTGAGCACGTCTCGCACGCGGCGATGTCCGAGTGGCCCGACTTCACGGTGTCCCCGGCGGCGGTGAGCGGCCGCCTCGCCTTCGCCCGGGCCGGGGTCGGACCCGCCGAGATGGACTTCGCCCAGATCTACGACGCCTTCACCTACATGACCCTGGTGACCCTGGAGGACCTGGGCTTCTGCGCCAAGGGCGAGGGCGGGGCGTTCGTGGCGAAGGGGCGGCTGCTGGTGCGCGGCGGAGGGCTGCCGGTGAACACGGACGGCGGCGGCCTGTCGGCCCAGCACCCGGGGATGAGAGGCCTGTTCCTGCTGGTGGAGGCGGTACGGCAGCTGCGCGGGGAGGCGGGCGAACGCCAGGTGCGCGGGGCCGGCAGCGGCGTGCCCCGGCTGGGGGTCGCGTCGGGCACCGGGGGGTGGTTCTGCTCGTCGGGGACGGTGGTGCTGGGGCGGGAGTGAAGGGGGTGGGGGCCGGGAGTGACGGAAATCGCCGGGTGCGGTGGGCGAGGGCAGACGGCACGGGCGCGGAGGCCCGGGCGATACTCGGCGCATGGCACACGACGATCTCCACTCACTGCTCCGGTCCCTGCGGGTCTGGGACACCAAGGTGACGGAGCTGCGGCCCTTCGACCCGGACACCGCCCCGCCCACCCCGCTGGCGCTGTTCACGAGCTGGTTCGCGGAGGCGGTGGCGGCCGGGCAGCCGGAGCCGCACACGATGTCGCTGGCGACGGTGGACGCGGAGGGCAGGCCGGACGCGCGGATCGTGATGCTGCACGGCGCGGACGCCGCCGGCTGGTCCTTCGCCAGCCATGCCACAAGCCGCAAGGGCCAGGCCCTGGCCTCCCGCCCGTACGCGGCCCTCGTCTTCTACTGGCCGGTGCTGGGCCGCCAGGTCCGGCTGCGCGGCCCGGTGGCGGCGGCCCCGGCCGAGGACAGCCAGGCCGATCTGCACTCCCGCTCCACCGGCGCACTGGCGGCGGCCCTCACCGGCCGCCAGAGCGCGGAGCTGTCCTCCCTGGAGGAACTCCGCGACGCCTCCGAGGCGGCCTGGCGGCAGGCCCGCGCCAACCCCTCCGAACCCTCCCCCACCTGGACCCTCTACCACCTCTCCCCGGACACGGTGGAGTTCTTCCAGGGAGACCCCGAGCGACGCCATGTCCGGCTGGAGTACCGGAGCACGGGGTTCGGCTGGAGCAGGGGGCTGCTGTGGCCGTGAGGGGCGTCAGTTGGCCTTCACCGGCATATCACTGCCGTCATAGACTCGGCCGTCGACCGCATCCACATGCCATGCGTCTCCGGCCTCCGACGGAGCCGAGCCCTCGTCGGTCTTGGAGCCCGCCGAGACCGCCACGAGCCATTCAGGCCGCCAGGCCCCGTCTCGGTACACCGCCTTCAACGTGAACGCCTTCACGTCAAGTCCGTCCGGGATCCCGCGTCCGTGGGCCTTGGCCTGAGCAGCCATTGCCTCCTTCACGGCCTTTTCGGCCCCTGACTCGTTGATCTCGGTCTTAGCAAGCTTCACATGCGGAGGACCGAGGGTCACATCGACCTGCGAGATCTGCCCGACCCTGTCGACCTGTATGTCCAGCATCCTCGGCATCAGGACCTTGTTGTCCAGCCATCGCCAGTTGGTGATCCACCCCAGTTCCGCCTTCTCCCCCACTGGGAAGGTCCGGTGCACGGCCGCGCCTTTCGCCCACGGATAGCGCTTGTTGACGTAGGACTGTGCGATCTGGAACGCATCTCGCTCGTTGGCCGGCTTGTTCGCCCCGGCCACGGGGTAACCCATGACGGCGGAGCGGTCACTGTCTTCCAGCAGCACGTTGAGATGCTTCTTGTCCGGCCACGAGAGGCTGCCGTTGGCGAAAGCCTGCGGGTGCTCTTTGTCTCGACTCAGCAGAGTGAAGATGATGTTCGTACACGGCAGGCCCACGCACGGCTGCTCATAAACATGCCCCAGGGCATACCGGTCGCCGAACGCCTGATGCACAGCCTCCGCAACGGCCTCACGCTGCGGGGAGTCCGCCGCCGACAGGCCGGTCCCATCGATGTTGGTGAATGCCACCATCGGCTCGGCAACGCCCGTGCCCAGCAGGAGAGCCGCCACAGCAACGATGAATGATGCTTTCGCGCCTCCCTGCCACTCAACGGATCGACGCCCGGCCAGAATCGCTGTCGCCACAGCCAGTCCGGCAAGACCACCGAGAACGTTCATCTCGGCGTCGGAGCTGTCACAGACGCGTCCAAGACCATCCACGGTGGCCTGGGTGAACTCGATCGTCACAGGCAGGAGCACAAGGCCGACCAGCACAGGCAGCGGCCGACGGAAAGCCAGCAAGGCGAACAGGCCGAGCGGAACCGTCATCGCGAGGTTCCACAGGCCCTGCGTGGTGTGAAAGGGTTCGGCGAGTTGGTGATTGATGACGCACCGATTGCTGGCCGGACCACCATCCATGAAGGTAACTCCGAGCACACCGGTGAGCGTGGCTGCGAGCCAGCCGAACCACACACCGTGCGGCCTGCCGGCACGATGGACCAGAAGCCACACCGATCCGCCGAGCACGAGGGCAACCAGCGCGCATGCGGCCAGATAGCCGTAATGGTGTTGGAAAACTGCGGTAAACACGGGCGTAGTCCTTGGCAGATCAAGCACGGGCAAGGGAACCGCCAAAGGCCCCGCCCTGACAGACGGGGCCCCGGTGTTGCCGGTTCAGCAGTGGGCGGAAGGCGTCTGGAAGGTGCCGCCGCTGTAGTTGAGCAGGCCGACAGTCGAGGAGCAACGCTCCATGCGATACAGGCCGTGACCTGCCCGGCCACAGTCGTTGGCGTTCCCTGCTGTGCCCGTGAAGGCGAGGGGCCGCCTGTGTCTGTAGCGTGGAGCAGGGGCTGTTGTGGCTGTGCGTGGCGTCGTTGATGGGCGGGGTCGTGTGACTCTGGGACTCCACCACCTGGTCCTCGGCGAGACCCGATCGCCACCGCCGACCCCTCGACGGCAACATGTCCTCACCCGCCGACTGGCGCCGCCTCCATGCAGAGCCGTCCAAGGCTCCGTCGAGGCCTGGACGGGATGACGCAGCTCGCACTCCCACCGGTCAGCTCTCCCTCACTGGCAGTCGACGCTGCTCATCCGGTCGTGCACCTCAGCCAGGGCGCGCAATGTACGAACGACGGGGTTGTTGAGGAGCGGCAGCGAGGAGTGGCCCAACAGGCTGGTCGAAGCGCCGTCGAGAAGAGAGAGCAGACCGCCGTCCTACGACTGGGCGCTCCCGGCTCCCAGGGTCCCGAGGGCACCTGCCGCTGCCATTGCCACCGGCGATGAATGTACGGGTATGCGGTCGGCTGGTGGCGGAAGACCCCTCGGACTCATCCGCTCAGCCCTCGAAGTCCCACACCGTGAAGTCCCCGACCGGGCGGTAGCCGATGCGCTGGTAGAGGCCGTTGCTGGTGGGGTTGGCGAGGTCGGTGAAGAGGAGGATCTCGGGGGTGCCGGCGGTACGGGCGGCGCGGCTCACCTCGGCCGTGACGGCGCCCGCGTAGCCGCGTCCGCGCAGCCCGGGCGGGGTGTAGACGGGGGCGACCCGGACCTGGCCGGCGATCTCGGGGGTCACCCCGGCCAGCGAGAGGGGGGTGCCGTCGGCGGCTTCCCAGAGGGTGATGCCGCCATGGGCGATACGCGCGTCGGCCCACTCGGCGGCGTCGGCGCCGGTGTGCGAGCCGGTCTCCTCGGCGAACTCCTCGTACCAGCGGGCGACGAGGTCCCGGTCGGCCGGTACGGCCACGCGCGGCCGCCCCTCGGGCGCGGGCTCCGGGACGGTCAGCTCGGTGAGCCGGTACAGCCGCTGGCGGGTCCGGATCACGGCCGTGACCCCGGTCCGCCGCTGCCAGGCCTCACTGAAGGCCGCGGCCGTGTCCCGCTCGGCGGAGACCCCGGAGACCGGATGCCCCAGCTCCACCAGCCGGGCGGCCAGCGCGTCGGCCTCCCCGGGCCCGAGCGGGGTCAGGTTCGGCGGGTAGGGCGGGGTGTGCACCAGCACCGCGCGCACGTTCCCGTCCTCCCCCGCGAGCACCCCGAACCGGGGCGCCTCACCCCCGAAGTGCCGCAACCCGCGCCGCTGCAACGCGTCCACCACCGACAACGGCACGGTGTGCAGGGCGGGCCGGGAGCGGAGGAAATCGCCCGCGCGCGAAAGGAATTGGTCGAGGTCTTCGGTGAGGTGCCAGTCGTCGGGGCGCATACGGCCATGATCTGGGCGGGGGTCGGCTATGAGCGACCGATTTTCGGGGAGTTCCCTCTTCTACGCCCCCAGCAGAGTCGGCGAGTACGGGACCGGGCCGACCCCTGTGCGAGGCTCCGCCCCGTCGCGGCGGGCTGGGGCAGGAAGCCGCCCCAGAGACAGCTGCGTCCCCGTCAGCGAACCGACGGGGACTCATGCGCGATCGGGCTACTCGTGAGTGGGGCTACTTCTCGTCCACCCCACCGAAAGCCCCCAGGTGCCACTCGTCTTGGTCGTCACCGATACGGCAACGTTCTTGTGAACGTGCCTGAGACCCACTTCGTTCAGCTGCCCGGGGTCACCGTTCGCACATACAACGGTGTAGCTCACGATCGAGCCGACATTGACGTCGATGGTGCCGGAGCCGGAACAGATCACCCCGACTTCCAGACCTCCCTGCCCGACTTGAGGGATCACAGGGAATGTGTGAGGTCCACTTCGTCCTCCTGCTCGGATGAATACCTTCTCCGCCTCGGGGAGCTGAGGCGGAGTCCGGGGATCCGCGGTGGCCGAGCGGGCGGTGCCGGGTGTACGGGGTGAAGTCGTAGTGGCCGTCGGCTCACTGGTAGCTGCCCGGTGCCCATCCGAGGCCGTGCTGGTGCAGCCCGTCAACGCCAGGGCGGCCACCGCACTGGCCACCCCCAGTGTTCCCACCTGGCTGACACAGTTCAGTCGTCCCACGTGTACCACCCAACATGCAGCGGGCCATAGCCGGTCACGTTGTTCTTCGTGAGGTAGCAGGTGTGATGCTCCCAGTAGGCAAGACCACTGAACTTCCGGCGCCACACGCCGTACTGGGCGTGCACTGTCCTGCCTGGAGGCACGTTCTTCACATGCACCACGTTGCCAAGCTTTGCCGTTATGGACATCGATATCGAGATGCCATACTTCAGATTCACCTCGGCCACCATGGTACTGATCTTCGTAGTGAGTTCACCGGAATAGGCCACGCCGACAGTCCCGGAGACCTCGGCGGTGAAGTCCATGTCTTCGTATTCCCGGCTACCGTTGTAGTTCGACTGGCTCGGCCCGATTCCTTCATGGTATTTACCCCCTAAGGAAGTGGGCTTGAACCACTTGCTCTCATCACAGTCCCCGCTGCGGGACATTTCTGACCCGGCTTGCACTCGCTGCCAGGCAGATCCGGATCAACATCGAGCGCCGGGTCGGTCGGAGCGTCGGACAAGGACTCCTGGGGAGTGGCTGGCGGCGCGGTGTGGAGCAGGCCATCGGTGGCGTCGTCACCATCCTGAGGCACTGCAACGGTAGCGGTCGGATCGGGCGTCGGTTCCGCCGCCAGCGCCGGGGTCGAAATTCCCAGGACCGTGGCGCTTGCGAAAATGACGGAGCTTGCAAGCAGACGCACTTCTTCCCCCCTGATTTCTTGGAACCAAACGATGGTTTGGTTTGGTTAACCACGGAGCCTAGGCAGCAGCAGGCACGCCGGGGGCAAACTTGAGCAGATTTTGAGGTGAGCATGCCGATCAGCGCAGGCTTTCCCTTACCGCAAGCGCCGCATCAGACAATTCTCGCCCTCATGTAGCCTTCTTTCGGCGGCGTGGAGCAGCGACGGATCAGGCCGCCCCGCTTCCGGCTGTTGTGTCGGCATTCTCGGCCGACCAGCCCATCGCCGCATGGGCGGGATCTCGGCGTGAAGCCGCCGATCGCCTGCCAGGCGTACCGAGCACCCTCCCTGGGCCCACAGCGCTGGGGCGCGCTCACGTCGATGCGGCGATGTCCGGACCGGGCGATCTCCCTCAGGTCAGCGACGCATCGCCCTTGACCCCGTCCACAAAGGCCGCCCATGCGGGGGCCGTGAAGAGCAGGGGGGTGCGGGTGGTGTCCTTGCTGTCGCGGACGGGGACGAGGGAGGGGATGCCTTCGGCGACTTCGAGGCAGGCGCCGCCGTCCGTGTTGCTGTAGCTGCTCTTGCGCCAGTCGGCGGTGTGGAGGAGGTCGTCGGAGACTTCGACGCAATCGCCGCCGCTCGTGTTGCTGTAGCTGCTCTTGCGCCAGGTCACGCCGCTCAGGTCTATGGCTCGCACGGCACTTCCTCCAACATCCGCAGGATGAACGTCCGCGACTCGGCCGGGGAAAGGGCGAGGTCGCGCATCGCATCGTACCTACGCTGCAACATCTCAACTGAGCCGTTTTCTTCGACAAGTTCGCCACGGAGATCGTTCTCCGTATAGGCGACGGTGCGACCGTCCAACAGACGCAGGAACTTCACGGCGGTGTTCATCAGGCCGTGGAGACCAGCACTGAACGGGAGTACTTGGAGGGTGATGTTCGGGCGCTCGGCGGCATCCACCAGGTACTGCAACTGCTGTCGCCACGCCCCCACGTCACGCAGCGACGTGCGAAGCACCGCCTCGGAGAGGATGACGCGGAACGGTGGCGGATCGTCACCCTCCAGCAACTGTTGCCGACCAAGGCGCGCTTCGACCTGCTGCTCGAGTTCAAGACCCTTGATCCAGCCCACTCCGAGTGCCTCGCGTGCGTACCCGGCTGTCTGAAGAAGGCCCGGCGGTGCGCTCACGGCGTAGTGCCACAGGCTGATCGCCTCCGACTCCAGCACCATGTACCGCCGATACTGCTCCTTGAACTGCGTCGGATCCGCCACCGCCAGCTCCCACAGCGTCACCAGCAAGCCCGGTGTCCCGTAGAACTGGTCCAGCGCCTGGACGACCTCCGGGCCGCCCAGCGTTCGCCCGCTCTCCATCTTGGAGAACTGGGACGCGTCCCAGCCCACCTGTTTCGCCAGTTCCCGCAGGCTCAGGCCGCGTTCGGTGCGCAGTCGCCGTAACTCTTCGGCGAAGCGGGCCCTCGGCTCCTGGCTCCGGCCGGTGACCATCAGGCGTTGAGGCATCCCACCTCCATGTTGAATTTGGTGAACGTGCTCGGCAAAGCGTTGAACGTGGGCCTCTCAACAGCGCAAACGCCTCTTCCGTGCGCCATTCTCTAAGCACCCGAACACGCAGCGTAGCGCCGCGCATGCGCTACGCACTGGCGTTCACGGAAAGGAGCTGGCCACGATGACAACGACGTCGGAGCCCCCCGAGCCCGGCACCCTCTTCTACGACCCCGGCACCGGCAAGGTCGGTGAGTACCGGGACCGGGCCGGGCCCTACGCGATGCTCCGCCCGGTCGGCGGCGGGCTGGAGTGGCAGGCCGACCCGGCGGCGCTGCGGGCGCCCACGGACGGGGAGCGGCTCGGCGCGAAGGTCCGGGCCGTCAATCACCGCACCGGCAGCCAGCCGTCCACCGGGGCGCCGCCGTGCCTCGACGACCTCAGCCGGCCGCCCCGCCCGGTTCCCGGCTGCGCCCCCTGCACGGAGCTGGCGGAGCAGCGGGAGGCGGCCCGGGTGTCGTACGACCGGAGCGCCGAGACCGACGCGAACGTCCTGCTGCGTCAGCACCAGAGGAAGGAACACCGCGCGTGAAGGACATCTCCCAGGGCACCTCCCAGGGCCTGCCGTACGAGGAGTGCAGGCGGCAGGCCGAGCACGCCCCGCCGCGCGACCGGACCGGCCCGTGGCCCGCGTACGCGCTCCCGCCGTTCCATCCGGGGTACGCCAGTGCGCCGAGTACGCCGAGTACGCCGCCGATGCCGAGGACGCCCACCGCGTCCCGCACCAGGCACGAGACGGGTGTCCTCGCCCTCACCCTCCTCTGCATCGCCGGGTTGCTCTGCGCCATCCTGAGCTAGCTCAACTGCCGTACCGCAATGAGGAGATGGCGGTGGTCTTCGATTGCCCCGCCCTCCGGGCCCGGGGCGCCGGTGAGCAGTGCTCGCCGGCCCGGGCCCAACAGTTCGAGCCGTACCCGGGAGGCGTTGAAGGAGTTAAGGGCGTCCAGCAGGTAGGCGGGGTTGAAGGCGACCGCCAGGTCGTCGGCGTCGGTCAGCGTGGCCGCGAGCTGCTGCGAAGCGACGTCGTCCTGGTAGCCCGCGTGCAGGAGGACGGTTCCCCGGGCGGAGAAGTCGAGCCGGGCCGGGCTGTTCGGCTCGGCGACGACCGCGACACGGCGGACGGCGTCGGCGAGCGGCTCCCGGTCCATGACCACGACGGCCGGGGCGTCCAGTGCGAACAGCTTGTCGTGGCGCGGCAGTCGTCCGTCCAGCAGCCGCAGTGTCGTCCGCACCCCGCTTCCCTCGAAGGCGATCAGGCCACCGCCCGAGCCGCCCGAGCCGCCCGAGCCGCCCGAGCCGCCCGTGCCGCTCAGCCCGATGCGGATCCGCCCCGACTTCGCCAGCGCACGGGAGATCTCGGTCAGCCTTCGGCCGGGGACCACCGCCTCCACTGCCTCCACAGGCTCGGATGTCGGTTCCTCCGGCTGCCACGGCAGCACCCGCACGGCATACCGGTAGCGGTCCGTGGCGGACAAGGTCATCGAGTCGCCGTGCAGGCGGAGTTGGATGCCCGTGAGCACCGGCAGGGAGTCGTCACGGCCGGCGGCCACCGCGACCTGGGCGACCGCCGCCGCGAACTCCGCCGCGTCCAGCGTTCCGCGAAAGGCGGGAAGCTCGGGGAGGGCCGGATACTCGTGCCGGGGCAGGGTCGACAGCCCGAAGCGCGTACCGCCCCCTTCCACCGTGAAGCGGGCTCCTTCCAGCGCGCACTCCACCATCGCGTCCGGCAACACCCGGCAGATGTCGAGCAGTCGGCGGCCGGGGACGAGGACCTGGCCGGCTGTCGGCGTCTCCGCCGGGATCTCGACGGTCGCGGACGCCTCGTAGTCGAAGCCCGAGATGCGCAGCCGTCCCTCCGCCGCGTCCAGCGTCAGGCCGCCCAGCACCGGCACGGGCGACCGTGCGGGCAGCGATCTGGCCGCCCAGGCCACGGCCTCGGCGAACATGCCTCGCTCGATCCGGAACTCCATCCCGTGCATCCGTACATCCCCCGTCGCGTCGCACCAGCAGGTCCGCGACGCACGCTATCCAGCAGCACTGACAACGCCCGCTACTGCGCAGGTCGCCGGGGTGCGAACACCGGCACTCCCTCCCGGAAGCGCACCTCCAGTTCCATCCCCGCCCTCAGCTCCCCCTCCCCGCAGCCCACCACCTCGGTCATCATGCGCGGGCCCTCCGCGAGGTCGACCACGGCCGCGATGTAGGGGGTGCGGGTGTCGAAGGGGGGCAGGTCGTTGCGGTGGACCGTGGACCAGGTGTAGAGGGTGGCCCGGCCGGTCGCCTCCTCCCAGCGGACGTCCTCGCTCCAGCAGTGCGGGCAGAACTCGCGGGGATAGTGGTGGGCGCGGGCGCAGGCGGTGCAGCGGCGGAGCAGGAGGCGGCCGGCCGCCGCCGCGTCCCAGTAGGGGCGGGTGAAGGCGTCCGGCTCCGGCAAGTCATAGCGTGGACCCCCCGGAGTCAGCGGGCTGTCCGGAGTCAGCGGGCCTTCCCGAGTCACCGGCCCTTCCGGCGTCATCGGAACCATCCCAGCCACGCGTCCAGCGACCACACCTGCCACGACACGGCGAAGAACGCGACGAGCGAGATCAGCGCCATCATCGAGTTCTGCCCCTGTTCCGCCCAGTCGTGGATCATGAGGGTGAAGTAGAGGGCGTTGAGGAGCAGGCCGCCGAGCAGGGCGACCGGGGTGAGGAAGCCGAGGATGAGCCCCAGGCCGAGGGCGAGTTCGGCGTAGGCGACGACGTAGGCCATCAGCCTGGGGCGGGGGCGGACGACCTTGTCGAAGCCGGTCCGGACCGGTGCCCAGCGGTGTTTCGCCGCCATCTCCGCCGCCCACGCGATCCCACTGCCGCGCTGGAACCAGGCCTTCTTGTCCTTGTGGCGCCAGCTCTCCAGCCACCACAGGCCGAGGCCGATACGCAGGACCGCCAGCCACTGTGCGCCGTCGAGCCATATCGAGTCCATGGAATCTGACGGTACGTCAGGAACCGACCTCCGTACAGGCCGAACGGGCGCCGTACGGACACATGCGGGTGGCGTACGTCACCCGGCCCGCCCACTCCTTCCACATCCGTGATCAATCCGCAACCAATTCCGGTCTTGACCGAGACCCATCAAGCGAGGGTGTGATTACGCTCGCGCTCATGGCCGTCTCCCGTCCCGCCCCCACGCCCCTGCACCAGACCTCCGCCGACCGCCCGGTCTATGTCATCGGCGCAGGTCCCGGCGGTCTCGCCGCCGCCCACGCGCTGCGCAGCCAGGGGGTGCGGGCGGTGGTGCTGGAGAAGAGCGACCGGGTCGGCGCGTCCTGGCGGGGCCACTACGACCGGCTGCGACTGCACACCACCCGGCGGCTGTCCGCTCTGCCGGGGCTCGCGATACCGCGCCGGTTCGGCCGTTGGGTGGCCCGCGACGACGTGGTGCGCTACCTGGAGAAGTACGCCGAGCACCATGAGCTGGAGATCGTCACCGGGGTCAAGGTGTTCCGGGTCGAGCGCACCGAGGACGGCACCGGCTGGCTGCTGCACGCCTCCGGCGGGCGGGAGCTGACCGGCAGCGCGGTGGTCGTCGCCACCGGCTACAACCACACCCCGCGGCTGCCCGACTGGCCGGGCCGGGAGTCGTACGAGGGCGAGCTGCTGCACGCGGGCGGCTACCGCAACGCCGAGCCGTACGCCGGGCGGGACGTGCTGGTCGTCGGGGTCGGCAACACCGGCGCCGAGATCGCCGTGGACCTGGTGGAGGGCGGGGCCGGGCGGGTGCGGCTGGCGGTGCGGACGGTGCCGCACATCGTGCGCCGCTCCACCCTCGGCTGGCCCGCGCAGTACTCGGGGGTGCTGATCAGACGGCTGCCGGTGCGGCTCGTCGACGGACTGTGCCGGCTCCAGGCCCGCGTCGCCGTCCCCGACCTGTCCGCACACGGGCTGCCACGGCCGGACACCGGGCTGTACAGCAGGGCGCGCGAGGGCGCCATCCCGGTGCAGGACGTCGGTCTGATCGACGCCGTGCGCCGGGGGAAGGTGGAGATCGTGGCGGCCGTCGAGGGGTTCGAGGGCGGCGAGGTGGTGCTCGCCGACGGGAGCCGGATCGCGCCGGACGCGGTGATCGCGGCCACCGGGTACACCCGGGCGCTGGAGGGGCTGGTCGGGCATCTGGGGGTGCTGGACGGGCGCGGCAGGCCGGTGGTGCACGGCGGCCGCAGTCCCGCCGAGGCGCCCGGCCTGTACTTCACCGGGTACACCAACCCGATCAGCGGGATGCTCCGCGAGCTGGCGCTGGACGCCGTGAAGATCGCGAAGGCGGTCGCCAAGGGGGTCGGAGCGCGCCGATGACACCCGGGTCCCGCCCGTAAGTTTGCCGTTCCGGCATGTTCCTGACGCTTCGTCAGTTCAGTAATCTGACAGAGCGTCAGTTGAATGCCGTCTCACGGCGCCGTCCCCCGCGGTGCCGTCTCACGAGGAGCGGGCGGAACGATGCTTGGATCGACCCACGGCACCCTCACCACCGACTCCCGCCGGGCCCGCGCCCTCGCCTGCGGCGAGCAGCGGCCCGGCCCCGTCGTCTCCGGCCGGGTCGACGACCTGGACGTCAGCGGGCGCCCGCTGCACGCGGACGTGCCCGACCTGACCCGCTTCTTCCGCCCCGAGTCCGTCGCCGTGATCGGCGCCTCGGACGCCGAGGGACGGCCCCACACCGGGATCACCCGGCAGCTGCTGGCGTGGGCCGAGCGGGTGGGCGCGCGGGTGCACCCGGTGCATCCGGCCCGGCCGTCGGTCTTCGGCCTGCCCTGCGTCCGCTCCGTCGCCGCCCTGCCGGAACCGGTCGACCTGGCCGTGCTGCTGGTCGCCGACCCGCTGCCGGTGATCGGCGAACTGGCCGAGGCCAAGGTGAGGTTCGCGGTCGCCTTCGCCTCCGGGTTCGCGGAGACCGGCGCGGCCGGGGCGGCGGCGCAGGAGCGGCTCGCCGAGGCCGTACGGCGGTCCGGGGTGCGGCTGGTCGGGCCGAACACCAACCTCAACGCCTTCGAACGGTTCCGCGACGACCTCGACGGCCCGGCGATCGCGCTGATCACCCAGTCCGGGCACCAGGGCCGCCCGGTCTTCGCCCTCCAGGAGCTGGGCATCCGGCTCTCGCACTGGGCGCCGACCGGCAACGAGGCCGACCTGGAGACCGCCGACTTCCTCTCCTGGTTCGCCGAGCAGCCCGAGGTCGGGGCCATCGCCGCCTATCTGGAGGGGCTGAAGGACGGCCGCGCCTTCCTGCTCGCCGCCGACCGGGCCGCCCGCCGCGGGGTGCCGGTGGTCGCGGTCAAGGTGGGCCGCACCGAGACCGGCGCGCGTACGGCCGCCTCGCACACCGGCAAGCTCACCGGCGCCGACGACGTGGTGGACGCGGCCATGCGGCAGTTCGGGGTGGTACGGGTCGACGGGCTGGACGAACTCCAGGACACCGCCGCCCTGCTGGCCCGGGCCCGGGCGCCGCTCGCGGACGGGGTCGCGGTGTACTCCATCTCCGGCGGTACCGGCGCCCATGTCGCCGACCTGGCCGCGGCGGCGGGACTGCGGCTGCCCCGGCTGTCCGCGGCCCGGCAGGCCGAGCTGCACCAGTGGATACCGGAGTACCTGAGCGTGGCCAACCCGGTGGACAGCGGTGGCCACCCGGTCGGCGACCACCGGGGCCGCAGGATCATCGACGCGCTGCTCGCCGACCCCGAGGTGGGCGTGCTGATCTGCCCGGTCACCGGCCCCTTCCCGCCGCTCAGCGACCGGCTGGTGCGGGATCTGGTGGACGCGGCCGAGGAGACCGACAAGCTGGTGTGCGTGGTGTGGGGTTCACCGGTCGGCACTGAGCCCGCGTACCGGGAGGTGCTGCTGGGCTCCGCCCGGGTGGCCACCTTCCGGACCGTCGGCAACTGCCTCACCGCGGTGCGGGCCTGGCTCGGCCACCACCGCTTCGTGGCCGGCTACCGCTCCCCCTTCGACGCGGCCCCGCGCACCCTCTCCCCCTCCTTCCGCAAGGCCCAGCCGCTGCTCCAGCCCGGCCGGCAGCTCAGCGAGCACGCGGCCAAGCAGCTGCTGCGCGCGTACGGCATCCGGGTGCCGCGCGAGCAGCTGGTGACCAGCGCCGCGGCGGCCGTACGGGCGGCCGCGCAGATCGGCTACCCGGTGGTGATGAAGGCATCCGGCGCGCAGCTCGCCCACAAGACCGAGCTGGGCCTGGTGAAGATCGGGCTGACCTCGGCGAGCCAGGTCCGCGACGGCTACCGGGAGCTGACCGACATCGCCCGCTACGAGGGGATCGGGCTGGACGGGATCCTGGTGTGCCAGATGGTCGAGCGGGGCGTGGAGACGGTCGTCGGGATCGGCCAGGACGCGCTGTTCGGGCCGACGGTGACGGTGGGGCTGGGCGGGGTGCTGGTGGAGGTCCTGCACGACACGGCCGTACGGGTGCCGCCGTTCGGCGAGGACCAGGCCCACGCCATGCTGGCCGAGCTGCGCGGCCGGGCCCTGCTGGACGGCGTCCGCGGCCGGCCCCCGGCCGACCGGGAGGCGCTGGTGGAGGTGATCCTGCGGGTCCAGCGCATGGCGCTCGAACTGTCCGACTCCATAGCCGAGTTGGACATCAACCCGCTGCTGGTGCTGCCCCGGGGCCAGGGGGCCGTGGCGGTGGACGCGCTGGTGGTGTGCAGGTGAGCGGGGTACGGCACGAGGTGCGGGAGCAGGTCGCGTACGTGACCATCGACCGCCCCGAGGCCCTCGGCGCCCTCACTCCGGCCATGCGGGACCGGATCACCGAGCTGCTGGCCGAGGCCTCGGCCGATCCGGAGGTGCGGGCGGTGGTGCTCACCGGCACCGGGCGCGGGTTCTGTACGGGCGCGGATCTGCGCGGTGCGCCCGCCGCGGGGGAGCGGATCCCCGGAGACGTCGCGCGCACCCTCCGTACCGGCGCCCAACGGCTGATCGGGGCCGTACTGGACTGCGAGAAGCCGGTGCTGGCCGCCGTGAACGGCACGGCCGCCGGGCTCGGTGCGCAGCTGGCGTTCGCCTGCGACCTGGTGCTGGCCGCCGAGTCGGCCCGGTTCGTCGAGGTGTTCGTGCGGCGCGGACTCGTACCGGACGGCGGCGGCGCGTATCTGCTGCCGCGGCTGGTCGGGGTGCAGCGGGCGAAGGAGCTGATGTTCTTCGGGGACACGGTCCCGGCGGCGGAGGCGGAGCGTCTCGGGCTGGTCAACCGCGTGGTCGCCGACGCCGAGCTGGCGAAGACCGCCCGTGCGTGGGCGACCCGGCTGGCCACCGGCCCGACCCGCGCCCTGGCCCTGACCAAGCACCTGGTGAACACCTCCCTGGACACCGACCGCGCGTCCGCGTTCGCGGCGGAGGCCTGGGCGCAGGAGATCAACCTGTCGACGGCGGACGCACGGGAAGGGCTTCGGGCGTTCGCGGAGCGCCGGAACGCGGAGTTCCGGGGGCGGTAGCGGACGCCGGAAGGGCCCCGGCGGCGTCGTTGACGCCGGGGCCCTTCCGTGCGGGTCCGGGTCAGCGGCGGCGCAGGCCGGTGCTGACCAGGATCGAGCCGATGAGGACGATCGAGGCGTCCACCAGCAGCGCGGTGTGGATGCCGGCCAGGGTGGAGCCGGTGGCGTTCATCCGGGCGGTGGCGATGGAGCTGAGCACCGGGATGCCCATGGTGATGCCGACCTGCTGGGTCATCGAGGCGAGACCGGTGGCCAGGCCCTGCTCGCCGTCGGGCAGGCCGGAGGTGGCCGTGACCATGTAGCCGACGACCGCCGAGATATGGCCGAAGGCACCGGCCGAGGACGCGGCCAGCATCACCGCGAGGGCCCCGCCGCCGCCGTGGCCGGCGAGGAACAGCGCGCTGGTGGCCACGGCCTGGAGCAGCATGCCGGAGCCGAGGACCAGGCGGTTGCTGTAGCGGCCGATCAGCTTCGGGGCGTACAGGCCGCCGAGGAACGCGGCGACACCGATGCCGCAGAAGGCGAGACCGGTCTGGAGCGGGGTGTAGCCGAAGACCTCCTGGAGGTACAGGGTCAGCAGGAAGATGACCGAGCTCTCCATGGTGAAGGTGATCAGACCGGCGAAGTTGCCCCACTTCACGGTCTGCCGGGTCAGCACCCGCACCGGGGCGAGCGGGGCCTTGGCGCGCAGCTCGATCAGCCAGAAGGCGCCGAGCAGGACGACGGCGGCGGCGATGGTGGCCAGGGCGACCGGGTCGGTCCAGCCGTGCTGGCCGGCCTCGGTGACGCCGTACACCAGGGCGAGCAGACCGCCGGTGACGGTGACCGCGCCGGGGACGTCCAGCTTGGTGCGCTCACCCCGGCTCTCGGGGATCACGGCCGGCGCGGCGAGCAGGATCGCGGCGGCGACGGGCACGTTGATGAAGAAGGCCCAGCGCCAGCTCAGCAGGTCGGTGAGGACACCGCCGAAGATGGCTCCGACGCAGAACCCGGCCGACAGCAGCATGCCGTTGAGACCGAGCGCCTTGTCCCGCAGCGGGCCCTCGGGGAGGGTGGTGGTCAGCAGGGACAGCGCCGCCGGGGTGGCCAGCGCGCAGGCGAGACCCTGGGCGACGCGCGCCACGAGCAGCACGGCGGGGCCGTTGGCGATACCGCCGACGAAGGAGCCGGCGGCCAGCAGGGCCATGCCGAGGAGCAGCATCCGGCGCCGGCCGGCCAGGTCGGCGAGGCGGCCGAAGAGCAGGGTGAAGCCGGCCGAGGGCAGCATCATCGCGGTGGAGATCCACTGGAGGTTCGCCAGCGAGAAGCCGAGCCCCTTGCCTATGTCGGGCAGGGCGACGTTCAGGATGGAGAAGTCGACGGACAGCATGAACTGCGAGCCGAGCAGCAGGCTCAGGACCAGGCGCTGCCGCGAGGTCATACGCGTCGACTCCGGGACGGCGACGGGCGCGTCTACGGAGGTGGTAGCCATCACGTTCCAATCGTGGTGGGGCGGGGATTCGGGCTCTGACGGGTGAGGAAGCTCAACTCGGCCGCGTTGCGGGGGCGTTCCCGCCCGTACGCAGCACGCTAGGAAGCGGTCCCGGGCCGCTCAAGGAAAGTGCCACCGAGGTACGGCCCCGGTGTCACCTAAGTGACATCGGCCCGGCCGGCGGGGTGCGCCAGGTGCCGGTGCGGGGGCGCTGATGGGGCCGCCGCCAGCCGGCGCGGGGCCGTGCGGCGGCCCCCGGGCCGGAGGCGGAGGGGCCGGAGGCGGACGGGTGGGTGGCGGCTTCGGCGCGGACGGCTTCGGCGCGGGCGGCGAGCGCGTGCAGCACCGCCAGGACGGCGGCCAGCTCGCGCTCGTCGGCCCGGCCGCGCAGCACACGTACGGTGTCGGCGCCGCTCATACCGGCTGGTTCCCGTGTTTGCGTTCGGGCAGGGGGGCGTGCTTGCCGCGCAGCATCCGCAGCGAGCGGATCAGCACGGACCGGGTCTCGCGGGGGTCGATGACATCGTCGACGAGGCCGCGTTCGGCGGCGTAGTACGGGTGCATGAGCTGCTCCCGGTACTCGGCGACGCGCCGGGCGCGGGCCTGTTCGGGGTCGTCGGCGGCGGCGATCTCCCGGCGGAAGACGACGTTGGCCGCGCCCTCGGCGCCCATCACCGCGATCTCGTTGGTGGGCCAGGCGAAGGCCAGGTCGCAGCCGATGGAGCGGGAGTCCATGACGATGTACGCACCGCCGTAGGCCTTGCGCAGCACCAGGGATATCCGGGGCACGGTCGCGTCGCAGTAGGCGTACAGCAGCTTGGCGCCGCGCCGGATGATGCCGTCCTGCTCCTGTCCGGTGCCGGGCAGGAAGCCGGGCACGTCGACCAGGGTGACCAGCGGGATGTTGAAGGAGTCGCAGAACTGCACGAACCGCGCGCCCTTCTCGGACGCGGCGATGTCCAGGACACCGGCCTGGACCTGCGGCTGGTTGGCGACGATCCCGACGACCTGGCCGCCGAGCCGGGCCAGCGCGGTGATCAGGTTGGGCGCCCAGCGCTCGTGCAGTTCGAAGAAGTCGCCGTCGTCGGTGATCTCCTCGACGACCCGGCGCATGTCGTACGCCTTGCCGGGGTGCGCGGGCACCAGGTCGAGCAGGGCGTCGCAGGAGCGGTCCACCGGGTCGGCGGTGGGTTCCTCGGGCGGCAGCTCCCGGTTGTTGGCGGGCAGCAGCGACAGCAGGTGCCGTACGTCGGCCAGGCAGGACTCCTCGTCGTCGTGGACGAACGCGGAGACCCCCGAGCGGACGGAGTGGACGTCGGCGCCGCCCAGCTCGTCATGGCCGACCCGCTCCCCGGTGACCGCCTGGACGACGTCCGGACCGGTGATGTACATCTGCGCGGTGCCGCGCACCATGAACACGAAGTCGGTGAGGGCCGGCGAGTAGGCGGCGCCGCCCGCGCAGGGTCCGAGGATCACGCTGATCTGCGGGATGACCCCGGAGGAGCGGACGTTGCGGGTGAAGATGCCGCCGTACCCGGCGAGCGCGGTCACGCCCTCCTGGATGCGGGCGCCGGCGCCGTCGCTGAGGGCGATCAGGGGCGCGCCGGCGGCCTCCGCCAGGTCCATCACCTTGTGGATCTTCTGGGCGTGGGCCTCGCCGAGCGCGCCGCCGAAGACGCGGAAGTCATGGCCGTAGACGAAGACCTGACGGCCGTCGACGGTGCCCCAGCCGGTGACCACGCCGTCGCCGTCCGGCCGTCTGCTCTCCAGTCCGAAGCCGGTGGCCCGGTGCCGGCGCAGCCCCTCCACCTCGGTGAAGGAACCCTTGTCCAGCAGCAGTTCCAGCCGCTCACGGACGGTGAGTTTGCCGCGGGCGTGCTGCCGTTCGGTGGCTTCCGCGCCGGGCCCTTCGGCCGCCTTCCGTTTCCTTTCGGCGAGTTCGCCGAGCCGTTCCTGCAACGCCATCTGCGCCTCCTCTCAACTGCCGTTCACGGTAGGCGGAAAGAGGTGCGGGAATACAGGATCGGGTGTCGAAAGAGACATTCTCCGGGTACCTTCGCGCCATTTTCCGGGCCGGTTACGGGGCGACCGGTTTACGTTCGCATCCCCCGCATCCGCTGGAAGGAGGGGCGATGGCACAGGACGATGCGACGAGTGCGCTGTCCCGGTACCGCGTGGCGGTGGTGGCCGACCCGTTCCCGGTCTCGCGGACGGCGGTGGCCTCGCTGCTCAGGCACTCGGGCGCCCTCGACGACGCCCGGGAGGCCGACAGCGGGCCGGCCGCCGTGGAGCTGGTGCGCCGGCTGCGCGCCGATCTACTGGTGACCGATGTCGACCTGGTCGCCCGTGGTGACGGCGTACACCTGTGTCACCAGGTGAAACGGCTGTCCCGGCCACCGAGCGTGCTGGTCTTCACCGGCGCCGACGACCCGGCCGTGGTCGCCGCCTGCCTGACCGGCGGGGCGGACGGCTTCGTGCACCGCTCGGCGTCCCCCGAGCGGCTGGTGCACGCGGTGGAGACGCTCGCCGTGGGCCGGCCCGTCTGGTACCTGCGCGAGCGCGGCCAGGAGCCGCCGCAGCCGCCGGACGGGGCCCGGGCGCCGGGCATGACATCGCGCGAGCAACAGGTCCTGGGGCTGCTGCTGGCCCGTTATTCCAATGACGAGATAGCGGCCGAGCTGCATGTGGCCAGACAGACCGTGAAAAACCATGTGAGCAATGTGCTGCGCAAGCTCGGCGTGGCCAACCGGCGTGAATTGCTGACGCTTTAGTCCCGTTTCGGATTTCCCCGCCTACGGAGGTAACCCACCGTGACCACCCCTGTCTCCCGTCCTCGTTTCCAGGGCCGGGTCGCCCTCGTCACCGGAGCCAGCCGCGGCATCGGGCTCGCCGTCGCCGAGCGGCTGGTCGCGGAAGGCGCCCGGGTCTGTCTGACCGCCCGCTCGCCCGAACCGCTCGCCGAGGCGGTCACCCTGCTCGGCGGCCCGGAGCACGCCATCGCCGTGGCCGGCAAGGCCGACGACCCCGCCCACCAGAGCGAGGCCGTCGCCCGCACCGTGCAGACCTTCGGCCGGCTGGACGTACTGGTCAACAACACCGGGATCAACCCGGTGTTCGGGCCGGTGCTGGACCTGGAGGACGCCGCGCTGCGCAAGGTGTTCGAGGTGAACGTGCTGGCCGCGCTCGGCTGGCTGCGCCGGGCCCGGGACGCCTGGATGGGCGAGCACGGCGGCGCGGTCGTCAACATGACCGCCGTCGCCGGGCTGCGGCCGGCCGAGGGCATCGGCGCGTACGGCGCGAGCAAGGCCGCGCTGATCCACCTCACCGAACAGCTGGGCCAGGAACTCGGCCCGCGGATCCGGGTCAACTCCGTCGCCCCGGCCGTGGTGAAGACCCGGTTCGCGGCCAAGCTGTACGAGGAGCGGGAGCAGGAGGTCGCCGCGGGCTACGCCCTGGGCCGGCTCGGCACCCCGGAGGACATCGCCGCCGCGGTGGCCTACCTGGCCTCGGACGACGCGTCCTGGGTGACCGGGCAGACGCTCACCGTGGACGGCGGCCTGATCGCGGCCGGCGGCGGTATCTGAGCGGACGACGGCAGGACCTGAGCGGCCGGCAGCGGGAGGTGCGCTGCCGGCCGCAACCGCTCTGCGGGGACCGGCAGCGGGGTATGCGCTGTCGGCCGCTGCCCTGAGGGGGCCGTGTGCCCGGTGTGCCGCGACAGCCCTGAGGGGGCCGGTGCTCGGGCGCCGGCCCCCTTGCGGTGTGTGCGGCCCGGTCAGCAGAGCGGGCCGCCCGCGACGTACAGCACCTGGCCGGAGACGAAGCCGGACCGCTCGCCGGTGAAGAACGAGACGGCCTCGGCGACGTCGTCGGGGGTGCCGACCCGGCGCACCGGGATGCCCGCGGCGCCGCGCTCCTGGAACTCCTCGAAGCTGATGCCCATCCGCTCGGCGGTGGCCCGGGTCATCTCGGTGGCGATGAAGCCGGGGGCGACCGCGTTGGCGGTGATGCCGAACTTGCCCAGTTCCAGGGCGAGGGTCTTGGTGAAGCCCTGGAGACCGGCCTTGGCGGCCGCGTAGTTGGCCTGGCCGCGGTTGCCGAGCGCCGAGGAGGAGGACAGGTTGACGATCCGGCCGTACCCGGCGTCCACCATGTGCTTCTGCACCGCGCGGGTCATCAGGAAGGCGCCGCGCAGATGGACCCCGGCGACCGTGTCCCAGTCGGCGACGGTCATCTTGAACAGCAGGTTGTCGCGGAGCACACCCGCGTTGTTGACCAGGACGGTGGGCGCGCCGAGTTCCTCGGTGACCCGGGCGACGGCCGCCTCGACCTGCGCCTCGTCGGAGACGTCGGCGCCGACGGCGAGCGCCCGGCCGCCGCTCTTCTCGATGCGCCGTACGGTCTCGGCGCCGGAGCCGGCGTCCAGGTCGAGTACGGCGACGGCGTGCCCGTCGGCGGCCAGCCGCTCGGCGGTGGCCGCGCCGATACCGCGGGCCGCCCCGGTGACGACGGCGACCCGCTGCGAGGTGAGGGACATAGGGGGTTCCTTCCAGGTCTTCTTCGGGTAGGCGGGAGCGGCGTCAGACCAGGGCCGTGCGGAGCCAGTCGCGGATCAGGTGCGGGGCCTCGGCAGTACCGCACACCGCGACATAGCCGTCGGGGCGGGTGAGGGCGAGGGTGACCCGGCGGTCGTCGCGGCGCAGGTACGGGGTGGCCGGCGGGGTGTCGGTCAGCTCCTGCCGGGTGGTGTCCAGGTAGCGGACGTCGATCAGGTCGCCGTACCGGGACCCCAGTTCACCGGCGAGCGTGAGCGCCGCGTCGGGGACGGCGGTGTCGGAGGGGGCGGTGACGAGCAGGGTCAGCCGCAGGTCGTCCAGGGCGAGCCGGAGCGGGGTGCGCTGCTGGGTGCGCTCGTCCCACACCGGGCGGTCGGGGACCAGGGCGCCGGTGGTGAACCCGCCGGAGCGGCCCGCGGGTCCGACCGCGGCGCCCTCGCGGTAGACGGTGGTGAGACCGGCGAGACCCGGCACATAGCCGAGGCCGAACAGCCGCAGCGCGGACGCGGTGCGCAGGGCCGCGTCCCGCAGCACGATCTGGCTGCGCTTCTTCGGGGTCCAGGCACGGGTCTGGAGGTCGGCCTGGCGGATCACGGTTTTCGCGACCTGCTCGCGTTCGCCGGCGTAGCTGTCGAGCAGCGGATCGCCGGCCCGGCCGGAGTGCGCGAGGGCGATCTTCCAGGCGAGGTTGTGGGCGTCCTGCACACCGGTGTTCAGGCCCTGCCCGCCGGCCGGGCTGTGGATGTGCGCGGCGTCCCCGGCGAGGAAGATCCGGCCCTCGCGGGTGCGGCCCGCGTGCCGGGCGTGCACGGCGAAGCCGGCCGTCCAGGTGGGGTCGAGGAGCCGCAGCCCGCCGGGGCAGCGCTCGTCCACCAGGCGCTGGATCAGGGCCAGGTCGACGTCCTCGCGGTCGGTGCCGGGCGGGGCGGCGGTGAACACCCGGAACCGGCCGCCGGGCATCCCGACCAGGACGACGATGCCCTTCGGGCCGCAGAAGTAGTAGTTGGCGTCGGGCACCAGCGGGCCCTCGATGCGCACGTCGGCGAGCGCGAACAGGTTCTCGTAGGTGCTGCCCTCGAAGGGGATGCCGAGCAGCTTGCGCACGGTGCTGCTCGCGCCGTCGCTGCCGATGACGTACGAGAACTCCTCGCGCAGCTCGGTGCCGTCGGGGCCGCGCAGGGTGGCGTAGACCCGGTCGGGCCGCTGGTCCAGCGCGACCAGCTCGGTGCCCCACTCCACCTTGCCGCCGACGCCGGCCAGCGACTCGGCGAGGAGGGTCTCCACGTCGTTCTGGGGCAGGGTCACCGGGCGGGTGCGCTCGGTGAAGCGGACCCGGGCCACCTCGCGGCCCAGCGAGTGGTAGCGCAGGGACTCGATGGGCAGGCCGTACTGCTCGATCCGGGCGGCGCCGCCGAGCCGGCGCAGCAGCTCCAGGGTGCGCGGCCACACCGCGAGGGCCTTGCTCAGCGGGGAGGGCCCCGGGGCGCGGTCCACGCAGCGCACCGGCACCTCGCGGCGGAGCAGTTCGGTGGCGGCGGTCAGCCCGACGGGGCCGGCTCCGACGACCAGCACGGGGCGGTCCACGGGGCCGGGGTGGTCCAGGGCAAGGGGGCGGTCTTCTGTCTGCGTCACGGTCTTACCCCACTCGGGAAGCGAAGAATTCTGCGGACACGGGCGCGTCGAATGTAGGCACGGGCCCGGGCAGCACGCCGGGCCCGTGTTTCCGAAGAGACATCGGGGGGTCGCCTAGGGGGCACATTCCTTGCCGGGGTCCGCAGCCCGCTCCTAACGTTCTGGTTGTGCCCGGGGCGATGCCGGAAACCACGGAATGCACCACCGGAAAAGCCCCGGCACTCGACAGCTATAAACACTCACAGCGATAAACACTCCCCCCTTTTGAATTCCCGGAGGAAGAAATGCCGATCGTCACCGTGCAGCAGGGTCCGCGCGACATCGAGCTGAAGCGCGACCTGGTCGCCCGGATCACGGACGCCTTCGTCGACGCGTACAAGATCCCGGCCGAGACGGTCCAGGTCTGGATCCAGGAGGTGCCGGCGGACAGCTGGGCCAACGCGGGCAAGCTCGTCGCCGACAGCTGAGCCCCCCAGCAGAGCTGGACACCCCCTTCCCCTGATTTCCCCCTCGTCGCGGGGGGGGGGGGGGGGGGGGGGCCGGGGGCGGCCCGCGCGGCCGCCCCCGCCCGCGCCCCCCCCCCCCCGTCTCGCCCCCCGCCCCGACCCCGATACCCCCCCGGGGGCGGGGCGGGGCGCCCCCCCGGGGGGCCCCCCCCGCGGCGCTTCGCCCCGAGCACACGAGCAGGAGAGTGAGCGCACCGTGCCGGACACCCTCACCGCCGCCGACGGCATCGACACCGGCCGGCTGGCCGCGTGGCTGGACGCCCACCTGCCCGGACGCGGTCCGCTGGGCGCGGTGCGCCCGCTGGCCGGCGGCCGGTCCAATCTGACGTACCGGATCGACTGGGGCGGCCGCAGCCTGGTGCTGCGCCGCCCGCCGCTCGGCCATGTCCTCGCCACCGCGCACGACATGGCCCGCGAACACCGGGTGCTGACCGCGCTCGGCCCGACCGGGGTGCCGGTGCCGCCGACCTACGGGCTGTGCACCGACCCGGCGGTGCTCGGGGCGCCGTTCTACCTGATGGGACTGGTCGAGGGCACGACGTACCGGGGCGACGGCGATCTCGTCCCGCTCGGCCAGGTCTCGGCGCTGCGCACCACGCACGCGCTGGTCGACACCCTGGCCCTGCTGCACTCGGTGGACCCGGCGGCGGCCGGGCTCGCCGACTTCGGCCGGCCGCGCGGCTTCATGACCCGGCAGGTCGCCCGATGGCGCCGCCAGTGGGAGGACTCCCGGACCCGTGAGGTGCCCGGCGCCGACGAGCTGAACGACCGGCTCGCGGCCGGCTGCCCGGACTCCGGGGCGGTCGCGCTGGTGCACGGCGACTACAAGCTGGACAACGTGCTGTTCGACCGGGCCGACCCCGGCCGGATCACCGCCGTACTGGACTGGGAGATGTCCACGCTCGGCGATCCGCTGGCCGACCTCGGGATGCTCTGCATGTACTGGGACGGCTTCGCCGGCGTCGAACGCGCCCCGGTGGCCGCCCCCGGCGCGCTGCCCGGCTGGCCCGGCCGCCAGGACCTGGTGGAGCGGTACGCCGCACACCGCCCGGACGGCCTCGAACGGCTCGGCTGGTACACCGCGTTCGCCTTCTACAAGCTCGCCGCGATCCTCGAGGGCATCCACTGCCGCACCGTGCGGGGCCTGACCGTCGGGGAGGAGACCGCCGACCTCGCCGCCGCCGTACCGCTGCTGGTGGAGCGCGGCCACGCGGCCCTGGGCGCGGCCGGCTGACCCCGCGCCGCACCCCGCGCCCCACCCCACGAACGACACAGCCGACGCAGACGCAGACTTCGCAGACCACGCAACGGAGACACGCCATGGACTTCGCCTACGACGCCCGCACCGAGGAGCTGCGCGGCCGGATGCGCGCCTTCCTCGACGAGCATGTGCTGCCCGCCGAGCCCGTCTTCCACGCCCAGCACCTGGCGGGACACCCCTGGGGCCGCCCGCAGGTCCTCGGCGAGCTGAAGGACGAGGCCCGCCGGCAGGGCCTGTGGAACCTCTTCCTGCCGGACGACCGGTTCGGCGCCGGACTGACCAACCTCCAGTACGCGCCGCTCGCCGAGATCACCGGCCGCAGCCCCTTCATCGCCCCCGAGGCCGTCAACTGCGCCGCCCCCGACACCGGGAACATGGAGGTGCTGGCCCTCTTCGGCACCCCGGAGCAGCAGGACCGCTGGCTGAAGCCGCTGCTGGACGGCGCGATCCGGTCCGCGTTCTGCATGACCGAGCCGGACGTCGCCTCCTCGGACGCGGCGAACATCGCCACCCGGATCCGCCGGGACGGGGACTCGTACGTGATCAACGGCCGCAAGTGGTGGTCGTCCGGGGCCATGGCACCCGAGTGCGAGCTGCTGGTGGTGATGGGCAAGACCGACCCCGACGCGCCCCGCCACCGCCAGCAGTCGATGGTCCTGGTGCCCCGGGACACGCCCGGCGTGCACGTCAAGCGGGGTGTGCACGTCTTCGGCTACACCGACGGGCCGCACGGCGGGCACGGCGAGGTCGTCTTCGAGGACGTACGGGTGCCCGCCGAGAACCTGATCGCCGGCGAGGGCGAGGGGTTCGCCATCGCCCAGGCCCGGCTCGGTCCCGGCCGGATCCACCACTGCATGCGGCTCATCGGCATGGCGGAACGCGCCTTCGACCTGATGTGCGAGCGGGTCAGTCACCGGGTCGCGTTCGGCCGGCCGCTGGCCGAACAGGGCGTGGTGCGCGAGTGGATCGCCGAGTCCCGGGTGCGGATCGAACAGGCCCGGCTGCTGGTACTGAAGACGGCGTACCTGATGGACACCGTCGGCAACAAGGGCGCCCACACCGAGATCCAGGCCATCAAGATCGCGGTGCCGGCGATGGCCGAGTGGGTCATCGACAAGGCCATCCAGGCGCACGGCGGCGGCGGGGTCTCGCAGGACTTCCCGCTGGCCGAACTGTGGGCGCACGCCCGCACACTCCGCCTGGCCGACGGCCCCGACGAGGTCCACCGCGCCTCGCTGGCAAAACGCGAACTGCGCCGGTACGCCGGCAACTGAGCCGCTTTTCCCAAGAACCGCCTCTCCATCCGGAGGGGCGGTTTTCTTTTGTAACACGGACCGGTACCGGGAGTACCGGTCCTCCGCTTATTCGGTACCCGGCGGCCCATGTACCGCCCGCACTTCACTCCTACTGTTTTTCCCATGACGGAATACGAGCGAATATCGAATGACCGCGACAACCGGATCGTGGTCACCGGAATCGGTGTCGTGCTCCCCAACACCTACTCGGTCGACCAGTTCTGGACCAATGTCTCCCAGGGCCGCTCCCAGGTCGGCCCGCTCACCCGCTTCGACAGCGCCGCGGCCGGGCTGCCGGTGCACGCGGCCGCCGAGATCAACGGCTTCGACCACCGCCCCTTCCTGCCGCGGCTCACCGACGCACACGCCGCCAAGTACTCCCGCGAGATCCTGATCTCGATGTCCGCGGTGGCCGAGGCCCGGCGCGACGCCGGTCTCGCCGACGGCGCCGTGGACCCGCGCCGGCTCGGCATCGTGATGTCCTCCTCCCGCGGCCCGCTGGCCTGGTGGCAGAACGTCATGACCGGCGGCGACCCGGCGGCCTACGGCGACAAGGGCGCGATGTTCCGCGGCCTGGCCGGCTGCCCGGCCACCCTGTCCGCCATCTACACCGGCGCCCAGGGCCTGGTCACCACCGTCAGCAACGCCTGCGTCGGCGGCCACCAGGCGATCCAGCTGGCGCTCGGCGAACTGCGCTCCGGCGCCGCCGACGTGATGCTGGTCGGCGGCCACGAGTTCCCGGTCCTCGCCGAGGTCGCCGCCTGCTACCGGGCGATGGGGCACGGCGTGATCTCCTCCGAGCGGGACGAGCCGACCCGCGCGGTCCGGCCGTACAGCGCCTGCCGCGAGGGCTTCGCGCTCGGCGAGGGCTCGGTCGTGCTGTGCCTGGAGCGCGCCTCGGCCGCCGAGGCCCGCGGCGCCCGGGTGTACGCCGAGATCCTCTCCGCCGCCTCCCTGAACGAGGCCGCCCACCCGACCACCATGGACCTGACCGGCAAGGTCACCGCCTCGCTCATCGAGGACGCCCTGACCGCGGCCGGCCGCAGCGCCGAGGACGTCGACTACTTCTGCGCGCACGGCACCGCCACCCGCTACAACGACATCGCCGAGTCCCGCGCGCTGCGCGCCCTGTACCCCGAGCGGACCCCCGCCGCGCTGCCGCCGCTCAGCTCCAACAAGCCGATCTACGGCCACACCTTCGGCCTGGCGGGCATCATCAACGTCGCCGCGACCAGCCTGATGATCCATCACCAGACGCTCGCGCCGACCATCAACTTCACCACGCCCGACCCCGAGTGCGACCACGACCACGTGTTCGAGGGCGCCCGGCCCGCCACGGTGGACCTGGCGGTCTCCATGTCCTTCGCCTTCGGCAGCCAGACGGCGGTCGTCGCGGTGGGAGCGCCGTCATGAGCCGCCCGCTGCTCGCCCGTGACGTCGACGAGCTGGTACGACGCCTGGTCCGCCCCGGCGACCACGTCCATCTGGCCGGCACCCCGTCCCGCCCCAACGCCCTGACCTACGCCCTGTGCCGGGTCTTCGGCGCGGACGGTCGTCTGACGGTCTCCACCACCGCCGTGCACTCCTCCGCCCACGCCCTCGCCCTGTCCGGCGTCGCCGACAAGGTCATCGCGGGCTTCGCGGGCGACACCTACCCCTCCCCCCGCCCCAACCCGCTCTACGCGGACCTCGCCGAGGGCCGGCCCTTCACCTTCGAGGCCTGGTCCCTGCTGTCCTACGTCCAGCGGCTGATCGCCGGTGCGCAGGGCGCCCCGTACGCGGTCACCGGCTCGCTGGCCGGCACCGACCTCGCCGCGGGCAAGCCGGAGGAGCTGCACGTCGTGCCCGACCCGGCCGACCCGGACCGCGAGGTCACCCTGGTCACCGCGCTGCGCCCGGATGTGACCCTGGTGCACGGGGCGGTCGCCGACGAGGACGGCAACATCGCCCTGGCCCCGCCGCTCGGCGAGGGCGCGTGGGCGGCGTACGCGGCCCGGCGCGGGGTGATCGCCTCGGTGGAGCGGATCGTCACCCGGGCGGAGCTGCGCGAGATCGCCGACCGGGTCGTCATCCCGGGCCAGCGCGTCCTGGGCCTGACCGAGGCCCCGCTCGGCGCCCACCCGCAGTCCCTGCGCACCGGCCAACTGGCGGGCGTGGACGGCTACCTGGACGACTACGCCTTCCTGGAGGAGATCGTCGACTCCTGCCACGGCCCGTCCCGCGGCACCGACTGGTACGACACCTGGGTCACCGGCCCCGGCTCCCACGAGGGCTACCTGGCCCGGCTGGGCGAGGCCCGGATCGCCTCCCTGACGGCCCCGCTGAAGCCGGCGCCGAGCGGGCCCGGCGACTACGAGGCCGACGCCGAGGCCTGGTCGGAGGTCTACCGCTGCGAGCAGGAGGCGGTGGAACGGGCGCTGCGCACCAAGGGTGGCCTGATCGCCCCGCAGGGGCGGACGGCCGCCGACGGCGACCACGTCCCGCCGGCGCCCCTCGCACCCGAGCCCCGCGCGGACGGTGCCGTCGCGAAGCCCGTCGCCGACGGGACGGCCGAGCCGGCCGCGACCCGCCAGGAACGCCTGATCGTCCTGGGCGCCAGGGCCGTCGCGGAGCAGGTACGGCAGCACGGCTACGACACCCTCCTGGCCGGCATCGGCACCTCCCACATGTCCGCCTGGCTGGCCGCCGAACTCCTCAGGGCGGGCGGTCACGACGTCAAGGTCGTCGCGGAACTGGGCATGTACGGCTTCTCCCCCGACCCCGGGGACGTGTACCTGTTCAGCCTGCGGCACGCGAAGCGCAGCGAGATGCTCGCCGGCATCCCCGAGATCCTCGGCGGCATGGTCGCGGCCAACCCCCGCGCCCTCGGTGTGCTGGCGGCCGCCGAGATCGACGAGACCGGCACGATCAACACCAGCCGGTCCACCGACGGCCGCTGGCTGACCGGTTCCGGTGGCGCCAACGACATCGCCTCCAGCACGGACTGCGTGGTCATCGCCCCGTCGTCCAGGCGCCGTTACGTCCGCGAGGTCGCCTACCGCACCAGCCCCGGACACCGGGTCCGCGAGGTCGTCAGCGACTTCGGCCGGTTCGTCCGCGAGACGTCCGAGGCCTCGCAGAGCCCGCAGAGCCCCGGTTTCCGGCTGGCGACCTGGCTGCCCGCGGAGGAGGCAGCCGACAGCGCCGAGGAGATGCGCCGGCTGGCCGCGGAGGCGGTGGCCACCCGTACCTCCTGGACCGCGGACGTCAGCGCCGTGGTCCCCGAGAAGCCGGTCACGGACGAGGAGTTGGCGCTGCTGCGCTCCCTCGACCCCAGCGGCCGCTACCGCTGACGACACCCCCCTCACGCCACTCGTACATCCAAGGAGTCCCACCATGCACGCACGCACCGAAGGCCGCACCTGGACCGGCAGCGGTCTGAAGTTCACCGGCCTCGGCCACTACTTCCCCCGCGAGCAGCGCAGCCACGAGGGCGAGGTCACCCTGGACGGGCGGACCTACCCGCCGCAGGCCGCCGCCGAGCTGGGCGTCCGGAGCCTGCACGTCGCCGCCGAGGACGAGACGGTGGAGTTCATGGCCGTCGAGGCGGCCCGGGCGGCGCTCGCCAGGGCCGGCCGCGAGGCCGGTGAGCTGGACCTGGTGGTGCTGGCCAACTGGACCGACCGGCAGTGGATCCCGGAGCTGGCCCCCGGGGTCGCGACGGCGCTCGGCGCGCACGGCGCGCTCGCCTTCGACGTGTGCGGCGCCTGCACGGGCTTCGTGCACGGCGTGCAGACCGCGGCCTCGTTCCTGACCGCGCACCCCGGCTGGAAGCGGGCGGTCGTGGTGGCCGCGGACCGCTTCACCCGGCGGGCCCGCCCCGGCACCCGTGGCCAGCTGGTCTTCGGCGACGCGGCCGGCGCGGTGGTGCTGGAGAAGGGCGACCCGGACGACCCGAGCGGTCTGCTGGACTCGGTGCTGGACTGCGACTCGACGCAGGCCGACGCGGTCGCCGCCCGGCCGCCGGAGGGCTGGCTGCGCCCGAAGCCGGAGCTGATCGACCTGGCCGTCGCCTCCAGCCTGCGCGTCGCCGACAACGTCCTCGACCGCAACGGCCTGAAGACCTCGGACCTCGACTGGCTGGTGCCGCACCCCGGCAACAACGCCATCCACGCGGGCGTCCGCGACGGCCTCGACCTGGACCCCGAGCGGTTCCTCACCAACTTCGCCGAGCGCGGCAACACCGGCTGCGCGTCGATCCCGATCGCGCTGTCCGAGTTCTCCGAGAAGGGCGTGGTCAAGAGCGGCGACCTGGTGCTGTCCACCGCGGTCGGCTCCGGCTGGTACTACGGCGGGCTCCTCTACCGCCTCTGACCCCGCTCCTCCCCCCACCACCGCCCTCACCGCGAAGGACTTCACCATGACCACCACCGCACCCCTCGCCGTCTGGACCGACTTCGGCGGCGTGCTCACCCCTCCGGTCTCCGTCACCTTCAACCTCTTCTGCGACCGGGCCGGCGTCCCGCTGTGGTCGCTGAAGGAGGCCATGCGCATCGTCGGCGAGAAGTACGGCACCGACTCCATGGGCGCCCTCGACATCCCGCTGATCGACGAGGCCACCTGGTCGAGCGAGCTGGAGGACGTGCTCGGCAACGAGTTCGGGATCATCGCCGACCTGTCCGACTTCGGCGACCGCTGGTTCGCCGGACGCCCCGCCAACCAGGCGTGGGCCGGGCACCTGACGGACTTCCGCGCCCAGGGCGCCTTCGTCGGCCTGCTGTCCAACCTGCCGCCGTCCTGGGAGCGGCACCGCCGCTACATGGCCGACGACTCCCTCTTCGACGACATCGTCTGCTCCCACGCCGTCGGCGCCCGCAAGCCGGACCCGGAGATCTTCCGCCTCGCCGCCGAGCGGGCCGGTCTCGAACCGCACCGCTGCGTGCTGGTGGACGACCTGGAGAAGAACGTGGCCGGCGCGATGGAGGCCGGCTGGCAGGCGGTGCTCTTCCACGACGCCGAGCAGGCCGCCCGCCAGGTCCAGGGCCTGCTGGACGCGGCCCGCCCCACCCCGGCCGCCGCCACCCGCTGAGCACCGCCCACCCGCCGAGACGAGGTACCGACATGACCGTACTGCCCCTGCCCCGCACCGCCGCGGGCCCCGCCGCCGCACTCTCCACCCAGCGCACCCTGGCCCGCCACCTGGTGCACCGCTCGGCGCTCGCCGAGGTGTTCCTGACCGACTTCCAGTCGGTCGACGAGCACACCTTCCGGGCCGCGGCCCAGCTCCCGCCGCGCCACTTCTACTACGGCGACCACACGACCCGGCCCGCCGGCCACGACCCGCTCGCCGTGTTCGAGGCCGTACGGCAGATGCTGCTCTGCGCGATGCACCTCCAGCACGACGCGGGCGCCGACACCAAGTCGATCACCGCCACCGCCACGCTGGACATCACCGACGTCAC
This sequence comes from Streptomyces sp. NPDC127190, assembly GCF_042672505.1. NCBI lineage: Bacteria > Bacillati > Actinomycetota > Actinomycetes > Kitasatosporales > Streptomycetaceae > Streptomyces > Streptomyces sp. NPDC127190. The sequence goes on from NZ_JBHXVE010000005.1 coordinate 168,807, forward strand.
CCCGCTGCGCACCCGCGGCGCCCTGGACCTGGCCCTCGAGGGCTCCGTGGACCTGGCCAAGGAGTACCAGGGCGCGATCTCCCGGGTGGTGCACCGGGTGCGGGTGCTGGCCGGGGGGCGCGAGGTCGGCGTGATCACCGTCGACACCGCGCAGCGCCCCAACGACGTGTACGAGAGGTTGCGCATGAGCCACCGCTCCAGCCCGCCGCCCATGTCGGACACGCTCACCGGCCGCACGGACGGGGTGGCGCCGGCGCCCTGGCTGGTGGGCCGGGAACACGCCGAGAACGTGGTCCTGGAGGACGCCCGCACCGAGGGCGGGAAGCTGGTCGCCCGGCTGCGGGTACCGGTGGACCACCCGAGCATGTTCGACCACGCCCAGGACCATGTGCCGGGCCCGGTGATGATGGAGGCCGCCCGGCAGGCGTCGCTGCTGCTGGCCGCCGACCACCGGGGCGTCTCGCCCGGCGCCTCCTTCCTGGCCGGGGTGCACGCCGAGTACCTGCGCTTCGCCGAACTGGACACCCCCATCACGGTGGTGACCACCCCGGCCGGCCTCGGCACCGGCCTGCTCACGGACGTGGCGTTCGTGCAGCAGGGCGAGGAGGTCGCCCGGATGCGCGTACGACTGGACAGCGCGCTGCCCGCCGTGACCGGCGATGCACGCTGACGAGCCGGTCCGCCCCGGGGGCCCCCCGCGCCCCCCCCCGGGGGCCGCCCCCGCGACTCGGGGGAGACGGGCGGCACCGAACCGGTCAGGGCCCGCAGAGTGCCGTA
>NZ_JBHXVE010000005.1:169593-285703 GCF_042672505.1 Streptomyces sp. NPDC127190
CGCGGGCGAGCGCTGGTCGCGCGCGGGGGCGCGGGCGGCGGGGGGGGGGCGGGGCGTCCGGCGGCGCCCCCCCCCCCCCCGCCCGCGCGGCGCGGGGGCGCCCCCGGCCCCGCACACAACGACGACAGTGGAGGTGGCACAGCCATGACACACGAGGACTTCGACAGCACCGACCCGGTGGACCTCTTCCGGCTGGACGGCCGGGTCGCGGTGGTCACCGGGGCCTCCAGCGGGCTCGGCGCGCACATCGCCCGGGTGCTGACCGCGGCGGGCGCCCGGGTGGCGCTGGCCGCACGCCGGGAAGCACCGCTGAAGGAGCTGGCCGAGCGGCTGCCGGGGGCGCTGGCGGTGCCCTGCGACGTGACGCTGGCGGCGGACCGGGAGCGGCTGGTGCGCACGGTCACCGAGGAACTCGGGCCGGTGGACGTGCTGGTGAACAACGCGGGCCTGTCCGAGACGGTGCCCGCCGAGCAGCAGTCGGTGGAGACCTTCCAGAACATCCTGGCGGTCAACCTCACGGCGGTGTTCGCGCTGAGCCAGGCCTTCGGGACGGGCATGCTGGAACGCGGCCGCGGCTCCATCGTCAACATCGCCTCGGTCTACGGCCTGGTGGCGAGCGGCAGCCTCCCGCAGGCCGCGTACACCGCGAGCAAGGGCGGGGTGGTCAACCTGACCCGGGAACTGGCCGCCGAGTGGGGAGCGCGCGGGGTCCGGGTGAACGCGCTGTGCCCGGGCTGGTTCTGGTCGGAGATGACGGAGTCCATGCTGGGCACGGAGAAGGGCCGCGCCTGGGTGGAACGCCGCACCCCGATGCGCCGCCCCGGCCGCCTCGACGAACTGAACGGCGCCCTCCTCTTCCTCACCTCGAACGCCAGCTCCTACATCACGGGCACGGCCCTCCCGGTGGACGGCGGCTACGTGGCCGTGTGAGCGCGGCTTGGCGGGCGGGTGAGCGAAACGCCCACCTCACGCCGCCCCCCGCCTCCGCTGCCGTACCCCCGGCACCCGTATCGCCCCCACCTCCACCGCCTTGTTCACCGCGTCCAACCTCGACACCGCCCCCAACTTGTCAAAAATCTTCCGCATATGCCGCTTCACCGTCCCCTCCGTGATCCCGAGCCGCACCCCGATCTGCCGGTTGCTCAGCGCCACGGCGACCAGCGTCAGCACCTCCGCCTCCCGCTCGGACAACCGCTCCCCCGGCGCCACCCCGGCCCCCGCCTGGTGCGGACCCCCGGTCGGCATGGTCACGGTCACCGTCCGCCGCCCGGCATCGGCCCGCTCCCGTATCGCCGCGACCAGCGTCTCCCGGCTGACACTCTTGTGCAGATAGCCCCGCACCCCGAGCCCGAGCAACTGCCGTACCAGCACCGGGTGGTCGTCCATGCTGACGACGATGATCCGCAGCTCGGGCCGCCGGGCGAGCAGCCGGCGCACGGTGGCGGCCGGGTCCTCGTTGTGCGGCATCTGCACATCCAGCAGGGCCACGTCGGGCCGTACCTCGGCGGCCTGCCGGATCGCGGCCTCGGCGTCACCGGCCCGGGCGACGACCTCGAAGTCCGGCTCGGCGGCGAGCAGATCGCACAGCGCGTCCCGCAGCAGGGTGTGGTCGTCGGCGACCAGGATGCGGGTGGTCTTCTCGGTCATGCCCGGTTCTCCTCGGCTCGGTCGTCCGAACGGTCGTCCGGACGGTCCTCCTCGACCGGGATCCAGCAGGTGATCCGGGTGCCGCGGCCGGGCGCGGAGGTGATGGTGGTGACGCCGCCGAGGGCACGGGCGCGCTCCTCCATGCCGTGCAGCCCGTTCGCGGCGCCGGCGCGCCGGGCGGCCTCGGGGTCGAACCCGGTGCCGTCGTCGGTGACGCTCGCGTGCACGTCGTGGTCGCCGATAACCACGTCGACGGTGACCCGCCGGGCCCCGGCGTGCGCGAGCACGTTGCGCAGCGCCTCGCGGACCACGAGGAACACCTCGTCGGCCAGGCGCGGGCCGAGCCGGCCGTCGTCGCCGTCCACCTGGACCCGGACATGGGGACGGAGCGGGGCCATGGAGACGAGGAAGCCGTCCAGGGCCTGCCGCAGGGAGCGGGCGGCGGCCGGTGCGGCGGACGGCAGGCTGCGCAGCGCGGAGGCGACCTCGCGGGCCACCGAGAGGGTGTCGACGAGGGCGTCGCGGGCCTGGACGAGCCGGGCGCGGTCGGCCGGCGCGAGGGAGGTGGCGGTCGCTTCGAGGAGTTCCAGCCGGCGCAGGGCCACCGCGAGCCCGGTGCCGATGCGGTCGTGCACCTCGCGGGCCAGCAGGGTGCGTGTTGCCGTGTCGAGAGCACCTTCCATGTACGTCACTACGGTCCTGCCTTCCTGCGTGGGACACACAGGCGTCCCCCCGTTGCCGGGCGACTGAGAGGCCCGGCGAGCTGACACCAAGAAGAATAGAGAACGCTCGTTATGTTTTCCAGGCGAGAGGCGCCGGGAAGGGTAAGAATCAGGAAAGGAACTCGGCAGGTCCGTTCGAAAGCAGAACCACCGCTCCGGATAACGGACTTGGCCGCACCGCGGGCCGTCGCTCAGACCCGCTCGGCGGCGACGCCCCGCTCGGCCGCGACACCCCGCTCCACCAGCGGCCAGATCCGGTCCAGCCGGCCCACCAGCCCGCTGCTCCCGGCGCTCGCCCCCGGCCCGGCGGGGTGTGTCTCGACGCCCGTGAGCAGGTACTCCACCAGGTCCGTGACCAGCTGCGGAGCCGCCCCGGGCCGCAACTCGCCCGCCGCCTCGGCGCGTTCCAGCGAGCGGCGCAGCACGGCCGTCCAGGACGGGCTCCAGGCGCCGACGGGCGTCGGCCGCTCCCGCTCCAGCCGGGCGGCCGAGCGGACGACGACATCCTCCTCCAGCAGTCCGGCGACCGCCCTGACCAGCGCGGTGACCGACGCCAGCGCGGCCCCGCCGCGGGCCGCCGCGCCTTCGGCGCACTGGCGCGCGGCGGCGGCACCGGCCTCGCTGACGGCGAGCGCGAGCTGGAGCTTGCTGCGGAAGTGAAAGGTCAGCGCACCGAGCGAGACCCCGGCCACGGCGCAGATGCCGTTCACGGTCGCGCCCCGGTACCCGTTGCGGTCGATCTCGGCGGCGGCCGCCAGGATGAGTGACTCGCGCGTACGTGCCGCCCTGGCCTGCGTCATCCCACTCTCCCACGTTGGATGAGGTCGTACGTCGACGGTAGCCCCAGCAGCCCGCAAAAGCAAAGCGATCGTTCGCTTTCTTATTGGCTGGAAACTTGCCGCTGCAAAACGGAAGGGGCAGCCCCGTCACGGAATCCCGTCACGGAACTGCCCCTTCGGACAGGGTGTTCACACCGCGGTGGCGCCCCCGTCCACGGCCAGCGCGGCGCCGGTGACGAAGGAGGCCTGGTCGCTGCACAGCCACATCGCGGCCCGCGCCACCTCCTCCGGCGCGGCCATCCGCTTCTGCACCGACTCCGCCATGAAGGTCTGCTCCAGCCCCGGTACGACGCTGATCGCCCGGTCCAGCATCTCGGTCCGGGTCGCGCCCACGACCAGCGCGTTGACCCGGATGCCCTGCTCGCCGTAGTCCGCGGCCGCCGCCCGGGTCAGCCCCAGCACCGCGTGCTTGGCCGCCACGTACGCGGCCGACGCCCCGGTGGCCGACGTACCGGCCACGCTGGAGGTGTTGACCACCGCGCCGCCCGCGCCGTCGCGCAGCATCACCGGCACCTGGTGGCGCAGGCAGTTCCACACCCCGCGCACATTGACGTCCATGGTCAGGTCGTAGTCGTCCTCGCCGAGCAGGTGCAGCGGCACGCCCGCGGTGCCGTACCCGGCGTTGTTGAAGGCGGCGTGCAGCCCGCCGAACTCGGTGACGGCGGCGTCCACCGCCCGGCCCACATCGGCGGACCGGGTCACGTCCCCGGCGACGGCCAGCGCCCGGCCCCCGGCGGCACGCACCTCGTCGACCAGCCGGTCCAGCCGTTCGGCCCGCCGGGCCATGAGGACGACGGCGGCTCCCTCGGCGGCGAACAGCCGGGCCGCGGCGGCGCCGATCCCGCTCGACGCCCCGGTGATCATCGCGACTTTCCCCGTCAGCACGTCACGCCTCCCAGACCCGGCCGGCGGCCGCCTCGGCGTCCACCGTGCGCAGCAGTTCCTCGTCGATGGCGTCCAGCCCGTCCACCAGGTGCCGTACGCCCGCGGCGCGCATCAACTCCCGCTGGTGCCCGTGCTCGTACGGGCTCGGCAGGCCGATGAAGGCGGTGCCGAGCCGGCGGGCCTCCTCGGCGACCCGGGCCACGTCGTCCACGAACAGCGCCCGGTCGTACCGGAGTCCGAAGATCTCCGTGGTGATCTCGTGCAGACCCGGCCGGAACGCGTCGGTGCACACATAGCCGGGGCCGTCGAACAGCTCGGCCCAGGCGCCGAGATGGGTGTCGAAGTGGTGCTTGGGCAGACCGCCGTAGCAGACCACGCGCAGGCCCAGGGCGCGCAGCCGGTGCAGCAGCTCGGGCACGCCCGGCTGGACGACGACCGGGTGGTCGGCCAGATAGCGGTCGCGTTCGGCGAAGTACGCGGCGAGCACCTGCTCGGCGCTGAGCCCGCCGCCGACCGCGTCGGCCAGCCGCCGGGCGGCCACCGCCTGCGGCTGCGAGAACACCGCCCGCTCGGTCTCGGCCGTGTAGCTGCCGCCCCGGGTGGTGACGAAGCGGTGGATGACCGGGCTGAAGGTGTCGTTGAGCAGCACTCCGTCGATGTTGAGCGCGGCGAGGCCGAGCTGGGTGAGCCGGCGTCCCATAGGTGATTCCCCCTTAGCTGAACGGCGCGCGCGCCGCCCCCCGCGCGGCCGGAGACCGCGCGGGGGTGAGTGGCGGGCGGCCGCGGCTACGCACCGGCCGCCCGGAAGGCGGTGGGCCGGACGGCCGTGGAAACGTACCGGTCCGCACCCCGAAGCCGACTGTTCCAGTCCTCCGGTTCCGGCCGGGCGAATCGGCCGGAAGCTGCCCCCGACCATGACCGGTACCTGCTCCCGACCATGACCGGTACGTGCTCCCGGCCCGGACCGAGCGGGGCCGGGCCGGGCCGGAAGGGGAGCCCCTGAGGACCCCTTACTTCTGTGCCGGGCCCTCGTCCGCCGGCACCAGCGTGGTGATGCTGGAGAAGACGCAGCCCTGGTCCTGGAGGGCGAACACGAGGACTCTGCTGCGGCCCCGGCTGTCGGCCGGGAGCGGGTTGACGTGGATCCAGCAGGGCGTGTCGAACTCGACGTACCGGTAGAAGGCGGCGTCCATCGCGGCCGGGATCATCGGGCGCGGGTACGACATGGTGTGCGCGGCCTGGCGCGCGGCCTCCAGCAGGAGCATCCCGGGGACGTGGTCGACCGCGTGGTCGAACAGCGTCGGGTGGTTGACGTCGATGCGCAGCTGGGTGCGGCCGGGCGCGTCGGTGGGCGAGAGGACGACGTCCTCGAAGTGCTCGCGGCCCACCCGGGCCGGCGGCATGGGCGGTGCGAGCGGCACCACCCGGGCCATGGCCTCCGCGGCGTCGGCGTACCGGCCGCGCAGCCGGCGGTAGACGCTCGGGGTGTGGCCGACGTAGTCGACCTCCCCGGCCCCGACCCGCACGCCGTCCTTGACCACGTCGACGCGTACGGTCATGGCGGCGAGCCGTCCGCCGCGCCGGACCGCGTCGGCGCAGACGACATGCAGTTCGACCTCGGCCTCGGCGCCGTCGGTGGCGAGCGGGACCGGGTCGACGGTGTAGCGGAACTGGCTCCAGGACTGCGGGTTGCCGAACGGGACGCCGTACGCCGCGTGCCCGAGCAGCAGCACCGACTGGCGGATCGATTCGGCAACGAGCAGCGGGTCGTGGCAGCCGTGGACCGGCGGGTGGAACGGGTGGTCCTGCGGCCACCGGGCGTTGACGACGAAGGTGTCCTCCCCCTCGGGGCGCCATCCGGTCACCAGGACTTCGGACGCCGCGTTCTTGTGCACGTAGGACTGGATGCTCTGCACAGTGCTGGACATGCGCTTCCCCCTAGAAGCATGCGTGAGTGGCACCTGAGCCGCCTCAAACATAAAGAGCGTTCTTTTTTCCTTCTTTCAACGGCGTGCAAAGTTTCGGCCAGGCCGCAGCCAAGTGACGGATCGCCCGCCCGTATTTACCCGGCTCCACCCCATTTCTCCGCAGCTCAGAGGCGGCCGAACTTGACTGACCCCACCCAGCCGGATACCTGTTACCTAGCGAACGTTCTAATTTTTTGGAGGCGTCATGCGGCAGCCGAAGCAGCAACGCGCCGTGCAGACTCGCGAAGCGATCCTTCGTGCGGCGGCGGCCGTCTTCGACGAGCTGGGCTACTCGGGCGCGAGCATCAACCGGATCCTGGAGCGGGCCGGCACCACGGCGGGGGCGCTGTACTTCCACTTCAAGTCCAAGGAGGGGCTGGCGCACGCGGTGATGCTCGCCCAGCCCGAGACCGTCGTCCCGGCCTCCGACTCGCACGGCCTGCAACGGGCCGTGGACATCACCCTGATCTGGGCGCAGCAGCTCCAGGAGGACCTGATGCTGCGCGCGGGTGTCCGCCTCACCACCGAGCAGACCACCTTCGGCATGGAGGACGCCGCCAAGCCGTACCAGCAGTGGGCCGAGATCATGGAGGCGCACCTGCGCGAGGCCGCCGGCAACGGTGAACTCCAGGCCGGTGTCGAGCCGCGCGAACTGGCCGAGTACATCGTGGAGTCCTGCACCGGCATGCAGCTGTACTCCAAGGCGGTCAGCGGCCGGGAGGACCTGATGGACCGCGTGCTGCGCATGTGGCGGCTGCTGCTGCCGGGCATCGCCGTCCCGGCGGTCGCGGTCCGCACCCGGCTCGACCCCGACCGCGTCCAGCCCGTCCCCGCGGCCGCGGCGGCGCCCTGACCGCCCGCACGGCCCTTCCCATCTGACGGTCCGTCACCTTCAATGGGCGGGTGATGGGACACGCGGGGGCGGCCGCCGCAGCCGTCCGATACCTGACACCTCGGCGAGCGGCCCACGGACCGCCGGAGCCGCTGCCACGCCCGCGGCTGCGGTGCGTCGGGGAGAACGAACGGCCCGCGGTGGAGCAGGCCGAGTTCCGGCGGGTGCTGGGCACCTTCGCGACCGGGGTCACCGTGATCACGGCACCCCCCGCCGACGCGGCGCAGGGCCCCGCCGGCTTCGCCTGCCAGTCCTTCTCCTCCCTCTCCCTCGACCCGCCCCTCGTCTGCTTCCTGGTGGGCCGTACGTCCACCACCTGGCCGCGCATCGCCCGCGCGGGCGTCTTCTGCGTCAATGTGCTCGGCGCCGGCCAGGAGGCGCTGTGCCGGGCCTTCGCGGTGAGCGGCGCGGACAAGTTCGCGGGGGTGGCGTACGACCGCGCACCCGTCTCCGGTGCCCCGCGCCTGACCGGCGCCACGGCCTGGATCGACTGCGCCGTGCACGCCGTCCACACCGGCGGCGACCACCTCGTGGTGGTCGGCCGGGTCACCGCGCTGGGCGCCCCCCAGGATCCCCCGGAGCCGCTCCTCTTCCACCGCGGCCGCTTCACCCGCCTCGCCTCCCCCTGACCCGCAATTCGGTTGCGGTGACACCGACGCGCCCGGTGAGCTGGGCGAATGAGCGGTGTCACGGAGTCACGGCGGCCCGCGGCCGAACGGCGACCGTCCCTGCGGCGCAGATCCGCCGTGCTCGGAGCGCTGATGCTGGCCGCCTTCACCTTCAACACCGTGGAGAGCCTGCCGGTCGGCCTCCTCGAACCGATCGCCGCGAGCCTCGGGGTGTCCCTGTCGGCCGTCGGGCTGCTGGTCACCGGTTACGGCGTGACGGTCGCCGTGACGTCGGTGCCGCTCGCCCGGCTCGTGCGGGCCGTGCCCCGGCGCCATGTCCTGGCAGCCGTCCTGGCCGCACTGGCCGGCTCCAGCCTGCTCGCCGCCTCGGCCACCTCCTACCCGGTGCTCCTCGCGGCCCGGCTGCTGACCGCGCTCGCGCAGGCGCTGTTCTGGGCCGTGCTGGGGCCGGTCGCGGTGGGGCTGTTCGCGCCCGTGGTCCGGGGACGGGTGGTCGGGGCGCTGTCCGTCGCCGGTTCGCTCGCCCTCGTGCTGGGGGTGCCCGCCGGCACCTGGCTGGGCCACCGCACCGGCTGGCCGGCCCCCGTCGCCCTGCCGGCGGCACTGGGCCTCGCCTCACTGGTGACGATCGCCACGCTGCTGCCGACCACACCCCCGGACACCGAGCCCGCCGCCTACGCCCCCCACCCCGACGCCCGCCGCTTCCGAACGGTCCTCGCGGCCGGGGCCCTGTCCGCCACCGGCGCCTTCGCGGGCTACACCTATCTCACCCCGTACCTGACCGAAACAACCGGCTTCTCCCCCGGCACGGTCGCCGCCCTGCTCATGGCCTTCGGAGCCGCCTGCCTGGCCGGCACGGGCATCACCGGGGCGGTCCTGGACCGCTTCCCGCGCTCCGCGCTGCCCACCGCCGTGGCCGCCCAGTCGGTGGGCATGCTCGGCCTCTACGCCGCCGGCCCCCACCCGGCCGCGGCGGTGCCGTTCCTCCTCCTGACCGGCGCCGCCCTCGGCCCGGTCTTCCTGACCACCCAACACGCGATGCTGGCCTGCGCCCCCGCCCGCACCGACCTCGCCCTCGCCGCCAACTCGGCCAGCTACAACGCCGGCATCGCCTCAGGCGCCGCCCTGGGCGCCCTCACCCTCCCCCTCACCGGCCTCCACACCATCTTCCTCACGGGCGGCCTACTGACGGCGACGGCCTGCGCGCTGCTGCTGAGCGAAGGGCGGGCGGGGGCGCGGGGGCGGTGAGACCGGGGGAACTCGTCGGAGCCCTGGCAGGGCAGGTGGAGGAGCGGGCCGTCCTGGAGTACCGGAGGCTCCTTCGCGACCGGTCGCGTGATCAGTCCGTCTGAAGCTCCTCGACGATCTCCTCGGCCATGCGCCGGGCCGGCTCCAGCCGGGGATCCTCCGGGTGTGCGTACGGACCGAGGATCCTGGAGCAGACGAACAGTGTCATCAGCTTGCCGTCCCGGCTGTCGAAGTCCCGCCGGCGTTCCCGCCGTACACGATCGGCCAGAGACGGGACGGCGAGCGAACTCGCCCACAGCGTGGCCGAGTCCAGTCCGCGCGGGGCGTTCCCCCAGTCCTCCCAGTCGAAGAGACCGAACACCGGGGCCGTCACGTTGGCCCAGTTCAGGTCCGCGTGCGCAGGCACCCACCGCTGGACGGTCGTATCGAAGTCACCGGGAAAGACAGCTCGGACGGAGTCGGTGACCGAGGCCTGGGTGATGGGCTCGGTGTCGGGTGTGGCGACGCGCCTCGTCCGGTGCGTCGCCAGCGCGTCCAGAGAGGCGTTCAACCCCGCCCACCACTCGCCCGGGAGTTCGGGGGCCTCGCTCAGAACGGCGTTTCCGACGGGAGCGGCCGGCAGGAGGTCGGTCTCGTCGGCCCGCCACATCACCGGCTCGTCCGCGTCCCGCCACACCACACATCCGTGCCATGCCGGCCGGGCGACGCCGTCCAGACGGGCGGCGCACTCCGTGCCGTTCCATCCCTGATCGCCGATCTTGTCGAGCGGGCGCCGTTCGATCCGGACCCAGGTCGCGCGGTCCGTCCGGGCGCCTACGGACCGGCGCTTGCGCACCACCGTGTCCGGGAGGAAGCGCACCTGAAGAGACCGCGCGACGCGGTCCAGCACTTGGTCAACTGGCCGTACACGTAGGTCAACAGCCTGACCCGTGGAGACCGGGAGCGTCATACACGCGACCGTAGCAGTGGGCGAGATCACCTGAGCCTGTTCGCAGCGACCATCCGGACTCATGCCGCCCCCAGCCGCCACAGCGAGGTCCTTTCCGCCGCGCGGGCTTGGTGCAGCGGGGCGGTGGGGTCGGTTGCTCGGGGGTGGGTGGGGTGGGTGGTGGTGTGGGCCAGGATGTGGAGGCCTGCGGCGGTGATCGCTTCGAGCAGCTCGGTGCGGGTGCGCAGGCCGAGGTGTTCGGCCAGGTCGGAGAGGATCAGCCAGGCTTCGCCGCCCGGTGCCAGGCGGGCGCGGGCGCCGGAGAGGAAGGCGTGCAGCATGGTGCCGCCGGGGTCGTACACCCCCTGTTCCAGGGTGGAGGTGGGGCGCGCCGGGAGCCAGGGCGGGTTGCAGACGATCAGGTCGGCCCGGCCCGGCGGATACAGCTCGGGACCGGTGACCGTGACCCGCCCGGACAGCCCCAGCCGCTCCAGGTTGGCGCGGGCGCAGGCGCGGGCCCGGGGGCCGAGGTCGGTCGCGGTCAGCCGGGGCACCCCGCGCCGGGCCAGGACGGCGGCCAGCACACCGGTGCCGGTGCCCAGGTCGAAGGCGGTGCCGCCACCCGGGGCCAGGGCGCCGGGCGGCAGCGGTGCCTCGGCGACGAGGTCGACGTACTCACCGCGGACCGGGGCGAAGACGCCGTAGTGCGGGTGGATGCGGGCGCCCAGGGCGGGCACCTCGACACCCCGCTCGCGCCACTGCCGGGCGCCGAGGACGCCGAGGAGTTCGCGGAGCGGGACCAGGGTGGGTCCGGTCGGCGGTCCGTAGGCGTCGGCGCAGGCGCGCCGGGTGTCGGGGGCGCGGCGCAGGGCGAGGCTGTGGTCCGCCTCCAGCAGGACCAGCAGCCGGCCCAGGGTGCGGGCCCGGTGGGCGCGGAAGCGGCGCTGGAGGTGGAAGGCCTCGGCCGGGGTGGCCGCCGGCCCCGGTGCCTTGCGGTCGATACGGCGCTCCAGCGCGCGCAGCAGCTGGCGGGCGCCCTGGTAGTCGCCCCGCCACAGCAGCGCGGTGCCCTCGCAGACGAGGCGATGGGCGGTCGCAGCGCGGATGCGGTCGTCGGCGACGACCAGGCGGCGGGGGTGCGGAAGCCGGCTCTCAGAGTGCCAGCGGGCGGAAAGGGGTGTGGCCTCCTCGGTCCAGCGGACCGTGGGTGTGGCGGACACGGAATGCTCCTCGGGGTCGCGGTCGGTCGTGGGCGGGCGCGCGCAGGGCGTCGCCCAGGACCAGGCCGGGGACCAGTGGGAGGGGCATTCCGGATGTCATCAACTCACCTTTCGTACGGGTGGGTTCAGGATACGGCCGGCAGTGGCTGCGGTGCCGGGGCGCGGCGGATCACCAGCGCCATCAGCGCCGCCGCCGCGCACAGCGTGCCGGCCGCGTACCACACCACGTCGTAGGAGCCGAAGACGTCGCGGGCGACGCCGCCGAGGTAGGCGACGAGGGCCGCGCCGACCTGGTGGGAGGCGAGGACCCAGCCGAAGACGATGGCGCTGTCCTCGCCGAACTGCTCGCGGCAGAGCGCCAGGGTCGGCGGGACGGTGGCCACCCAGTCGAGGCCGTAGAAGACGATGAAGAAGATCATCGGCGGGTGGACGGACGGGCCCAGCAGCATGGGCAGGAAGAGCAGGGAGAGGCCGCGCAGGGCGTAGTAGACGGCGAGCAGCCGGCGCGGTTCGAAGCGGTCCGTGAACCAGCCGGAGGCGACCGTGCCGACGACGTCGAACACGCCGACGACCGCGAGCAGCGAGGCCGCCGTGGTCACCGGCATGCCGTGGTCGTGCTCGGCGGGTACGAAGTGGGTCTGCACCAGGCCGTTGGTGGAGGCACCGCAGATCGCGAAGGTGCCGGCGAGCAGCCAGAAGGTGCCCGTCCGGACGGCGCCGGACAGGACCGAGAGGGTGCGCCGGGCGGCACCGGCGACCGGGGGCGGCTTGGGTATGAATTCCTGGGCGCCGTACGGCTTTTCGCCGACGTCGGCCGGGTGGTCGCGGAGCAGGAGCCAGACGAAGGGCACGACGGCGAGCGCGGCCAGGGCGACCGTCACGGCGGCGGGCCGCCAGTCGTGGTGCTCCACGATCCAGGACAGCAGCGGCAGGAAGATCAGCTGGCCGGAGGCGGAGGCGGCGGTGAGGATGCCGCTGACCAGGCCGCGCCGCTCGGCGAACCAGCGGTTGGTGACCGTCGCGGCGAACGCGAGGGCCATCGAGCCGGAGCCGAGGCCCACCAGCAGTCCCCAGCAGAGCCACAGTTGCCAGGGCGCCGTCATCCACACGGTCAGCCCGGAGCCGAGCGCGATCACGGTGAGCGCGACGGCGACCACCCGGCGGATGCCGAAGCGGTCCATGAGGGCGGCGGCGAACGGCGCGGTGAGGCCGTACAGCGCGAGGTTGAGGGAGACGGCCGCGCCGATCGTGCCGCGCGACCAGCCGAACTCCTGGTGCAGGGGGTCGATGAGCAGACCGGGCAGGGAGCGGAAGGCGGCCGCGCCGATGATCGTGACGAAGGTGACGGCGGCGACGAACCACGCCCGGTGCACTCGGCGGCGCCGGGCGAGCGGGGCCTGGACGGGGGCTGCGGCTGGACTTGTCTGGGTCACGTCACCGATCTTCCCCGGCCGGTTCCCTTCCATCGAGTGGCCCGAGGGACAGCGTTCGCTAGGATCGGGCCATGACGGAAGCAGCCGATCGGGCCATGGCAGGACCAGCCGACTGGGCCAGGGCGGAAGCAGGCGACCGGGTCATGGCCGATACGACCCACCGAGTCATGGCCGATATGGCCGATGCGGACGACCGGCGGGCCGTCGCCGCCCCCGGCGCCTTCCGTCCGCACCGGGTCGCCGTCCTCGCCCTGGACGGCCTGCTCCCCTTCGAACTCGGCATCCCGCACCGCATCTTCGGCCGCCCCCGGGACGCCCGGAAGCGGCATCTGTACGAGGTCGTGACCTGCTCGGTACGGCCTCCCGGCCCGGTCGAGACGGACGCCGACTTCGCCATCCACGTCGCCCACGGCCCCGAGGCCCTGGCGGCGGCCGACACGGTGATCGTCCCGGCGTCGTACGAGATGGGCCCCGTCTACGAGGAGGGCCGGCTCACCGCGGAACTGGCCGCCGCGCTCGCCCGGGTCCGCCCCGGCACCCGGCTGGCCTCCATCTGCACCGGCGCCTACGTCCTCGCCGCCGCCGGCTTCCTCGACGGCCGCCCGGCGACCACGCACTGGGCCGACGCCGAGCGCTTCCAGCGGATGTTCCCGCGGGTCAGGGTGGACCCCGAGGTGCTGTTCATCGACGACGGGGACGTGCTGACCTCGGCCGGGGTGGCCGCCGGCATCGACCTGTGCCTGCACATGGTCCGCAGCGACTTCGGCACGGCCGTCGCCAACGACGTGGCCCGGCGCACGGTCGTACCGCCGCACCGCGACGGCGGGCAGGCCCAGTACATCGAACGGCCGGTCCCCGACCCCCAGTTGGCGACCACGACCGCCGCCCGCGCCTGGGGGCTGGGCCGTCTGCACGAGCCGATCCAGCTGCGGGACATGGCCGAGCAGCAGGCCATGTCGGTGCGCACCTTCACCCGCCGCTTCCGCGAGGAGGTCGGCATCAGCCCCGGCCAGTGGCTCACCCAGCAGCGCGTGGAACGGGCCCGGCACCTGCTGGAGTCCACCGGCCTGTCCATCGACCAGGTGGCCCGGGAGGCCGGTTTCGGCACCGCCCAGTCGATGCGGCAGCACCTCCAGCAGGCGCTCGGGGTGACCCCGACCGCCTACCGCAGGACGTTCCGGAGCGGCGTCAGAACGTGAGCACCGCCCGCGCCACCCGTCCCGCCTCCGCGTCCGCCCGTGCCTTCTCGAAGTCCTCCACCGGGTGGACGGCCGTCACCAGCTCGTCGAGCAGCAGCCGGCCCTGCCGGTACAGCTCGGCGTACCGGGCGATGTCCCGCTGCGGGCGCGAGGAGCCGTAGCGGCAGCCGAGGACGGACTTGTCCAGATAGAGCGAGGAGACCAGGAAGGAGGCCTCGGCGCCGGCCGGGGGCACGCCAAGCAGGACGGCCTGGCCGTGCCGGTCGAGCAGGTCGATCGCCGCCCGGATCAGCTCCACCCGCCCCACGCACTCGAAGACGTGGTCCGCGCCGGCGGGCAGCAGCTCCCGCACCTGTCCGGCCGAGGTACGGAAGTCCGTGGCGCCGAACCGCCGGGCCACCGCCTCCTTGTCCGGGTTGGTGTCCACGGCCACGATCCGGCCCGCCCCCGCGAGCCGGGCCCCCTGGAGCACGTTCAGCCCGATCCCGCCCGTGCCGATGACGACGACGCTCTCCCCGAGCCCCACCCGGGCCCGGTTGAGCACCGCCCCCACACCCGTCAGCACCCCGCACCCGATCAGCGCGGCGGACGGGAAGGGGATGTCGTCGGGGATCCGCACGGCCTGCACCGCCCTGACGACCGTACGCTCGGCGAAGGCCGAGTTGGCGGCGAACTGGTACACCGCCCCCGCCCCGCCCCGGGTGAACGGCCGCGCCGGACGCCCGATCGCCTGCCGGCACATCGTCGGCCGCCCCCGGTCGCACTCCGGGCAGGTGCCGCAGTTGGCGAGCGTGGACAGCGCCACATGGTCGCCGGGCGCGACATGGGTGACGCCCGCGCCGACCGCCGCCACCACCCCGGCGCCCTCATGGCCCAGGACCACCGGCACGGGGAACGGGATGGTGCCGTCCACCACCGACAGATCGCTGTGGCACAGCCCGGCCGCCGCGATGTCGACCAGCACCTCCCCCGGCCCCGGTTCCCGTACGGCGAGATCGTCCACCACCCGGACCCGTTCGCCGTCGAACACCACACCCCGCATCACCCGGCCCCCTTCGGCTCCCTGGGCAGACCGAGCACCCGCTCGGCGACGATTCCGCGCTGGATCTGGTCCGTGCCGCCGTACAGGGTGTCGGCCCGGGAGAAGAGGAACAGGTGCTGGGCCGCGTCGATGCGGTACGGCGCCGAGGGCGACCAGTCCGCCGGCCCCACGGTGGCCGCCGCACCCCTGACCTGCACGGCCAGCTCGCCCAGCCGCTGGTGCCAGCCGGCCCACAGCAGCTTGGCCACGCTGGGCGCGCCCGGGTCGGCCGAACCGCCCAGGGTGCGCAGGGCGTTCCAGCGCAGCACCCGCAGCTCGGCCCACTGCCGTACCAGCCGCTCGCGCAGCACGGGGTCGTGGACGGCGCCGGTCTCCCGGGCCACCCGGACCACCTCGGCCAGCTCCGCGGCGAACCCGATCTGCTGGGCGAGCGTCGACACGCCCCGCTCGAAGCCGAGCAGGCTCATCGCCACCCGCCAGCCCTCGCCCTCCGCGCCGACGCGGTGCGCCGCGCGTGCGCGTGCGCCGTCGAAGAAGACCTCGTTGAACTCGCTGGTCCCGGTCATCTGCCGGATCGGCCGCACCTCGACGCGCCCGGGCTGGTCCATGGGCACGAGCAGGAAGCTCAGCCCGTGGTGGCGGCGGGAGCCCGGGTCGGTACGGGCCAGCACGAAGCACCAGTCGGCCTCGTGGGCGAGCGACGTCCAGATCTTCTGCCCGGTCACCCGGTAGTACGACCCCTCGCGCACCGCCGCCGTGCGCACCCCGGCGAGGTCGGAGCCCGCGTCCGGCTCGCTGTAGCCCTGGCACCACAGCTCCTCGCCGGCCGCGACGGCGGGCAGGAAGCGGGCCTTCTGCTCGGCGTCGCCGTGGGCGAGGAGGGTGGGGGCGAGCAGGTTCTCGCCGATGTGCCCGGAGCGGGGCGGCGCCGCGGACCGGGCGTACTCCTCGGCCCACGCGACCTGCTGGGTGAGGGTCGCGCTGCGGTTGCCGTACCCCTCCTCACCCCACCCGAGCCCGATCCACCCGGCCTTGCCGAGAGTGCGTTCCCAGGTACGGCGATCCGCACAGACCCCGCCGTGAGCCGCAAGCCACTCCCGCGCCTCCCTACGGAACACCCGGTCTTCCTCACTGAACCCGAAGTCCATGAAGCCCCCTTAGGCTGAGCGCCCCAAAGGGGCGCGGGGAACTGCGCGAACAACCACAACGCACCCGCAGCCGCCACACCACAACGCGCCCCGAGCTACTAGGCGTTAGGCCGGCCCCCGCCACGGGCAGCCTCTTCCATCGCCCCCAGCTGGGACAGCATCGGCATCGGATCCACCCCCACCGCCCCCGGCAGCACCTCCGCGATCCGCTCCGGCGTCCACGCCGCCTCCCCGTACACCGAGCGGATTTCCCTCGGCTGCGCCCACACCGCGATCCTGGGCCCGGCGACCGTGTACACCTGCCCGGTGACGCCCTGCGCGGCAGCCCGCTCGGACAGCAGGTACACCACCAGCGCGGCCACGTCCTCCGGCTCCCCGATCTCCGCCAGTTCCATCGGCACGTTCGCGGACATCCGGGTCCGCGCCACCGGCGCCACCGCGTTCGCCGTCACCCCGTACTTGTGCAGGCCCAGCGCGGCGCTGCGGACCAGCGAGATGATCCCGCCCTTCGCCGCGCTGTAGTTGGCCTGGGAGACCGAGCCCTGGTGGTTGCCGCTGGTGAACCCGATCAGCGTGCCCGACCGCTGGGCGCGCATCACCGCCGAGGCCGCCCGGAAGACGGTGAAGGTGCCCTTGAGATGGGTGGCGACGACGGGGTCCCACTCCTCCTCGGTCATGTTGAACAGCATCCGCTCCCGCAGGATCCCGGCCACGCACACCGCCCCGTCGAGCCGGCCGTACGCGGCGAGCGCGGTGTCCACGACCCGCTGTCCGCCCGCCATGGTGGAGATGTCGTCGGCGACCGCCACCGCCTGTCCGCCCGCCGCCTCGATCTCCTTGACGACGGCCTCGGCGACCTCGCTGGTGGGCGAGGCACCGTCGACGGAGACGCCGTAGTCGTTGACGACGACCTTCGCCCCCTCGGCGGCGGCGGCCCGCGCGACCGCCCGTCCGATCCCGCGCCCGGCGCCGGTCACGGCGACGACCTTTCCGGCCAAGAAGTTCCCCACGCCCGGCCCCTTCCCGCAGTTTCTGACGGTCCGTTAGATTTTATGGCCCGTCGGACGCGCGGACACAAGCCCCGGGGAGGCACCGGATGGCACTGCCGAAGGAGTTCCACGACATCGCCGAGCGGGTGAACAACTGGGGGCGCTGGGGCGCCGACGACGAGATCGGCACGCTCAACCTGATCACGGACGAGGTCGTACGCGCCGCCGCCGCCGAGGTCCGCACCGGCCGCCGGGTCCCGCTGGCCCTCCCGCTCCGGCAGGACGGGGTGCAGACCGGGGTGATCCCGGGCCGGGTCAATCCGCTGCACGCGATGGTGCAGATCAACCAGGAGCTGTTCGGGCCGGGCACGGTGGCGTGCAGCGACGACACGGTGACCATGGGGCTCCAGTCCGGCACCCACTGGGACGCGCTCAGCCATGTCTCGCACTCGGGCCGGCTCTACAACGGGCGCCCCGCGGCCAGCGTCACCGCGCACGGCGGGGCGGAGTTCGGCGGGATCGACAAGGCGCGGCACATCGTCTCGCGCGGGGTGCTGCTGGACGTGGCACGCGCGCGGGGCGTGGACCGGCTCGCGGGCGGGCACGCGGTCACGCCGGAGGATCTGGCGGCGGCGGAGGAGTTCGGCCGGGTGCGGGTGCGGTCCGGGGACATCGTGCTGGTCCGCACCGGACAGATACAGGTGTACCTCGCCGGGGACCGGCACGGTTACGGCTATCCGTCGCCGGGGCTGTCGATCCGGGCGCCGGAGTGGTTCCACGCGCGCGATGTGGCCGCCGTGGCGAACGACACGCTCACGTTCGAGATATTTCCGCCGGAGATCGAGGATCTGTGGCTGCCGGTGCACGCGCTGGACCTGGTGGAGATGGGGATGGTCCAGGGCCAGAACTGGAATCTCGAAGAGTTGTCCACAGCCTGTGGAGAGGCCGGGCGCTACGCGTTCCTGCTCGCGGCGACGCCGGAGCCGTTCGCGGGCGCGACGGGAACACCGGTGGCGCCGGTGGCCGTCCTCTGAGGAACCTCACCCGCCGTCGGCCGGGAGGCGGCCCTCAGACCACCTCGAAGGCCAGCTGCTCGTACGCGGACAGTGCACCCCCGCAGGCCGTCGCCGCGCTCTGTGCGGACTCGGCACAGCGGTCCAGCTCGCACCAGATGTTCTTGCCCTCCGACTCCGGGCTCCAGCCCCAGCGGTCGGCGAGACAGTCCACGAGCGCCAGGCCCCGGCCGCCGGTGGCGTCCCCGTCCGCGCAGCGCGGCACGGGCGCGCGGGAGCTGGCGTCGGCCACCTCCACCCGGACCGTGACCGACGCGTCGTCCGCGGCCGCCGGAGCCGGCAGACACAGCCGCAGCACGGCCGGACGGCCGGTGTGCACCACGGCGTTGGTCACCAGCTCGGAGACGAGCAGGATCAGCGTCTCGGCCAACGGCTCGTCGGCCGCTATCCCGGACCCGGCGAGCCGCGAGCGGGCCCATCTCCTGGCCCGCCCCACCTCCGCGGGGTCGGGCCGGATCTCCAGCTGCACTTGAAGCACCTGCACCGCTCACACCATCCGAACCGGCGGACTCATGACCCCACGCCATCCGGACGCCACGGCACGGACCGCGACGACGATCACGACGAGGGCCACGATCGTAGCCATTTTCTGCATGGCCAGAACAACGGCCAGAGCAAGGGTCACGGAACGTGATTCCCTTACGAGACAGCATGGTTGACGTACAGTCACCCCAACAAGCGCTTCGGGCATATTCCCGCGCGAAGGAGTACGCGTGAGGCATACTGTGCGACGCTCGTGCCGGGGAGTCGAACAGGCGGGGACGGGGGTTCCGACCGCCTCGTGAGCAGCGGCGCGCACCGCGCGACCCGGCAGCGCCCCTGGGACGCCGTCGACCCGGCCCGTGCTCGCAGCCACTCGCATCCCACACAAGGTACCGGAGCGGACCGTCGACTCCGGGCCGTGACGAGCCCCGCGCAGGACACAACCCGGTATCGACGCTGAGTGATTCCGGAGCGCCACGATCCGCGACATCTTGGGCCAAAGCTTGGCCGTCGGTGCAGCCCAGCGGGGTACCGCCCGATCAGCTCACCAGCCCCTCGGCGAGCAGCTCCTCACTCTCCGTGACTCCACCGCCACGCTGGGACCGCACCCATGCCCGCTTCAGGTACAGATGCACGTCCGCCTCCCAGGTGAACCCCATGCCGCCGTGCACCTGGAGGCAGTCCCGGGCACCGCGCACGGCGGCCTCGTCGGCGAGCAGCCGGGCGGCGGCGATGTCGGCGGGGTCGGCGGTGACGGCGGCCGCGTAGACGGCGGCGCGGGCGGTCTCGGTGCGCACCAGCATCTCCGCGCACAGGTGTTTGACCGCCTGGAAGGCGCCGATGGGCTGTCCGAACTGCACCCGCGTCCGGGCGTGTTGCACCGCCAGCTCGCCCACCCGGGCCGCGGTGCCCAGCTGTTCCGCGGCGGTGAGCAGCGAGGCCTCGGGCACCGGGCCGGCGTCCGCCGCGGGCAGCCGGTGCAGCGGGGTGAGCGGGTCCACGGACCGCAGCGGCACCGCCCCGGACACCTCCCCCTCCACCGCGTCCGCCGCGTCCAGCCACTCCACCAGCCGCCCCTGTACGGCGGCCACGACCGTCTCCCCGGTGGCCGCGCCCGGCACCCGCCCGGCGGCGAGCTGCGTGGCGACGAGCGGCCCGGGCAGCAGGGCCCGCCCCGCCTCCTCGCAGGCCAGCACCGCCTCCGGCAGCCCGAGCCCCGCACCGCCCGCCGCCTCCGGCACCCGCAGCGCGAAGAATCCCGCCTCCCCGAGCGCCCGCCACAGCCCCCGGTCGAGCCGTCCCGGCACCGCCACGGCCGCCCGCAGCGCCTCCCGCCCGAACCACCGCCCCATCAGCCCCCGCACCCACTCCTGCAACGCCCGTTGCTCGCTACTCAGTTGAAACCGCACACTCCCTCTCCTCTCCGACAACCACCCGTCACCCCGCCCCCAGCGACCCCCTCATCTCCCCTTCGGCAGGCCCAGGATGCGCTCGGCCACGATGTTCCGCTGGATCTGGGAGGTGCCGGCGGCGATGGTGTAGGAGAGGGAGGACAGGCGGTCGAGGACCCAGGGGTGCTCCAGGTCGAGGGAGTCGGGGCCGAGGACGTCGGCTGCGGTGTCGTACAGCTCCTGGCGGGCGTGCGAGTAGCGGAGTTTGAAGACCGAGCCCCCGGTCCCGGGCACTCCGCCGCGCGCCTCCGCCTCGCTCACGTTCCACTGGGTCAGCCGCCACAGCGCCCGGAACTCCGCCTCCAGCCGCCCGAGCCGGCGGCGCAGCGCGGGGTCGTCCCAGCGGCCGTTCTCCCGGGCCATGGCGGCGAGCCGGCGCAGCTCCCGGCGGCAGGCGACGACCTCGCCGACGAACGCCGTGCCCCGCTCGAAGGAGAGGGTCACCATGGTCACGCGCCAGCCGTCGTGCTCGGCGCCGACCCGGTTGGCGGCCGGCACCCGCACCTCGTCCAGGAACACCTCGGCGAACTCCGCCGACCCGGCGAGGGTGCGCAGCGGCCGTACGGTGATCCCGGCGGCGTCCATCGGCAGCGCGAGCCAGGTGATGCCCCGGTGCCTCGGCGCGTCCGGGTCGGTGCGGACGAGGAGTTCGCACCAGTCGGCGACCTCGGCGTGCGAGGTCCAGATCTTGGACCCGCTCACCACATAGTCGTCGCCGTCGCGCCGCGCGCGCGTGCGCAGCGCGGCCAGGTCGGAACCGGCCTCCGGTTCGCTGAAGCCCTGGCACCACACCTGCTCGCCGCGCAGGATCGGCGGCAGCCAGCGCGCCCGCTGCTCCGGCGTGCCCTCGGCGGCGATCGTCGGCCCCGCGTGCAGCAGCCCCACGAAGTTGGCCCCCACATAGGGCGCGCCCGCCCTCTCCGTCTCCTCCAGAAAGATCAGCCGGGTGGTCGGGGAGGCGTCCCAGTGCACGCCGGCGTACCCGGCGTCGTACAGCATCCGCTGCCAGCCGAGGTCGTAGGCGCGGCGGCCGGGCCAGTCGTCCGGGGAGGGCCGGGCCGGGAGGGTGGGCAGCACCGCGCCGAGCCACTCCCGCAGCCGGGCCCGGAACTCCTCCTCCTCGGGGGTGTACGACAGGTCCGTCACCGGTCGAGGTCCAGGCCCAGCATGCGGATGGCGTTGCCCCGCATCAGCTTGTACACGGTCTCCTCGTCCAGGCCCTTCACATGCTCGAGGGCGACCTCCTTGGTGTGCGGGAACGTCGAGTCGACGTGCGGGTAGTCGGTCTCGAAGGTGGCGTTGTCCCGGCCGACGGCGTCCAGCGAGGCGACGCCGTGCCGGTCACGGAAGAAGCAGCAGAAGATCTGCCGGTAGTAGTACGTCGAGGGCGGCTCGGGGACCAGGTCCCGCACCCCGCCCCAGGCACGGTGCTCCGCCCAGACGTCGTCCGCCCGCTCCAGGGCGTACGGGATCCAGCCCATCTGCCCCTCGGAGTAGGCGAGTCGGAGCCGCGGGAACCGCACCAGCACCCCGCTGAACAGGTAGTCCATCATCGAGGCCATCGCGTTGTTGAAGCTGAGCGAGGCCTGGACGGCGGGCGGGGCGTCCGGCGAGGCGGCGGGCATCTGCGAGCTGCTGCCGATGTGCATGTTGACGACCGTCCCGGTCTCCTGGCACACCGCGAAGAACGGGTCCCAGTAGCCGGAGTGGATGGAGGGCAGCCCGAGGTGGGTGGGGATCTCGGAGAAGGTGACGGCCCGCACCCCGCGCCCGGCGTTGCGCCGGATCTCGGCGACGGCCAGCTCCACGTCCCACAGCGGGACCAGGCACAGCGGGATCAGCCGCCCCCCGCTGTCCCCGCACCACTCCTCCACCATCCAGTCGTTGTAGGCCCGTACGCAGGCGAGGGCGACCTCCTTGTCGTGCGCCTCGGCGAAGGTCTGCCCGCAGAAGCGGGGGAAGGTGGGGAAGCAGAGCGAGGCCTCCACATGGTTGAGGTCCATGTCCGCGAGCCGGGCCACGGGATCCCAGCAGCCGCGCCGCATCTGCTCCCGGGTGATCCCCTCCAGGGTCATCTCGTCCCGGTCGAAGCCGACGGCGGCGATGTTGCGCTTGTACGGGAACTTCAGGTCCTCGTAGATCCACCAGTCCGTCGGCGGCCCGTCCGGGTCCATGGTGATCTGGTAGCTGCCGCCGACGTAGGCGAGCCGGCCGATCCCGGCGGTGAGCGGCTGCGGACCGCGGTCCCGGTACCGGGCCGGCAGCCAGGTCTCGAAGAGGTGCGCGGGCTCGATCACATGGTCGTCGACGCTGATGATGCGGGGCAGTTCGCTGGTCATGGCCTCTCCCCTCCACCGGACCGGGCGCCGGACCGGCGTCATCTGATGGTCCGCCAGATAGCATGTCAGCTGACGAGTCGTCAGCCAAGCAGGGGGCAGCCGCCGTGAACGAGACCCCGCACTCGCTGAGTTCCGCACCGACGCTGTGGCAGCTGGTGGAGCGCCGCGCCCGGCTCACCCCCGACCGCCCGGTGCTGCTCCAGCGGGACCGGGTCCTCACCTTCGAGGGGCTGCGGGCTCGCTCCGAGCGCGCCGCGGCGGGCCTGTACGGCATGGGCGTACGCCCCGGCACCGTCGTCGCCTGGCAGCTGCCCACCCGGATCGAGACGGTCGTCCTCTCCCTCGCGCTGGCCCGCCTGGGCGCCGTCCAGTCCCCGCTGATCCCCTCCTACCGCGACCGCGAGGTCGGCTTCGCGCTCCGGGAGTCGAAGGCCCGCTTCTTCGCCGTACCGGGTGTCTGGCGCGGCCACGACCACACGGAGACGGCCCGCCGGGTCGGCGCGCGCGGGATCTTCGAGGCGTACGACACCCTTCCGGACGGCGACCCCTCGGCGCTGCCCGCCCCGCCCGGCGACGGCACCCCGGTGCGCTGGATCTACTGGACCTCGGGCACCACCTCCGAGCCCAAGGGCGTGCTGCACACCGACCGCTCCCTGATCGCGGGCGGCTCCTGCCTGGCCCACGCGCTGCGCCTTTCCCCCGACGACGTCGGCTCCATGGCCTTCCCGTACGCCCACATAGGCGGCCCGGACTATCTGGTGATGCTGCTGCTGTACGGCTTCCCTGCGGTGCTGTTCGAGCACTTCGCGCTGCCCGGGGCGCTGGCGGAGTACCGGCGGCACGGGGTGACGGTGGCGGGCGGCTCCACGGCGTTCTACTCGCTGTTCCTGGCCGAGCAGCGCAGGCGGCCCGGCGAGCGGCTGATCCCGACGCTCCGCCTGCTGGCGGGCGGCGGCGCCCCCAAGCCGCCGGAGCTGTACCACGCGGTGGTCCGCGAGATGGGCGTCCGGCTCACTCACGGGTACGGCATGACCGAGGCCCCGATGATCACCATGGGGGACCCCGAGGACACCCCGGAGAACCTGGCCACGACCGAGGGCCGCCCGTCGGCGGGCATGGAGATCCGGATCGTCGACGGCGAGATACGACTGCGCGGCGAGGCCGTCTGCCGGGGCTATCTCGACCCCGCGCACACCGCGGCGGCCTTCGACCCCGAGGGCTTTCTGCGCACCGGCGACCTGGGCCGGATCACCGGCTCGGGGCATCTGGTGCTCACCGGCCGGGCCAAGGACGTGATCATCCGCAAGGGGGAGAACATCTCGGCGAAGGAGATCGAGGACCTGCTGGCCGGGCACCCCTCGGTGTCCGACACCGCCGTGATCGGCCTGCCGGACGCCGAGCGCGGCGAGGTGGTCTGCGCGGTCCTCGAACAGCGCCCCGGCACACCAGCCGTGACCCTCCCCGAACTCGTCTCCTACCTCCGCGGGAAGGGCCTCGCCGTGCACAAGCTCCCGGAGCGCCTGGAGGTGGTGGACGCCCTGCCCCGCAACGACACCCTGCGCAAAGTCCTCAAGTACAAGCTCAGAGAGCGGTTCGCCGCGGCTACACGGGGACGCTGAAGTACCGGGCCAGGGCCGGGACCAGCTCCGGCTCGCCCACCAGGCCGTCGCCGTCGGTGTCCAGTGCCGCGGCGGCCGTCCGGGCGGTCTCCTCCGGCACCCCGAACACCCGCAGCGCCCGCACGGTGTCGGCGACCGTCACCCGGCCGTCCCCGTCGCCGTCCGCCACGGCCAGGGCCGCGTGCAGAAAAGGGCGGGCGATCTCGGCGAAGCGCTCGGGGCTGTCGTGCAGCCGGCGGACCGCGCCGGTGACGAACTCCTCCCGGGTGATGCGCTGGTCACCGTCGCGGTCGGCGATCCCGGCCATGCCCTGCCAGAACGCCTCCGCACCGGCGTACAGCGACTGCCCCGCGGCGGAACGGGCGGCCACGGTGAACTCGGCCAGCAGCGCCTTGGCCGCCGCACAGAAGTCCTGCCGGTCGATCCAGCCGTTGCCGTCCTGGTCGAACGTGGTGAACCGGGCGGCGATCCTGCGCTCGTACTCGATGCTGACCATGCCTGTTCGGCCGCCTTACGTGTGAAGCCTGCGGATGCCCTGGCGGCGAGCGTACGACGCGGATGACGGAAAACAGGCGGTGAACCGACGGGAAACCGGCGGTTGTGCCGGGACCGGGGGGAATTCCGAGGCCGTGGTGTGACCTTGTCGCGGAGGTGGCGGCTGTCGGGGGGGCGTCAGGCGGAGAGGGGGTCGGCGTCTTCCGTGGTGGCGGAGGTGAGGTCGGGGCGGACGTCGAAGAGGCGGCGGACGCCGAGTGCGCCGAGGACCCGGTTGACGTGTGAGCCGTCGTCCGCGCCCCGGTCGGGCAGGATCAGCCGCAGCCGGCCCTGGCAGGAGCGGATGAGGCGGCGGGCGGCGACCAGCACGCCGACGCCGCTGGAGTCGCAGAAGAAGACGTCGGAGAGGTCGACGACGAGACTGTGGTGGCCCTCGGCCACGACGTCGTGCACACGTTGGCGCAATACCGGCGAGGTCATCAGGTCCAGCTCCCCGGACACCCGGAGCACGGCCCACTCGCCCTCTTCGACGCCGGTCACGTTGAATGCCACGGCCTAGCCCCTCCGCTCGCCGGAACCCACCGGAACCGCCCAGAACCGGAAGCAGTTCCTACGCTTCTTTCCGCGCGGCTGCCCAGCGGCCGTTCCCTGAAACTTCCACTGGCAAACCACGGATGATCATCAAAGGGCTTGTTCCGGTCACTATCGATCCTGTTCGATCGGACTTGGAACGGAGTTGTACCCGGCTCGTGTGAAGGTTATGTGAAGAGGGCACTATCACCTGCGGTGCCTCGGGGGCGCGCGTGGACACAAAGGGGCGTGCGCTGTCAGAGGTGCCGACTACATTCGGGATGACGGTGCAGACACGCTGGACGGGCCGGACACGGGCGAGGGGAGGGACCGCATGGCCGGGAAGGACGTACCGCCCCGCTGGGACCGCAAGATGCAGCAGCGGCTGGCCCGCGGCGAGGCGGCCGCCCTGGGCGAGCTGTACGACCGGTTCGCCTCGCTCGTGCACGGCCTCGCGCACCGCGTCCTCGCCGACGAGTCCGCGGCCGACGCGGTCACCCGCGAGGTCTTCGCGTACGCCTGGGAACACCCCGAGACCTACGACCCCCGACAGGGCCCGATGCGCACCTGGATGGCCGCCGTGACCCACCGGCTCGCCGTGCAACGCCTGCGGGACCGGCAGGAGCGGGAGCGGCCGGAGGGCGGGGAGCCGGACCACGAGGCACTGGAGCGCACGGTGCGCCGCGCCTCGGTCGCCGCCCGCGCCGACTACATCGTCCACTCCATGCCCGCCCCGCTGCGCGCCGCCCTCGAACGGGCCTACTTCCAGCGCCGCGACTACCGCCAGACCGCCACCGACCTCGGCGTCACCGAGGACGAGGCCCGCCGCAGGCTCCGCCTCGGCCTGCAACTCCTGTCCACCGCCCACGACACCGGGACACCCCCGGGACACGGAGGTGGTGCGGCATGAGCGGCGCGGAAGGCTTCGGGGCGTACGACGGTGAGGGTCCGGAGGATCCGGAGGGGCAGCAGCCTTCCGGAGACGCCGGCCAGGTGCCGCCGGGAGACGGGCCCGGTCCGGACCGGGCGCCCCGCATACCGCTGCCCCGGGCCTCCGTCGAGGACGGCGGCCGGCCGCTGCCCGACCTCGCCGGCCAGGAGCCCGCGCCCGCCCCGCTCGACCTGCCGCACGGCGTGCTGAAGTCGCTGCTCGGCGCCTGGGCGCTGGCCGCCTGCTCGGCGGCGGAGACCGAGGCCGTGGAAGAGCACCTGGGTGACTGTGGCGCTTGCGCCGACGAGGCCCGGCGGCTGCGCGAGGCGGTCGGTCTGCTGCACCAGCCGGAGAGCCTCGACCTCGACCCCGCCTTGCGCACCCGGGTCCTGGAGGGCTGCCTGGAGCGCCGCCCGCCGCGCATCCCGGTACCCGGGTGGGCGGCGCCGTACGACGCCGAGACCGCCCGCCTGGACGCCCTGCTCCAGGACATCGGGGACGCGGAGTGGCACGCCCCGGTGCGGCTGCGCTGGTTCGAGGCCGACCGCCCGACGAGCCGTCGTACCACCGTCGCCGGGGTCATCGCCCATCTCCTCGCGGTCGACGGACTGGTCGCCGCCGCCCTCGGCCTGGCCGACCCGCTGGCCGAGTCGGCCGACGCCGGGACAAAGCCCCTGGGCCCGGCCGAGCGCACCGAGGCGTACTGGCGGGCCGCGCACTTCCCGCCGGGCCGCTCGGTGCGGGCGCCCTGGCGGGAGCAGAGCCACGCCCTGGTGCGCACGGTGGCCTTCACGGGCAGCCACTCCGGCGGCCTCGCGGTCTCCTACGACGACTTCGAACTCCCGCTGCACGACGCGCTGCTGGACCGCGCCTTCGAGTGCTGGGTGCACGCGGAGGACATCGCGGAGGCGGTGGACTACCCCTACGAGCCGCCCGCGCCCCGCCATCTGCGCGCGATGATCGACCTCGCCGCCCGCACCCTGCCGGCGGCCCTCGCCGAGCGGCGCCGCGCGGGGCTGTCCGCGCCCGGCCCGGTCCCCCATCTCGTGCCGGCAGGCGCGCCCGGGCGCAGCCTGCGCCTGGAGATCGAGGGCGCGGCGGGCGGCGAGTGGCTGATCCCGCTGGACTCGCCGGCGGCGGTGGGCTCCGCGGAGTTCGAGGTGGCCCATGTCGCCCTGGACGGCGTGGAGTTCTGCCGCCTGGCCGCGGGCCGCATCCCTCCGGAGGAGGCCGCGGCCGGCCAGCTCGGCGACCGGGAGGCGATCAGAGACGTCCTCTTCGCGACGGCCTCACTGAGCCGGATGTGACCAGCCCGCCCGGCAGGCCGTAAACAGGACCGAATCTGTCCTCTATGTCTCCTAGCTTGCTTGCGACTGCACGCCGTCGGCACAGCCAAGGAGATACCCATGGACTTCGTCTCGATCCGCATCATCACCAGCGACGTCGCACGCCTCGTGGAGTTCTACGAGCGAGCCACCGGGGCGCGGGCGACGTGGGCCACCGAGGACTTCGCCGAACTCAGGACCACGGGCGCCACCCTCGCGATCGCCGGCACCCGCACGGTCCCGCTGTTCGCCCCGGGCTCCGCCCGCCCCGCGGCCAACCACAGCGTGATCACCGAGTTCCTCGTGGACGACGTGGACCGTGTGCACCGGAACCTGACCGGCTTCGTCACCGATGTCGTCACCGAGCCCACCACGATGCCCTGGGGCAACCGGTCGCTGCTGTTCCGCGACCCCGACGGCAACCTCGTCAACTTCTTCACCCCCGTCACCCCGGCGGCGATCGAAAAGTTCGCCCGCCGTCGCGATGCCTAGGCGAAGACCACCGTCCGGCGGCCGTTGAGGAGGATGCGGCGCTCCGCGTGCCACTTCACCGCGCGCGCCAGCGCCTGGCACTCCACGTCACGGCCGATCGCGACCAGCTGGTCGGGGGTGACGTCATGGCCGACCCGCTCGACCTCCTGCTCGATGATCGGGCCCTCGTCCAGGTCGGCGGTGACGTAGTGAGCGGTCGCGCCGATCAGCTTCACGCCCCGGGCGTGCGCCTGGTGGTACGGCTTGGCGCCCTTGAAGCTCGGCAGGAAGGAGTGGTGGATGTTGATGATCCGGCCGCTCAGCTGCTTGCACAGGTCGTCCGAGAGGACCTGCATATAGCGGGCGAGGACGACCAGCTCGACGTTCTCCTCGCGCACCAGCTCCAGCAGCCTGGCCTCGGCCTCCGGCTTGTTCTCCCGCGTCACCGGGATGTGGTGGAAGGGGATGTTGTACGAGCCCACCAGCTCGGCGAAGTCGGTGTGGTTGGAGACCACGGCCGCGATCTCCACCGGCAGGGCGCCGATCCGCGCCCGGAAGAGCAGGTCGTTCAGACAGTGGCCGAACTTGCTGACCATCAGGACGATGCGCATCTTCTCGTCGGCCCGGTTGATCTGCCAGTCCATGTGGAAGGAGTCACCGATCGCGGCGAAGCTCGCCCGCAGCTTCTCCACCGTCACCGGCGCGTCCGCCGAGAAGTGCACCCGCATGAAGAACAGACCCGTGTCGTGGTCGCCGAACTGCTGGCTGTCCTCGATGTTGCAGCCCGTCATGAACAGATAGCTGGACACCGCGTGCACGATGCCCTGCTTGTCCGGGCAGGAGAGGGTGAGGACGTACTGGTCGGCCGGGGCGGCGGCGGGCGAGGGCTGCTCGTTCATGCACTACAGGGTCCCACACCGCCGTACCCCCGTGGGCGGTCGTCCCGCAGGACGGGACGGCTGCCCGCCTGCCGGGACCGGCCCGGCTACGCGGTCCGGGTCATGATCCGCAGTACTTCCAGCGTTTTCGGCGGCGCGTCCGGGTCCTCCCCGTCGCTCGCCGACATCCGCACATGCGCGTCCCGCGCCGCCCGCACCGCCTCCGGCCACCCGGCGTGCTCGAGATAGGCGGCGACGGGGGCGTCCGGGCCGACCTGGTGCATGATCCGCAGCACCCGCAGCACGGCGGTGTCGACCAGCGCCGCCTCCTGCGAGTCGCGGAAGATGGTGCCGACGTATTTCTCCGCGGACCAGTTGTCCAGCCAGGTGTCCTCCACCAGCCGGTACACGGCGTCGGTGACGTCGCCGTACCCGTCCACGCCGGCCAGCCAGACCTCCCGCTGGAAGACGGGGTCGGAGAGCATGTGCAGCGCCGAGCGCACATTGCTGCGCCAGCGCCACCACGGCATGTCGTTCAGGGGCATGCCGCCCATGGTGGAGGAGCGACGGCCACGACGGGAAGAGTTCTCCGAACCTTGCACGGTCACCGATCGTACGTTCTTCGCACCACCGGCCACACCGGCCCCCGTAATTCACCTCGGCGTCACCTTTCGTTGACCGAGGGTCACTCCCGGGTTACCGGTGTGGGGGAATGGTGTGGGGACATGACCGGCAGGCGACATACGCGCAGCACCTTCTCCTCCCTCCGATCCCGGCCCGTCAGGGCCTCCGCCCGCGCGGCGGCCATCCTGGCGCTGTGTACCTCGTTCGCCGCCGGGTGCGGGGTCGTCCCCGGTGCCACGGGGGGCTCCGGGGACGACCCGGTCAAGGTGATGACCTGGGCGCCGGAGAACACGGACGCGACCAACAAGCCGGGCATGCCCGCGATGGCCCGCGCCTACGCCAAGTGGATCAACGCCCACGGCGGGATCGCGGGACACCAGCTCGAGGTCCTGACCTGCAACGACCACAACGACTCCGTCGGTGCGGCGAAGTGCGCCCGGCGCGCGGCGGACGAGGACGTGGTCGCGGTCGTCGGCTCCTACAGCCAGTTCGGCGACTCCTACCTCGCCCCGCTGGAGGGCGCCGGCATCCCCTACATCGGCGGCTACGGCGTCACCAACGACGAGTTCACCGGCCCGATGTCGTACCCGGTCAACGGCGGCCAGCCCGCCCTGCTCGCCGGTCTCGGCAAGGCCCTCTCGGCCGTCTGCGGGCAGGTCTCCCTGGTCCGCCCCGACAGCATCGCCGGCGACGAACTGCCCACGCTGCTGAACTCCGGCCTGAAGGCGGGCGGGCACCGCGACGCCGTCGACCAGCTCGCGCCCGAGGACGCCACCGAGTACGGCGACCAGGCCGCGCAGGCGCTGCGCTCCGCGACGAAGGACACGGCCACCACGATTGCCACGGGGACGACCGGCCTGGCGAAGAAGGGCTGTGTGGTGCCCGCGCTCGGGGACCGCACGGACACCTTCATGGACTCCTTCCGGCGCAGCCGCGAGAACTTCCCCGAGGTACGGACCGCGACCGTGCTCGGCAGCGTCGACCAGACGGTGATCGACGCCACGGGCGGGACGGGCGGGCCGTACGAGGGGGCGTACATCACCGGCTGGTACCCGCCGGCGTCCGACGCCCGCTGGGCCACCATGAAGAAGGTGATCAACGAGGAGGCCTTCGGCGACAACCGCATCGACCCCGCGGACGCCGGAGTGCAGACCACCTGGATCGCCTACACCGTGCTCAAGGCCGTCCTGGAGCGGATCGGCTCCGGCGAGGTCAGCGCCGACACCGTGCGGCACACCCTCGACGGCGGCCTGCGGGTGTCCACCGGCGGCCTCACCCCGGCCCTGCACTGGCCCTACCAGGGCAAGCTCGCCTCGGTCGGCTTCCCGCGCCTGGTCAACGCCGATGTGACCCTCCAGGTGGTCCGGGGCGGCCGGCTGGTCGCGGCCCGGGGCGCCCTCGGCGGCACCGGCAGCGGCACCGCCGACGTGACCCGGATCCTGGCGGACGCGGACATCCAGTGACGCCCGCGCCCGGCGTCAGAGCTGGGTGGGCTGGCGCTGGGTCAGGCCGTACTTCCGGGCGATCGCGTTCCACAGCGCCGCCGCCTTGGTCTTCTGCACGCTGGCGGTGCCGCTCTCCTTGTTGGCCGCCTGGGTCTGCCCGGTGACCCGGGCATGGCCCTTGTGGCAGCCCTTGCGGCCCTTGGCCTGGTCGGCCCAGGCCGCGTAGTGGTCGTCGGCCGCCGCCGACGCCTGCCAGGCCTTGGTCAGCGCGTCGGTGAGCTGTCCGTTCGCCGGCAGCTTGTCCACGGACAGCTTGCCGAGCCGGGTGACCAGCCCGGTGCGCTGCTTGGCCGCGTCCCGCAGGTCGGAGGCGGCCTGGTCCAGGTTGTCGCAGCGGCGGACGTCGCCCACCGCCTGGATCACCGAGGCGCGGCTGCTGCCGCTGTCGGCGAGCAGCTTGTCCAGCTCGACCGCCTGGGCCCGGGCCGGGTCGGCGGACGGCGAGGCGGATCCCTGGGTGGCCGGGGAGGCGGCGGCGACGGTCTTGTCGTCGTTGCCCTGGCTCTTGTCGCCCCCGCCGCCGCTCAGCAGCGCACCGGCGCCCACACCCACGACGACGAGGCCGACCCCGATCGCCGCGATGAGCGGCACCCGCGACCGCCCGCGCGGCCGGTCGTCCCTGTCGTGCGCCGCGTCGTACGACGGCTGCGCCGGGCTGTACGACGAGGGGCCCGGGCCGTACGACGAGGGGGCCGGGCCGTACGACGAGGGGGCCGGGCCGGGGTAGGCGTCCGGCTGCTGGACGAGCGGGAGCTGCTGGGTGGAGCCCGCCGGACCGTCACCGCCGCCCGGGCCGCTGCGGAAGAGGCTGTCGAACTCGGCCGGCGGCTGCCGGTCCCCGTCGGCCTGCGCCGCCGCGGCGAACGGCGGGATGTACTGGGTGGCCTCCGCGTCCGACGACCCGGGAGCGGGCGCCGACTGCGGGATCGCGCGCCCCAGGTACCGGGTCTCCTCGGCGCCCGACTCGGCCGGCAGCGCGCCCGAGGCGGCCGGCGGGACCGGCGGTATGTACTGGGTGGCGCCCTCGTCGGCCGGCGCCGGAGCTGCGGGGATCGGCGGCAGGTACTGGGTGGCGGCCTCGCCCCCGGGCGCACCGGGCACGCCCGGAATGCCGGGCAGGCCGGAGCCCACCGGGCCGCCCGGGACGGGCGGCAGGTACTGGGTGGCCGCGTCGGCGGCGGGCGGCAGCGGGGCGCCCGCGGCCGGATGGGCGGGCGGCAGCGGCCCGGCCGACCCCTGCGCCGCCGGGTGGGGCTGCCCGCCCTGCTGGTACGGGTCCTCGTGCTGACCCTGCTGGTACGAGTCCTGCTGCCCGCCCTGCTGGTACGAGTCCTGCCGCGGACCCTGCTGGTAGGGGTCCTGCTGCGGGTACTGGCCCTGCTGGGCGTACGGTCCGGCCGCCGCGCCGTATCCGGCGTCCTGACCGCCGTAGGAGTACCCCTGGCCGCCGTACGACGGTGCCGGGGCGCCCTCGGGCGGCAGCGGGCCGGGGTGGGCCGCGGCCGGCGGCTGCTCGGGGCCGGCCGGGGCCTCCCACTGCTGGTCGGCCGCCGGGGGCCAGCCCTCACCCGGCTGCGGCGTCTGCTGCCCGGGGCCCCACTGCCCGCTCCAGGCCTGCCCGCCGGCCGGTGCCGTCGGGGCGGGTGCGCCGGCCATGCCCGGCAGCAACGGCTCGCCTCCGTCGGAGGGCAGCACGATGCCTTCGCGCGCTTGCCGCGCCGAGGGCTCCTCGCCCTGTCCACTCTGCGTCACCGGGACTCCTACCAATGGGGGACCTTGTGAATCGTCGGCTCACGCTACCGGGTCCCCCGAGCCGGGTGCTACGCAGCTCAGGGCGCAACCTTGGGGCCTGTGACGGCCGCAACACCACCGCCCCGCGATCCCGCTCCCGGGCACCGCACGCGCACCCGGGCGGTGTTGGCCGTGCGTTCACGCAATCGCGGGGCGGGTGTTCACGCTGCCTGCTGGAGGTCGAGGCGCGCCCCGAACTCCCGTACCACCGCCTCTTCCCGGAACGGGGCCAGCCGCTGCTGAAGGTCGTCCAGATACTCCGCGCCCCGGGTGGAGCGGAGGTTCTCCAGCAGTTCCACCGCCTTCAGTCCGGTCGCGCAGGCCTGTTCGACCTCGCGCTGCTGCACCTGGGCCGTGGCGAGCAGCACATAGCCGATGGCGCGCCGGCGGGCCCGGGACTCGGGGTGCCCGGCCAGCGACTGCTCGGCGTACCGGGCGGCCTGCTCGGGCTGGCCGAGGTCGCGGTGGCAGTGGGCCAACTCGTCGGCGAGGTAGGCCTCGTCGAAATGCCGGATCCACACCGGGTCGTCCCCCGAGTCGGGGTCCACCCGCTCCATCGCCGCGACCGCGCGTCCGGTGCACGCCTGCGCCGCGCGCGCGTCGCCGAGCAGCGCGTGCCCGCGTGCCTCGGCGGCGTGGAACATCGCCTCCGCGCGCGGGGTCACCTGTCCGCGCGCCCCTTCCTGCGCGGCCCGCGCCAACTGCGCGATCTCGCGCGGGTTCCCGAGCTGTGCGGCGAGATGGCTCATGGAGGCGGCCAGCACATACCCGCCGTAGCCGCGGTCGCCGGCGGCCTGGGCGAGCCGCAGCGACTGGATGTAGTACCGCTGGGCCAGGCCGGGTTGCCCGGTGTCGACGGCCATGTACCCGGCCAGCTCCGTCAACCGGGCCACGGCGGCGAAGAGTTCCCGCCCGACCGCCTCCCGGTAGGAGCCCGCGAGCAGCCCGGAGACGACGCTGTTGAGGTAGTGCACGACCACCGGGCGCACATGCCCGCTGCCGAACTGGTGGTCCAGGTCGGTCAGCGCCTGGGTCATGGACCGTACGGCCGCCACGTCGGCCTGGCCCACGCGCGGGCCCGCCTGCCGGGCCACCTGGGCGTCCGGTGCCGAGATCAGCCAGTCCCGGC
This sequence comes from Streptomyces sp. NPDC127190, assembly GCF_042672505.1. Taxonomy (NCBI): domain Bacteria; kingdom Bacillati; phylum Actinomycetota; class Actinomycetes; order Kitasatosporales; family Streptomycetaceae; genus Streptomyces; species Streptomyces sp. NPDC127190. The sequence continues at coordinate 203,066 of NZ_JBHXVE010000005.1, forward strand.
TGGGTTCGACCAGCGCCGAGGCGGCGACGGAGGAGCCGGACAGGAAGTCCCGCCGGCCCACGTCGCTGCGCCACAGCTCACAGACCTGCTCGATGGCCCCCAGCACCGTCGGCGAGAACTGGAGACCGACTCCCGAGGCGAGGTTCTTGCCGTTGGCCATGCCGATCTCGTCGATCGTGACCGTACGGCCGAGCTTGCGCCCGAGCGCCTCCGCGATGATCGCCGGCGCCCGGCCCCGCGGCTGCTGTCCGCGCAGCCAGCGGGCCACGGACGTCTTGTCGTAGCGCAGATCGAGCCCGTGCTCGGCGCCGCACATGTTCACCCGCCGGGCCAGGCCGGCGTTGGAGCACCCCGCTTCCTGGATGAGAGCTTGCAGCCGTTCGTTCGGCTGCCTCGCCACGAGAGGCCTTGCGGCCATGTGCTACCCCCTGCGTTGGGAACCCTGGAGCGTGACGATCAGGCCGGTGATCCGGTTGCAAAGATCACTGCCCAGCTGACATACCGTCAATGCGTGACATATGCGGTTTGCCGGGGTAAAGGCGGACGCCCACCCCACCCCTGGCTACCCACCGCACGCCCCGCCTCCTCCTGCGCGCCCCCGTCCATGCACCCATGCGCCCCGGCTGCGGAATCGATGCTCCTCCCCCGCGCGCGCTACGGCCGTAACTCCGGGTGAGTGCGGGAGTTGAGAGGGGCGTGGAAGAGACGATCGCCGGCCCCGAAGCCGCCCAGATTCCGCAGCAGCGCGGGGAATCGCTGCTGGAAACCGCCGTACGCTACGCCGAGGAGCGGCACTGGGACGTGTTCCCGGGCACCTGGCTGGAAGCCGTCGACGGGATGCAGCGCTGCTCGTGCGACGACGCCTCCTGCCCTGCGCCGGGTGCGCACCCCGCGCGCCCCGACTGGGCGACCCAGGCGACCGGCAGTGCGACCGTCGCCCGCCGGATGTGGCAGAAGCAGCCGACGGCGTCGATCCTGCTGCCGACCGGGCGCACCTTCGACGCGCTGTCCGTCCCGGAGAGTGCGGGGTTTCTCGCGCTGGCCCGCATGGAGCGAATGGAGCTGACGCTCGGCCCGGTGACGCTCACCCCGGACCGGCGGATGAACTTCTTCGTGCTGCCGGGGGCCTCGGGCAAGGTCGCCGAGCTGGTGCGGAAGCTGGGGTGGTCGCTCTCCTCGCTGGACCTGGTGGCGCTGGGCGAGGGGGCGTACGTCGCCGCTCCCCCCACCCGGTTCGGCTCCCGAGGCGCGGTGCAGTGGGCTCGCCGGCCGACTCCGGCGAACCGCTGGCTGCCGGACGCGGAGGAGCTGATCTCTCCGCTGGCGTACGCGTGCGGCCGGGACCGGTAGGGCCTCTCTTTCGGATCTTGCCGGCGTCGCGGGCCCTAGCCGGGGGCGCTCAGTCCGCGAGCAGCCGGTCCAGGAAGGGTGTGACGGCCGAGCGCCAGGCCTCCGGCGTCTCGTAGTGCGCGAGGTGCCCGGCGTCGGCGACCTCCGCGTACTCCCCGTGCGGCAGCACCCGCACCATCTCCTGGGCCTCCGCCCGCCCCAGCTCCCCGTCCAGGCCACGCACCACCAGCGTGGGGCAGCGGACCTGGGTCAGCTCGTCCCAGTGCGCGTCGTACACCCAGGTCTCGCGCGAGGCGAGCATGTGCTCGGGGTCGAATACGGGCCGCCAGCCGTCCTCGCCCTCCTGCATGACCTCGGCGTAGAAGGCACCGCGCGCGGGGTTCGGCCGCTCCACCCAGGGATCGTCCTCGCCGAACCACGTGCGGACGTCGGCGAGCGTGGCGAAGGGGGCGGGCCAGGAGCGGAACCAGTCGGCCCACTCGCGCTGCGAGGCCGCGCCGAGCGCGGAGGCCCGCATGTCGCAGATGACCAGGCCGCGCACCAGGTCGGGGCGCTTGGCGGCCAGCTGCCAGGCGGTGAGCGCGCCCATGGCATGGCCGATGAGGACGACGGGGGCGAGACCGAGCTGTTCCACGGCGGCCTCGGCGTCCTCGACGTACGCCTCGCGGGTGTAGCCGGCCCGTGCGGGCCTGCCGCTGCGGCCGTGGCCGCGCTGGTCGAGGGCGACCGCGCGATGGCGGGCGGACAGCCAGCGGGCGGTGGACGCCCAGTGCGAAGCACGGCCCATCAGGCCGTGAAGTAACAGCACTCCGGGAGCGCTGCCGGTGTCCGGCCCGCCCTTGGGAGGATCGGCGAACTCCCATGCGGCCAGGCGCACCCCGCCCGCTCCCGTCACTTCGATACGCCGCGCCATGGACCTGGCACCCCCCCAGCTCCGCCTGCTCGATCGGTGGTTTACCGCCGCACACTATCGAATGCGTATTCGAAAATGCTGTCCCTGCGGACAACACCCCTCATTCGAGTGACACCCCTCAAGGAATGATCGCCGCCGCCGAGGGGATCTCTTCTGGCGGGAGGCGGACCGCTCGGGGAAACCGGTCCGAGGGGAATGACCCTGAGAGCTCGGGGCTCCGGGTCAGCAAAGGGGAGGACAGGCCCCGGCGCCCACAGGGTGCCGGGGCCCTCTCCTGTCCGTGACGCGCTCGGGAGGTCAGCGCTTGGCGACGAACACGTGCGAGGCGACGTCCGCCTCCAGCTCGGCCGCCTCGCCGCCGCTGCCCACCAGCACCCCGCCCGGCGACTCGGTCACGCTCACCACCGAACCCGGCTGCACACCGGCCCGCCGCAGCGTGTACATCAGCTGCGCGTCCGTCTGGATCGGCTCGCCGATCCGGCGGACCACGACCGTCTTGCCATCCGTGCCCGGGTCGAGGTCGGCCAGCGACACCATGCCCGCGTCCAGGAACGGATCGGCGCCGTCCTTCTCGCCCAGCTCCTCCAGGCCCGGGATCGGGTTGCCGTACGGCGACTCGGTGGGGTGCCGCAGCAGCTCCAGCACCCGGCGCTCCACGGCCTCGCTCATCACGTGCTCCCAGCGGCACGCCTCCGCGTGGACCTGCTCCCACTCCAGGCCGATCACATCGACCAGCAGACACTCGGCAAGGCGGTGCTTGCGCATCACGCGCGTGGCGAGCCTCCTGCCCTCGTCGGTCAGCTCCAGGTGGCGGTCGCTGGCCACGGAGACCAGCCCGTCGCGCTCCATCCGCGCCACCGTCTGGCTCACCGTCGGACCACTCTGGTCCAGCCGCTCCGCGATGCGCGCGCGCATGGGGACGACGCCTTCCTCTTCCAGCTCGAGGATGGTGCGGAGATACATCTCCGTGGTGTCGATCAGTCCGGACATACGTGCCCCTCGATTACCTCTGCCGGAAGGTCACCCGGCGCGTGCGCTGGCCCTGCCACCAATTCTGCCGGATCCCACTGACATCCGGGGGGTGCCGGGGAAACCGGGTGCCCGCGGTGACCTGCGGCCGTATTGACACCGCACTGGTCCAGACCGCACGGTGATCCGCGACACAGACGCTGCGAAGGGGCACCGCATGAGCGACGGCACGCCTGCCGACCTGTTCTTCGACGCCGCCATCGGCCTGCTGCAACGGGTCCGCGAGGAGGAGGCCGGAGCGATCGCCGCGGCCGGGACGCTGCTCGCCGACACCGTCGCCGCCGGCGGCCGCCTGTTCGCCTTCGGCGCGGGGCACTCCTCGCTGGCCGCCCAGGACGTCGTCTACCGCGCCGGCGGCCTCGCCCTGATGAACCTGCTCGCCGTCCCCGGCGTCGTCGGCGTCGACGTCACCCCGGCCACCCTCGGCTCCGCCCTCGAACGCGTCGACGGCCTGGCCGGCGCCGTCCTCGACACCTCGCCGGTCCGCGCCGGCGACGCCCTCGTGATCATCTCCCTGTCCGGCCGCAACGCCCTCCCGGTCGAGATGGCCCAGAGCGCCCGCGCGCGCGGGGTGAAGGTCATCGGCGTGACCTCGGTCGCCTACGCCGCCGAGACGACGTCCCGGCACGCCTCCGGCACCTTCCTGAAGGACCACTGCGACGTCGTCCTCGACTCCAAGATCGCCGTCGGCGACGCGGAACTCACCCTCGACACCATCCCGGCGCCCTTCGCCCCCGCCTCCACGGTCGTCACCAGCGCCCTGATGCAGGCCGTCATGGCGACCACCGCCGCCACCCTCGCCGACCGCGGCCTCGAACCCCCGCTGCTGCGCTCCGGCAACGTCGACGGCGGCCACGAGTGGAACGGCCGGGTGATGAAGGAGTACGCCGACCGCATCTTCTACCGCCACTGAACGGCGGCTAGGACTTCTCCCGCGTCGACTCCGCCAGGTCCAGGGAGGTCGCGATGCGGACCGCGACGTCCTCGGCGTAGGCCGTGTCGGAGCGTTCGAAGCGGCTGCGGCCGGGGCCGCGCAGGAAGGTCACCACGCCCAGGGTGCGGCCCCGGCTGCGCAGCACCGCGCACAGCGCGTGCACCGCGTCGCCCGGCCACTGCCGCTCCACCGCCCACTCCCGCGCCCGCTCGGCGGGCACCGCCCCGGCGTCCGCCCGCACCGTCCCGGCCCGCGCCACGCACTGGAGCGCCGGATGGCCCTCCGGGTAGCGCACGGGCAGCCCGGCCGCGCCCGTCAGCAGACTCGGCCCGGGCGCACCGGCGGGCGTGGCGGCGAGCCGTACCAGCCGTACGGCGCTCTCCTCGGCCCCGTCCTCCGCGCGCGCGGGGGCCGGCGCCACCCGGTCGATCAGCGCGTGGTCGGCGAAACCGGCGAGGGCGAAGTCCAGATGGACGGTGGCGGCCTCGGCCGGGTCCTCGCACTCGGCGGCGGCCCGCGCCGCGCGGTGCAGCTGGTTGGTGCGGAACCGCAGCAGGGCCGCCTCCTGCTCGGTCTGCTTGGCCTCGGTGACGTCCATGAAGAACCAGCCCACGCCGAGCGGCACCGGTTCCTCGGCCAGCGGTGAGGCCAGCCGCAGGAAGCCGTTGCGCCAGCACCGCCGCTTCTCGCCCTCGGCGGTGCGCAGCGTCACCCACATCTCGGCCGGTGCCGGGGGCGCGCCCTCGGACAGCACATGGGTCAGCGCGGCCTCCAGCTCCTCCACGCCCTGCGCGAGCAGCTCGCCGAGCGGCCGCCCCAGCGCGGAGGTGCGTCCGGTGCCCAGCGCCCGGGCCGCGTACGCGTTCACCACGGCCGGCCGCAGATCGGCGTCGATCAGGACGACCCCCCAGGCCGCGTCCTCGAACAGCGCCTCGCTCAGCGCGATGGACCGCTCCAGGTCGATCTGCGCGTGCACCTCGCTGAACGCGCAGTACAGCCCGGCGGGCTTGCCGTCCGGCCCGCGCACGGCCGCGGCCTGGGTCCGCACCAGCACCCGCCCGCCGTCCTTGGTGACGAGCGCAAACTCGTGCACCTGGCGTCCGGGCGCGTGCATCGCCGACATCAGGCGCGACTGGACCTCCTCGGCGTCGGCGCTGCGCACCGCCCACCCGGCGAAGCCGTGCCGCCCGACCGCCTCGGCCGCCGTCCAGCCGAGGATCCGCTCGGCCTCGCGGTTCCAGTGGGTGACGACCCCGTCGGCGTCGAAGGCGCACAGGGCCGCGTCCATGCCGTCCAGCAGCGCGGCGAGCAGATCGGACCCCCCGTGCTCACCGGACTCGCCGGGGTCTTCCGGCCCCAGCTCGTCGGTGGTCCCACTCCGCCGGGAAGCACTCACCCTGGACCCCCTGAAGCCGCGTCCACACGCCCTGACGGCGCGTTCGCTCACTGCCTTCATTCAACTCGAACGTGACACACCCCACACCCTGTTCCCACAAGAAGTTCCCTCAAGAAGTTCCGCGCGAAGTTCCCTCGAGAAGTTCCCGCGAAAAAACAGTTGAGGCGGTCCCCGGGCACTTTCTAGTGTGGCGGTACACGAGAAGGGAGGTGGTTCGGCAGATGTATGAATACCGGACGCGTGAGGTGGCTGCGGGCTAGCGGCCCGTCACCACACACTGTGCGGTGCCGGACCGGCACGTGAGAGACACGTGCAGCCGGCCCCATTCCCAAGCAGTCACCCGACCCGCGGGCTGCCGGTACGTCCGGCCGGCTCCTCCTCGGAGGAACCCAGCCCGCGGGTCGTCTGCGTTCTCAGGCGCCAGGTTCCTCAGGGGCTGAGGCGCTCGGTCGTCCAGGTGCCGTCGGGCCGGGCGACGTACCGGAACCGGTCGTGCAGGCGGTTCTCCCGGCCCTGCCAGAACTCGACCGTCTCCGGGGTGACGCGGTAGCCGCCCCAGTGCGGGGGCACCGGGACCTGCTCGCCCTCCGGGTAGCGGGCCTCCAGGTCGGCGTAGGCGGCATCCAGTTCGGCGCGGGAGGCGATCACCGCGGACTGCACACTGGCCCAGGCGCCCAGCTGGGAGCCGTGCGGGCGGGTGCGGAAGTACGCGGCGGTCTCGTCCCGGCCGGTGCGGCGGGCGGTGCCGGTGACGACGACCTGGCGGGCCAGCGGGTGCCAGGGGAAGAGCAGGGAGACCTGGTCGTTCTCGGCGAGGTCGCGGCCCTTGCGGGAGTCGTAGTTGGTGTAGAAGACGAAGCCCTCGGTGTCGTACTGCTTCATCAGGACCATGCGGGTGCTGGGCCGGCCGGCGGCGTCCGCGGTGGCGACGACCATGGCGTTGGGTTCGTAGAGGGTGCCGTGGAGGGCGGCGCGGGCCGCCTCCTCGAACCAGCGGGCGAACTGGTCCATCGGGTGCGTGGCGAGGTCCCGCTCGTCGAGACCCTCGGCTCGGTACTGCTTGCGCATGGCCGCGGGGTCGAAGGCGGGGTCGAGGAGCGGGTTGCGGTCGGTCACGCGGCCATCCTGCCACCGGGCGTCCGCGCCGTACCGGGCGTCCGCGGCCTCATCGCACGCGCGCGTGTGTGGCACTCAGTGTCTTATGGGCTGCCCATGTATGGCACTGGGGGATATCGTGCTGGTCCCTTCGCGGTTTGGGTGACCACCGGTCCGTCGGGGCATCACCGGGGTGACCGCCGCCGCCACATCACGCACGAGGAGCCGCCTCATGTCCGAGTTCGTACCCGGGCTCGAAGGAGTCGTCGCGTTCGAGACGGAGATCGCCGAACCCGACAAGGAAGGCGGGGCCCTGCGCTACCGGGGCGTCGACATCGAGGATCTCGTCGGCCATGTCTCCTTCGGGAACGTCTGGGGGCTGCTGGTCGACGGCGCCTTCAACCCGGGGCTGCCGCCCGCCGAGCCGTTCCCGATCCCCGTCCACTCCGGCGACATCCGGGTGGACGTCCAGTCGGCGCTGGCGATGCTGGCCCCGGTGTGGGGGCTGAAGCCGCTGCTGGACATCGACGAGGGCCAGGCGCGGGAGGATCTGGCGCGGGCCGCCGTCATGGCGCTGTCGTACGTCGCCCAGTCCGCGCGCGGGCAGGGGCTGCCGATGGTGCCGCAGCGGGAGATCGACAAGGCGAACTCGGTGGTCGAGCGGTTCATGATCCGCTGGCGCGGGGAGCCCGACCCGAAGCATGTCGCCGCCGTGGACGCGTACTGGACCTCCGCGGCCGAGCACGGGATGAACGCCTCCACCTTCACCGCGCGCGTGATCGCGTCCACGGGCGCGGACGTCGCCGCCGCGCTGTCGGGTGCGGTGGGCGCGATGTCCGGGCCGCTGCACGGCGGGGCGCCCTCGCGGGTGCTCGGGATGATCGAGGAGATCGAGCGCACCGGGGACGCGGAAGGCTACGTCAAGCAGGCCCTGGACCGCGGTGAGCGGCTCATGGGCTTCGGGCACCGGGTGTACCGGGCGGAGGACCCGCGCGCGCGGGTGCTGCGGCGTACGGCGCGGGAGCTGGGGGCGCCGCGGTTCGAGATCGCGGAGGCGCTGGAGAAGGCCGCGCTGGAGGAGCTGCACAACCGGCGGCCGGACCGGGTGCTGGCCACCAACGTGGAGTTCTGGGCCGCGATCATGCTCGACTTCGCCGAGGTTCCGGCCCACATGTTCACGTCCATGTTCACGTGTGCCCGCACCGCGGGGTGGTCGGCGCACATTCTGGAGCAGAAGCGGACGGGGCGGCTGGTGCGGCCGTCGGCCCGGTATGTCGGTCCCGGGCCGCGCCGCCCGGAGGACGTGGCGGGGTTCGTGGACATCGCCCACTGAAGGGGTGCCCGAGGGGCGCTTCCGCGCCCCTCGGGACCGGCCGCTCAGGCCGGTGTCAGAAGACCTGTGTGGTGCCGCTCGGCCACCAGCGGGTGGGCCCGCAGCTTGCCCTTCAGCTCGTTGTAGCCGTACTCGGCGAACAGCGGGTTGGACGGGTCGGTGGTGATGCCGGGGGCCCGGGACGCGTGCGGGAAGGGCAGCGGCTCGATCCGCGCGTCCAGGCGGGGGTTGTAGAAGAAGGGCACCGAGAAGCGTTCGGTGGCGCCGGGCGGGCTGACCACGCGGTGGTTGGTGGCCACCAGGTAGCCGTTGGTGGCCACCTCCAGGAGTTCGCCGAGGTTGACCACGAAGGCGCCCTCGATCGGCGGTACGTCGTGGAAGCGGCCGTCCTCGCGCTGGACCTGGAGGCCGCCGACCGTGTCCTGGAGCAGGAGGGTCAGGAAGCCGTAGTCCTTGTGCGCGCCGACGCCCTGGTCGGTGCCGTCGCCCGCGCTGCCCGGGTAGCGGACCAGCTTGAGGTGCGGGTGGGCGTGGTCGCCGAAGGCCGGGGCGTAGAAGTCGGCGGGGGCGCCGATCGCCGTGAGCAGCTCGCGCAGCAGCCGGTCCGCGACCGCGCTCAGCTTGTCGATCCAGGCCAGGGCGGCGGTGCGCAGCTCGGGGAGGGCGGCCGGCCACTGGTTGGGGCCCTGGAGCCACCAGTACGGCGGCTCGTCGGGGCCGGGGACGCGGGCGGGGCGTTCGGCGCCTATGTCGAGCTGGTCGCGCCAGTCGCGGGCGCCGCCGGTCCGCTCGTCGCCGGTGCGGGTGTAGCCGCGGAAGTGCGGGGAGTTGACGTTGTCGAGGGCGAGCCGGTCGGCCTCGGGGAGGGCGAAGAAGGCGCGCATGGCGGTGAGCAGCGCGTCGGTCTCGGCCGCCGTCACTCCGTGGCCGACGAGCTGGAAGAAGCCCACGTCGTGGGCTGCGCTGTGCAGCTGGGCGTGGAGCAGGTCGCGGGCCTGGGGGCCGCGGTCGGCGGCCGACAGGTCGATGATGGGGAGCTGGTCGTACGACGTCGCTCTGTGCGTGGTCATGGTGCGTCCGCGGGGTGTACGGGGCACGGGTGGCCGCCGAGGGGTGAGGGCGGCCCCCGGTGCCGAGATCCGGTTCCGGAAAAGGAAAAGAAGAAGAGGGGGCTGGGTCAGGCGGAGAAGCGCCGACAGCCCATGCTCGTGACGCGCACGTAGTCCACGTGGCGGCGGCGGACGAGCATCGGAAGCATGCGGCAAGGGTACTGCCCCTGGCCGGATCCCGATGTGACCCGGATCACCCGTGCGCGGACCGGCTCACCCCGCGGCCTGGAAAGACCGTGACCGGCGCCCCTGACAGTGGCTCAGTCCAGGGCGTGGGCCAGCAGCTCGGCCCACTGGGCGACGACTCGTTCGCGGCGGGCGGTGTCATCGGTGAGGAGGTTGGCGAGGCCGAGGCCGCGGGCCATGTCCAGGAATCCCTGGACGGTCTCGCGGGCGCCGGGGCGGGACTCGTCGGCGCCGAGCAGTTCCACGGCGATGCGGTGGGTCTCGCGGCCGACGCGGGCCTCCAGCTCGGTCACGCGCGGGCGCAGCTGCTCCTCGTTGGAGGCGGCGACCCACAGGTGCAGGGCGGCGCGGAAGAGCGGGCCGGTGTAGAGGTCGACCAGGGCGGAGACGACGGCCCGGCGGTCGGCGGCGCCCTCGGGGAAGAGGTCGCGCAGGGCGGTGGAGCGCTGCTCGGCGACGTACTCGACGGCTGCGGTGAACAGGTCCTCGCGGGTGGGGAAGTGGTGCTGGGCGGCGCCGCGGGAGACGCCGGCGCGTTCGGCGACGACGGCGACCGTGGAGCCCGCCCAGCCGTGTTCGGCGAGGCAGGCCACGGCGGCTTCGAGGAGCCGCTGCCGGGTGGCCCGGCTGCGGTCCTGTTTGGGCACGCGCTCACGTTCCGCCGTCGGTCTCACGCGGTCACACCACCCATGCCGGGTCCCGTCTCTCCAGGAAGGCCGTCATCCCCTCCCTGGCCTGGTCGGAGGCGAACAGCCGGGCCGAGAGCGCGGTCAGGGCGGCCGCGTCCCGGTCGAATGCCTCCAGCACCCTAGCCGTGAGCAGCCGCTTGGTCTCGGCCAGGGCCTCGGGTGAGGAGCGGCGCAGGCCGTCGAGGACGGGGGCCAGGGCCGCGTCCACGTCGTCGGCGGCGGTGGTCAGCAGGCCCACGCGCACGGCCTCCTCGGGGGTGAGGCGTTCCCCGGTGAGGCAGTACCGGGCGACGGCCCGCGGGTCGGTGCGCGGGAGCACCGGCAGGGAGATCACCGCGGGCGCCACGCCGATGCGGACCTCGGTGAAGGCGAAGGTGGCCGCCGTCGACGCGGCCGCGATGTCACACGCGGCGAGCAGGCCGAGGCCGCCCGCGCGGACGTGTCCGGTGACGCGGGCGACGACCGGGCGGGGCAGTTCGACGATCTGCCGGAGCAGCGCCACCAGCGCGTCCGGGTGGGGCGGGTCGCGCAGGTCGGCGCCGGCGCAGAAGGTGGTGCCGGTGTGGGTGAGGACGACGGCCCGGACGCCCGGGTCGGCGGCGCAGTCGGCGAGGGCGGCGGCGAGGCCGGAGACCAGGGCCGTGGACAGGGCGTTGCGGGTGTCGGTGGCGTCCAGGCTGAGGGTTTCCACGCCACGCGCGCGTGTACGGCCGATCGGGGTCACGGCAGCTCCCTCAGTTCCCGGCGCAGGATCTTGCCGGAGGCCGCGCGCGGGACGGTGTCGAGGAAGGTGACGGCGCGGACGCGTTTGTAGGGCGCGACGCGTGCGGAGACGTACGCCATGATCTCGTTCTCGGTGAGGTCGTCGGCGGTGCCGGTGCGGCGGACCACGAAGGCGTGCGGGATCTCGTTGCCGTCGGGGTCGTCGGTGCCGATGACGGCGGCGTCGGCGATGCCGGGGTGGGTGAGCAGCAGGGCCTCCAGTTCGGCGGGGGCCACCTGGTAGCCCTTGTACTTGATGAGTTCCTTGACCCGGTCGACGATGTACAGCCAGCCGGCTTCATCCACCCGCCCGACGTCTCCCGTGTGCAGCCAGCCGTCGCTGTCGATCAGGGCGGCGGTGGCGTCGGGGCGGCCGAGGTAGCCCTTCATCACCTGCGGGCCGCGGATGAGGATCTCCCCCGCCTCCCCGGGGCCGAGGTCCCTGCCGGGCTCGTCCAGGGAGACGATCCGCATCTCGGTGCCGGCGACGAGTCTGCCCACCGTGCCCGCGGGTGCCTCGCGCAGCCGGTCGAGGGGGACGACATGGCTGCCGGGGGAGAGTTCCGTCATGCCGTAGGCCTGGCCGAGCGGGGGCACGCCGAGGCGTTCGGCGCACGCGCGCGCGAGGTGGGCGTCGAGCGGGGCGGCGGCGCTCATGACGTACTGCACCGAGGAGAGGTCGTAGCGGCCGACCGCGGGGTGCCGGGCGAGGGCGAGGACGATCGGCGGGGCGACGTAGAGAGCGGTGATGCGGTGCTTCTCGATCGCCGCGAGGAAGGTCTCCAGGTCGAAGCGGGGCAGCACGACGACGGTGGCGCCCCTGCGCAGGGGGCCGTTCATCAGGGCGGTGAGGCCGTAGATGTGGAACAGCGGCAGTACGGCGAGGATGCGGTCGCCGGGGCCGAGCGGGACGGCCGGTTCCAGCTGGGCGAGGTTGGTGGCGATCTGCCGGTGGGTGAGCATGACGCCCTTGGGGACGCCGGTGGTGCCGGAGGAGTACGGCAGCGCGGCGAGGTCCTCGGCCGGGTCGAAGGCGAGCCGTGGCTCGGGGGCGGTGGTGGCCGCCATGTCGCCGAGCGAGCGGTGTCCGGAGGCTTTGTCGCACACGAAGATCTCCCGTACCCCGCCCGCGAGTTCGGCGGCCCGGCGGGCGATGTCGAGCAGCGGGGAGACGGTGACGATCCAGCGGGCCGCGCTGTCGCGCAGCTGCCGGGCGAACTCCTCGGCGGTGGCGAGCGGGTGCACGGTGGTGACGGCGGCACCCGCGCGCGTGGCCGCGTAGAAGGCGGTCGGGTAGGCGATCGTGTTGGGGCTGTGCAGGGCGAGGACGTCGCCCTTGCGGACGCCGGCGTCGGCGAGGGCGGCGGCGAGCCGCCGGTGGAACCGGTCCACCTGCGCGTAGCCGAGGGTGGTGCCGTCCGTGCCGTCGATCAGGGCGGGCAGGTCGCCGAAGGCGGCGGCGCCGCCGAGGACGGCCTCGTGGATGGGGAGGTCTACGGGCGGGACGTCTGCGTACTCGCTGCGGAACATGGTTCCTCCTCGCACGGCCGGGTGCGATCAGTACGACTTGGGCAGGCCCAGGGTCTGGTGGGAGACGTAGTTGAGAATCATCTCCCTGCTGACCGGTGCAATACGAGCCACGCGCGCGGCCGTTATCAGCGAGGCGAGCCCGAACTCGCGGGTGAGCCCGTTGCCGCCGAGGGTGTGCACGGCCTGGTCGACGGCCTTCACACAGGCCTCTCCGGCCGCGTACTTGGCCATGTTGGCGGCCTCGCCCGCGCCGGTGTCGTCGCCCGCGTCGTAGAGGCGGGCGGCCTTCTGCATCATCAGCCGGGCCAGCTCCAGGTCGATGTGGGCCTGTGCCAGGGGGTGCGCGATGGCCTGGTGGGCGCCGATGGGGGCCTGCCAGACGGTGCGGTCGCGGGCGTACTCGACCGCCCGGGACAGGGCGTAGCGGCCCATGCCGATCGCGAACGCGGCCGTCATGATCCGCTCCGGGTTGAGGCCGGCGAACAGCTGGAGCAGACCGGCGTCCTCGTCGCCGACGAGCGCCTCGGCGGGCAGCCGTACGTCGTCCAGGGCCAGCTCGAACTGCTTCTCGGCCGCCTTCAGTTCCATGTCGATGGGCCGCTTCTGGAGGCCCTCGGCGTCCGTCGGCACGATGAACAGGCAGGGCTTGAGGCGTCCGGTGCGGGCGTCCTCGGTGCGGCCGACGATCAGGACGGCGTCCGCCAGGTCGACGCCGGAGATGAAGACCTTGCGGCCGGTGAGCAGCCAGTCGGTGCCGTCGCGGCGGGCGGTGGTGGTGATGCGGTGGGAGTTGGAACCGGCGTCGGGTTCGGTGATGCCGAAGGCCATCAGGCGGCTGCCGTCGGCGAGTCCGGGGAGCCAGGCCCGCGCTTGCGCCTCGGTGCCGAAGCGGGCGATCACCGTGCCGCAGATGGCCGGTGAGACGACGAGCATGAGCAGCGGGGAGCCGGCGGCGCCCAGCTCCTCCAGGACGACGGAGAGTTCGCTGATGCCGCCGCCTCCGCCGCCGTACGCCTCGGGCAGGTTGACGCCGAGGTAGCCGAGCTTGCCGGCCTCGGTCCACAGCTCGGTGGGCGGCTTGCCCTCGGCGACGGTCCGGGTGACGTAGTCGCGGCCGTAGCGCCTGCCGAGGGCGGCCACGGCGGCGCGGAGGGCCTGGTGCTCTTCGGATTCGATGACGGGGGTCATGGGGCTCCTAGGAAGAGGTGTGCTGTACGACCGCCAGCAGCGTGCCGGGCTCCACCTGCTGTCCCGGCTCGGCGTGCAGCGCTGTCAGCGTTCCGGTGACCGGTGCCGAGATCTGGTGCTGCATCTTCATCGCCTCCAGCCAGACCAGCGGCTGGCCCGCCGCCACGGCCGTCCCCTCGGCCAGACCCTCCGCGACGCGTACGACCGTGCCGGGCATCGGGGCGAGCAGGGAGCCGGGGGCGAGCTGGGCGACCGGGTCGGGGAAGCGGGGCAGGGCGGTGAGGCGGGTGGCGTTGACATGGATCTCGTCGCCGTAGCGGGCGATGTCGAACCTGCGCCGCACGCCGTCCACGTCGAGGACGACCAGGTGCGGGTCGGTGTGCACGACGTGCACCCCCTCGGCCACGGGTCCCTGCCGGGTGTGGCGGTAGCGGACCTCGTGCTCCTCCCCCGCCCTCGCGTACCGCTTCACCTGCGGCTGCGCGGGAACGTTCCGCCAGCCGCCGAAGCGGGACCGGCCGTGGGCGTCGGCGAGGGCGGCGGCCAGCGGGGCGTACGGGTCGGGGGCGGGCTCGGTGAGGGTGGCGAGGTGGCGGTCGTAGAAGCCGGTGTCCATGCGGGCCCGGACGAACTCCTCGTGCCGCAGCGAGCGGACGAGGAGGTCGCGGTTGGTGACCGGGCCGTGCACCGCCGCCTGCTCCAGGGCTCCCGCCAGCTTGCGGATCGCCTCCGCGCGCGTGGGCGCGTGCGCGACGACCTTGGCGAGCATCGGGTCGTAGTGCACGCCGATGGTGTCGCCGTCGGTGTAGCCGGTGTCCAGGCGGACGCCGGGCGGTACGGCGAGCCGGTGCAGGGTGCCGGTCTGCGGGGCCCAGTCCCGGGCGGGGTCCTCCGCGTACAGGCGGGCCTCGATCGCGTGCCCACGCGCGCATGGGGGGTCCTTTTCGAGGGCGCGGCCCTCCGCGACACGGATCTGTTCCGCGACCAGGTCGATGCCGAACACCGCCTCCGTGACGGGGTGTTCGACCTGGAGGCGGGTGTTCATCTCCAGGAAGTGGGGGCGCCCGTCGGCGACCAGGAACTCGACGGTGCCGGCGCCGACGTAGGAGACGGCGCGCGCGGCGCGCACGGCCAGGGTGCGCAGCTCGGCCGCGAGCCCCTCGGTGAGTCCGGGCGCCGGGGCCTCCTCGATCACCTTCTGGTGGCGGCGCTGGAGGGAGCAGTCGCGGGTGCCGAGCGGCCAGACCGTGCCGTGGGTGTCGGCGAGGATCTGCACCTCGACATGGCGGCCGTGTTCCAGATACGGCTCCACGAACACCTCGCCGTCACCGAAGGCGCTCGCCGCCTCGGCGCGCGCGCCCTCCAGCGCACCGGGCAGCTCCTCCAGACGGCGCACGATCCGCATCCCGCGCCCCCCGCCGCCCGCGGCCGCCTTCACCAGCACCGGCAGGTCGGCCTCGGTGACCTCGGTCAGCGGCGCCAGCCCCATCAGCCGCTTCGCCCGGGTCTTGGACGCCATCGCCTCGATGGCCTGCGGCGGCGGCCCGATCCAGGTCAGTCCGGCGGCGTGGACGGCACGGGCGAAGCCGGGGCTCTCCGAGAGGAAGCCGTAACCGGGGTGCACGGCGTCCGCGCCGGCGGACAGGGCCGCCTTCACCAGCAGATCGCCACGGAGATACGTCTCGGCGGGCGCCGCCCCCGGCAGCCGTACCGCCAGATCGGCCACGCGCGCGTGCAGCGCGTCCGCGTCGGCGTCGGAGTGCACGGCGACCGTCCGGATCCCCAGCTCGCGGCAGGTCCGGACGATCCGGCAGGCGATCTCGCCCCGGTTGGCCACAAGGAGTGTCGAAATCACGTGATGCCTCACATCCGGAAGACGCCGAAGCCGCCCCGCGCACCCTCGTAGCGGGCGGTGTGGATCGCGGACAGGCACAGGCCGAGGACGGTGCGGGTGTCGCGCGGGTCGATGACGCCGTCGTCGTACAGCCGCCCGGACAGGAACATCGGCAGCGACTCGGACTCGATCTGCTGCTCCACCATCGCGCGCAGGGCGGCGTCCGCGTCCTCGTCGTACGGCTGCCCCTTCGCCGCCGCCGACTGCCGGGCGACGATCGACAGCACGCCCGCGAGCTGCTGCGGGCCCATGACGGCCGACTTGGCGCTGGGCCAGGCGAACAGGAACCGCGGGTCGTAGGCGCGGCCGCACATGCCGTAGTGCCCGGCGCCGTAGGAGGCACCCATCAGCACCGACAGGTGCGGGACGCGGGAGTTGGACACCGCGTTGATCATCATCGCGCCGTGCTTGATGATCCCGCCCTGCTCGTACTCCCTGCCGACCATGTAGCCGGTGGTGTTGTGCAGGAACAGCAGCGGGATGTCGCGCTGGTTGGCCAGCTGGACGAACTGGGCGGCCTTCTGCGACTCCGCGCTGAAGAGGATGCCCTGCGCGTTGGCCAGGACGCCGACCGGGTAGCCGTGCAGGCTCGCCCAGCCGGTGGTCAGGCTGGTGCCGTACAGCGGCTTGAACTCGTCGAAGTCGGAGCCGTCGACGATCCGGGCGATGACCTCACGCGGGTCGAACGGGGTCCTGAGGTCGCCGGGGACGATGCCGAGCAGCTCCTCCTCGGCGTACTTGGGCGGCTCGGCCGGGCCGGGGTCCGGGTACGCCTTGCGGTGGTTGAGGCGGGCGACCACCCGGCGCGCCTGCCGCAGGGCGTCCCGCTCGTCCACGGCGAAGTGGTCGGCGAGCCCGGACACGCGCGCGTGCATCTCCGCGCCGCCCAGGGACTCGTCGTCGCTCTCCTCGCCGGTGGCCATCTTCACCAGCGGCGGCCCGCCGAGGAACACCTTCGCCCGCTCCTTGACCATGATCACGTGGTCGGACATGCCGGGGACGTAGGCGCCGCCCGCGGTGGAGTTGCCGAAGACCACGGCGACGGTCGGGATGCCGGCGGCGGACAGGCGGGTGAGGTCCCGGAAGAGGGCGCCGCCGGGGATGAAGATCTCCTTCTGGGAGGGCAGATCGGCGCCGCCCGACTCCACCAGGCTGATGCAGGGCAGCCGGTTGGCGAGCGCGATGTCATGGGCGCGCAGGGCCTTCTTCAGGCTCCAGGGGTTGCTGGCGCCGCCGCGGACGGTCGGGTCGTTGGCGGTGATCAGGCACTCCACGCCCTCCACCACGCCGATGCCGGTGACCAGCGAGGCACCGACGGTGTAGTCACTGCCCCAGGCGGCCAGCGGGGACAGCTCCAGGAACGGGGTGTCCGGGTCGAGCAGCAGCTCGATGCGTTCCCGGGCGAGCAGTTTGCCGCGCGCGCGGTGCCGGGCGACGTACTTCTCGCCGCCGCCCGCGAGCGCCTTGGCGTGCTCCGCCTCCAGGTCGGCGAGCTTGGCCAGCATGGCCTCGCGGGCCGCGCGGTAGCCGGCGCTCGCGGGGTCCAGGGAGGTGCTGAGAACCGTCACAGGAGGGCCTCCGGAACGTCCAGGTGGCGGGAGCGCAGCCATTCGCCGAGGGCCTTGGCCTGCGGGTCGAAACGGGCCTGTGCCGCGACACCGGCGCCGAGGATGCCCTGCACCACGAAGTTCAGGGCGCGCAGGTTCGGCAGCACATGCCGGGTGACGGGCAGTTCCCGGCTCTCGGGGATCAGCTGCCGGAACCTTTCGGCGGTCAGCTCGTGCGCGAGCCACCGCCAGGCGTCGTCGGTGCGCGCCCACACCCCGACGTTGGCGTCGCCGCCCTTGTCGCCGCTGCGCGCCCCGGCGACCAGGCCGAGCGGGGCGCGGCGGGTGGGCCCGGGCGGCAGCGGGTCGGGCAGCGGCGGGGCCGGTACGTCCGTCAGGGGCAGGGTGTCCTGGGGCGGCGGCACAGGGATACGGCGGCCGTCGTCGAGGACGGCCACATGGTCGACGACGCCATGGGGGACGGCCACATCCTCGAAGACCCCATAGGGCGCGCCCTTCCCGGGTGGCGCCAGCACATGGAAGCCCGGGTAGCTGGCCAGCGCCAGCTCCACCGCGGCCCCGCTCAGCGCCCGCCCCACCACCTGCTGGTCCGGGTCCCGTACGACGAGCCGCAGCAGGGCGCTGGCCGTCTCCTCGGTACCGGCGTCCGCCCGGTCGGTGCGGACCAGCTCCCAGCGGACCTCGGCGGGCGGTGCCTTGGCCAGGGCGTCGCCGAGCTGCTCGCGCACCAGTCGGGCCTTGGCCTCGATGTCGAGACCGGTGAGCACGAAGACGACCTCGTTGCGGAAGCCGCCCAGCCGGTTGAGCCCGGCCTTCAGGGTGGGCGGCGGGGCCTCGCCGCGCACCCCCTCGATCCGTACCCGGTCCGGCCCGTCCTGGGCGAGCCGTACGGTGTCCAGCCGCGCGGTGACGTCCGGCCCGGCGTACCGGCCGCCGCCCGTCTCGTACAGCAGCTGCGCGGTGACCGTGCCGACGTCGACCAGGCCGCCGGTGCCGGGGTGCTTGGTGATGACGCTGCTGCCGTCGGCGTGGATCTCGGCCAGCGGGAAGCCGGGGCGGCGCACGTCGGCCTCCTGGAAGAAGGCGTAGTTGCCGCCGGTGGCCTGGGTGCCGCACTCCAGCACATGTCCGGCGACGACGGCGCCCGCGAGCCGGTCGTACTCCCCCGGGCCCCAGCCGAAGTGGGCGGCGGCCGGCCCGGTGACCAGGGCCGCGTCCGTCACTCGCCCGGTGACCACGACGTCCGCGCCCGCCCGCAGGCACGCGGCGATGCCGAACCCGCCGAGGTAGGCGTGGGCGGCGAGGGTGTCGGAGGGGGTCCCCCCTGGTCGAGCGGGGCCCAGAGCCTGAGGAAGGGCGCCGGTCAGATCGTCGCCCTCGACGTGCGCGACGCGCAGCGGAATGCCGAGCCGGGCGGCCGACGTCCGGACGGCGTCGGCGAGGCCCGCCGGGTTGAGCCCGCCCGCGTTGGTGACGATCCGCACCCCGCGCTCCCGGACCAGGCCGAGGCACTCCTCCAGCTGGCGCGGGAAGGTGCGGGCGTATCCGGCCGAGGGGTCCTTCAGCCGGTCCCGGGCGAGGATGAGCATGGTGAGTTCGGCGAGGTAGTCGCCGGTGAGGACGTCGATCTCGCCGCCGGTGAGCATCTCGCGCAGCGCTGTGAAGCGGTCGCCGTAGAAGCCGGAGAAGTTGCCGACGCGCAGGACCGTCACGCCTGGCCCCCCTTCGCCGGGCGGCCGCTGCCGGGCGGACCGGCGAAGGCCTGGGCGATGTCCAGCCAGCGGTCGGCGTCCGGGCCGGTGGCGGTCAGCGCGAGGTCCGCGCGGTGGGCCCGCTGGGTGACGAGCAGGCAGAAGTCCAGCGCGGGACCGGTGACGCGCTGCGGGGCGTCCTCCGGGCCGTAGCCCCAGATCGCGCCGGACGGGGGCGGGGCGGTCAGCTCCACGCGGAAGGCGTCGGCAGGTGGGGTGAGTCCATGGACGGTGAAGGCGAAGTCCCGGGTGCGCACACCGAGTCTCGCCACATGCCGGAGCCGGTCGGTGGGTGGGCGCATCACACCCAGCGCGTCGGCGACGTCCAGCCCATGGGCCCAGGTCTCCATAAGACGGGCCGTGGCCATCGAGGCGACCGACATGGGTGGGCCGTACCACGGCAAGCGCGCGTCGGGCGGGGCCGCGCGCAGCGCCCGGTCGAGGGCTTCGCGGCCCTCGCGCCAGGCCCGCAGCAGCTCGTCCGGCGGGCGCCGGGCGCCCTCCGCCGCACCCTCGTCCACGAACGAGTCCGGGGCGGTGAGCGCCTTCTCGACCAGCGCCTGGAAGGCGGCGGGGTCGGTGGCGGCCAGCAGCGCCGAGTGGTCGGTCCAGGCGAGGTGGGCGATCTGGTGGGCGAGGGTCCAGCCGGGCGCGGGGGTGGGAAGCGCCCACTGTGCGGCGCTCAACCCGGCCACGAGCAGGTCGAGTTCCTCACTCTCCGCACGCAGGTCGTCGATGACGGGCGTCGGGTCGGCCATGAGGGGAGCATGGCAGTGGGGGTGGAAACAATCAAGCGTGCTTGCATGGATTTCTGGCCGATGTAGGCGCCAAGGAGATGTGCGCTGACTCCATGTGCGCCTACGCCATGTGGGCCTACGACGTGGGGGCCTACGGCGTGTGGGCCTACGACGTGTGGGCGCGCCCCACCTGGGTGCGTACCGCGCCGATGCTCGCCGCGATGACCAGGGCGATGGCCGCCACCTGGGCCGGGGAGAGGGTCTGGCCGAGGATCAGGAAGCCGGCCGTCGCCGCGAGGGCCGGTTCCAGGCTCATCAGGATCGCGAAGGTGGAGGCGGGCAGGCGGCGCAGGGCCAGGAGTTCGAGGGTGTAGGGCAGGACCGAGGAGAGCAGGGCCACGGCCGCGCCGAGACCGGCGGTGGTGGGGTTCAGCAGGCGGGTGCCGGCCGAGGCGATGCCCAGGGGGAGGAAGACAAGGGCCGCGACGGCCATGGCGAGGGCCAGGCCGTCGGCCTGGGGGAAGCGGCGGCCCGTACGGGCGCTGAAGACGATGTAGGTGGCCCACATGGCTCCGGCGCCCAGGGCGAACCCGACACCTACGGGATCGAGGTCGCTGAAGCCCCCGCCGCCGAGCAGGAAGACACCGGCCAGGGCCAGGGCCGCCCATACCGCGTTGATCGCGCGGCGGGAGGCCAGCACGGACAGCGCGAGCGGGCCGAGGACCTCCAGGGTGACCGCGGGACCGAGCGGGATGCGGGCCACCGCCTCGTAGAAGAGGCCGTTCATCGCGCCCATGGCGAGGCCGAAGGCGACCACCGTGCCCCAGTCGGTACGGGAGTGGCCGCGCAGCCGGGGCCGGCAGACCAGGAGCAGGACGACCGCCGCCGCGACGAGGCGCAGGGTGACCACGCCCAGCGCTCCGGCCCGCGGCATCAGCGTCACCGCGAGCGCGCCGCCGAACTGCACCGAGACACCGCCGGCCAGGACCAGTCCGACGGGGCCGAGCGAGCCGAGGCGCCGCGGTGCGCGGGCGGAGCCGGTGGCGGTGGCGGTGGCGGTGGCGGCCGGGGTCGGGGTGGCGGTGCCGGAGGGGGTCACGGGCGGTCCAGGTGCTCGATCGGGCTCGTTCAGCGGGATGTACTACCTGGTCCAGGTTAGGGAACCCGGACAGGTGCGTGAACCCTTTATGCAACTGTCCCACATGCTGACATCGACTATCCGGCGAGACCTCCTCCCTCCGGCAGCGGTATGCGCAGTTCGCCCGTTATGAGCCTGGAGGCTCGTCCAGCGCCTCCGCCAGTACCTCCGCCAGGTGGCGGCCGCGCACTCCTGCCAGTTGCTCCAGTTGCGTACGGCAGGAGAAGCCGTCCGCGAGGACCACCGCCTGGGCCGGGGCGCTGCGCACGGACGGCAGGAGCTGTTCCTCCGCACAGGCCCGGGACACCTCGAAGTGACCTTTCTCGAAGCCGAAGTTGCCGGCCAGGCCGCAGCAGCCCCCGGCGAGTTCGCCGCTGAGTCCGGTGGCCTCGCGCAGCCGGCGGTCGGCGGTGTCGCCGAGGACCGCGTGCTGGTGGCAGTGGGTCTGTCCGGTGACCGGGCGGTCGACGGCGGGCGGGGTCCAGTGCGGGGCGTGGCGCTCCAGGGTCTCGGCGAAGGTGCGGACCGCGGAGGCGAGCCGGGCGGCGCGGGGGTCGTCGGGCAGCAGCTCGGGCAGGTCGGCGCGCAGGGCCGCCGCACAGCTAGGTTCGAGCACGACGACCGGGACCCCGGCCCGCAGCACGGGTTCCATCAGGTCCAGGGTGCGGCGCAGCACCGCGCGGGCGCGGTCGAGCTGGCCGGTGGAGACATAGGTGAGCCCGCAGCAGACGCGGCCCCGGCGGGCGGCCAGCAGCGCGGTCGCCGAACGGGTCCGGCCGTCGCCGATCGCGCCCCGGCGCGGCAGCAGCGTCGGCGGCAGGGCCACCCGCAGCCCGGCGGCCTCCAGGACGCGGACGGCGGCCCGCCCGACGGACGGGGACAGATGCTCGGTGAAGGTGTCCGGCCACAGCACCACCAGGTCCCCGGTGCCTCCGGCCGGTGCGCGCCGCCGCCACCAGCCGCTGAAGGTGCCGGTTGCCAGCCGGGGCAGGTCCCGCTCGGGGGTGATCCCGCCCAGGCGTTTCGCCACGGCCGCCACTGCCGGTACGGCGGCGAGCGCGTTGACGAGGGGGGCCGTGCGGGTGCGGGCGACGGCGCGCAGCCACTCGGGCAGCCGGCCCATGGTGTGGTGGGCGGCCGGGCGGCGGCGGCCGGCGTAGTGGTGGTGCAGGAACTCCGCCTTGTAGGTGGCCATGTCGACGCCGACCGGGCAGTCCGAGCGGCAGCCCTTGCAGGACAGGCAGAGGTCCAGGGCGTCCTTGACCTCCGGTGACCGCCAGCCGTCGGTGACCAGTTCGCCCGCGAGCATCTCGTGCAGCAGGCGGGCCCGGCCCCGGGTGGAGTGCCGCTCCTCGCCGGTGGCGCGGAAGGAGGGGCACATCACGGCGGGGCCGGAGACGGTCGTCGTACGGCACTTGGCGACGCCGACGCAGCGGCGGACGGCCGCGCGGAAGTCGCCGCCGTCGGCCGGGTAGCCGAAGGCCACCTCGACCGGCTCGCGGGGCAGCACCGAGAAGCGCAGGTTCTCGTCCAGCCGGGCCGGGCGGACCAGCATGCCGGGGTTGAGGAGGTCGTCGGGGTCCCAGACCGCCTTGGCCCGCTCGAAGAGCCGGACCGTCTCCTCGCCGTACATGCGGGGCAGCAGCTCGGCCCGTGCCTGGCCGTCGCCGTGCTCCCCGGACAGCGAGCCGCCGTGGCCGACGACCAGGTCGGCCAGTTCCTCGGAGAAGCGGCGGAAGCGGCCCACGCCCGCCTCGCTGAGGAGGTCGAAGTCGATCCGGACGTGGATGCAGCCGTCGCCGAAGTGGCCGTACGGCGTGCCGCGCAGGCCGTGGGCCGCCAGCAGGGCGCGGAAGTCGCGGAGGTAGGCGCCGAGCCGGGCGGGCGGCAC
The DNA here is from genome assembly GCF_042672505.1 of Streptomyces sp. NPDC127190. Taxonomy (NCBI): domain Bacteria; kingdom Bacillati; phylum Actinomycetota; class Actinomycetes; order Kitasatosporales; family Streptomycetaceae; genus Streptomyces; species Streptomyces sp. NPDC127190. The sequence continues at coordinate 225,559 of NZ_JBHXVE010000005.1, forward strand.
CGCGCAGTCCTCCCAGCCGGGCCAGGCCTCCGCGCCGAGTCCGCGGCCGGGCGCGGGCAGGTCGGGGGTGTACTGCCCCTCGGGAAGGGGCGGGGAGGAGGCGTCCCGCCCGTCGGGGACGGACCGGCGGGGGGTGCCGTGGGGAATGCGGGTGGCCGTGCCGCTCGCGTCCTCGCGGATGCGCCACAGGGTGCGCTGGGCGGCCGGGTCAACCACCACCGACGCGTCCAACACGTCGGCCGCGCGGACGATTTCCTCCGCACGCGCGCGTGCCTCGGCCGGCGACTCCCCGCCGGTCTCCACGAACAGCCAGGCACCGCCCCTGGGCAGCCCGGCCGGTGAGCGCACCAGGTCGGCCGCCATGCCCTCCACGGTCAGCGGCCCGAGGGGCAGCAGCCCGGCCGCGGCCTCGGCGGCGGCGCTCTCGTCGCCGTACCCCAGCACGGCCAGGGCGCGGGCGCGGGGTGCCGCCACCAGCCGTACGACCGCCTCGGTGAGGATGCCGAGGGTGCCCTCGGAGCCGCAGAAGGAGCGGGCGACGTCGGCGCCCTTCTCGGGCAGCAGCGCGTCCAGCGCATACCCCGAGATACGGCGGGGCAGGTCCGGGAAGCCCGTGCGCAGCCGGGCCAGCTCGCCCTCCGCCAGCTCCCGCAGCCCGTCCGGCGCCCCGGCCCAGCCCTGCCCGAGCCGCAGCCGCCGCCCGCGCGCGGTGAGGACGGACAGCTCCCGCACGCTGTCCGCGGTGGTGCCCCAGGCGACCGAGTGCGAGCCGCAGGAGTTGTTGCCGATCATCCCGCCGAGCGTGCACCGGCTGTGGGTGGAGGGGTCCGGGCCGAAGCGCAGGCCGTGCGGGGCGGCGGCCTCCTGGAGCCGGTCCAGCACCAGGCCGGGCTGTACGACGGCGGTCCGCGCCTCCGGGTCCAGCTCCAGCAGCCGGTTCATGTGCCGGGTGAAGTCCAGCACCACCCCGGTGCCGGTCGCCTGGCCGGCGATCGAGGTGCCTCCGCCGCGCGCCACCACCGGCACGCCGCGCGCCCGGCACACCTCCAGTACGGCCGCGACGTCGTCCGCGTCCCGGGGGGCGACGACGCCCAGCGGGACCCGCCGGTAGTTGGACGCGTCCATCGTCACGAGCGCCCGGTTGGTGACATCGAACCCGACCTCGCCCCGGACGGCGCCGCGCAGCTCTGCTTCGAGACCCGTGAGATCCGTGAGATCCGTCATGCGTCCAGGATGCGCCCGATCACGCTCCGTCACCGAAACTTTTCCACAGGGCCGCCCCTATCGTCGTACAAATTCACAAGTCCACAGACCGTCGATCTCGTCTCATCGGACGGACACCGTTCCATCCGGTTTCACCCAGCCGATACCCTCCGACTCGTGGCCGACATCCAGATCCCCGCTGACATCAAGCCCGCCGACGGACGCTTCGGTGCGGGCCCCTCCAAGGTGCGGACCGAGGCGCTGGACGCCCTCGCCGCCACCGGTACGTCCCTCATGGGCACCTCCCACCGCCAGGCGCCCGTCAAGAACCTGGTGGGCCAGGTCCGCGAGGGCATCAGCTCCCTGTTCTCCCTGCCCGAGGGGTACGAGGTCGTCCTCGGCAACGGCGGCTCCACCGCCTTCTGGGACATCGCCACCCACGGACTGATCGAGAACAAGTCCCAGCACCTCAATTTCGGCGAGTTCTCCTCGAAGTTCGCCAAGGCCGCCAAGCTCGCCCCCTGGCTGGCCGAGCCGACCGTCATCGCCAGCGACCCGGGCACCCACCCGGAGGCGCGGGCCGAGTCCGGCGTCGACGTCTACGCCTTCACCCACAACGAGACCTCGACCGGCGTCGCCATGCCGATCAAGCGGGTCGAGGGTGCCGACGAAGGCGCGCTGGTCCTGGTGGACGCCACCTCCGGCGCCGGCGGTCTCCCGGTGGACGTGTCCGAGACCGACGTCTACTACTTCGCCCCGCAGAAGTCCTTCGCCTCCGACGGCGGCCTGTGGATCGGTGTCTTCTCCCCGGCCGCGATCGAGCGCGCCGAGCGCGTCCACGCGTCCGGCCGCCACATCCCGGAGTTCTTCAGCCTGCCGACGGCGATCGACAACTCCCGCAAGAACCAGACGTACAACACCCCGGCCCTCGCCACCCTCTTCCTGCTGAACCAGCAGCTGGAGTGGCTCAACGGCCAGGGCGGTCTCGCCTGGTCCGCGGCCCGCACCAAGGACTCCTCGACCCGCCTGTACACCTGGGCGGAGGAGTCCAAGTACGCCACCCCGTTCGTCACCGACCCGGCCAAGCGCTCCCAGGTCATCGGCACGATCGACTTCTCCGACGAGGTCGACGCGGCCGCCGTCGCCAAGGTGCTGCGCGCCAACGGCATCGTGGACACCGAGCCCTACCGCAAGCTCGGCCGCAACCAGCTGCGCATCGCGATGTTCCCGGCGGTCGACCCGGCCGACGTCGAGGCGCTGACGCACTGCATCGACTACGTCATCGAGAAGCTCTGACCTCTCGGTATGTACGACGAAGGGCGCCCGGTGATCGTCACCGGGCGCCCTTCGCGGCTCCGGAACCCTGCTCTCCCTCCCCGGCGAACAGCTCCTCGGCGACCGAAGCGGTCAGGGAGCGGTCGAGCCAGGCTTCCAGCACCTCGAGCTCGGTGCAGGCCATGACCCGCTCGCGGACGGCGTCGGAGACCTCGATGCCCCGCGCATCAAGAACCCGAAGAACGGCCTTCGCCTCGCCCTTCGCCTCCCCGTAGGCGACGACCTTCCGCCAAGCCTCCTCCATCACGGTGCCCGCGCCAGGGAAGACCGGGGTGTACACGTCCATCAGCTTCCTCCAGTGGTCACGGGCCGGGCCATCACCCAAACCCATCTCGATGATTTCTGCCCACTCCTGATGGGGCCCCACCACCGGCCCGACCTCGTCCAGTATGGCAAGCACACCCGGATCTTTGGCGTGGGCGAGCACGGAGAACACGGTGGCGGGAAGGTCCTTCGCCGCCTCGTCCGGGTCGGTGATGACCGGCAGGTTCTTCGGTCCCAGCACCAGCGGGAAGAGCTGCATGCTGGTGTGGAAGTCACTACCGATGCGAATGGGCTCCGCAGCCCAGGACGCCGTCTTCTTGTCCTGGCACACGACCAACAGGATGGGCGGCAGCCGGTACTTGGCGTACAGATGCGCCACGTAGTACGTCCAGCTGTTGTGCTTGTCGCGGTCCGGCTTGCCCTGCGACTCGACGGCGAGCAGAAAACCGCCCTCGCTCCCGGCCGTCCGGACCCGGAAGAGGCTGTCAACCCTCCGCTCCAACGGCCTGATCTCGGTGAGGTCGGTGTCCAGCGGCTCGATCGAGTGGTACTCGGGGAACTCCATACCCGCCCGCGGCAGGAGCCGGGCGAGCAGATCCGGCTCCTTGCGGAAGATGTGGTGCATGGTGTCATGCGGTGAGCTGACCATGCGACGGAACGTAGCCACGGGAGCCCGACCAGCCGGGGTGTACGGCGGCAGAGTCAGCCGGATGAGTGAATGTGCCCCTGGAATATGCCGAGACGCCTACGCGAGCTGCTGGAGGAAGGCCTGCCAGGCGTCGCGGGAGACGGTGAGGAGGGGGCCGTTGTGTTGCTTGCTGTCGCGGACGGCTCGGCCGCCGGGAGCGGTGTCGGCGACCTCGACGCAGGCGTTCTCCTGCCCGGAGTACGACGACTTCCAGAAGGGGCTTACGACCTCGGTCACGATGTGTCTTCCTTCAAGCTCCGCAGTATGCCCCGGATGAGCTTCGCGCTCGTGTCCGGCGCCAACGCTGCCGATCGTAGTAGGTCGTACGCATTGGCGTAAGCGGCGAGGTCTTCGGCCCCTTCGAGGACCGACGTGCCTCGCAGATTGTCGATGGCAACTGCTTCGACCGTCGGCTCCTCGTCGAAGCTGAAGGAGTAGAAGGCAGACGAGTATCCGGCCAGGACACCTGCACTGAACGGCAGTACCTGCACGGCACTCGCCGAGAAGCCGGAGGTATCCCGTGTTCCGGCGCCTTTATGAGACGCTCGCCCGCCTGCGCCGCAAGCCCGCCGCCATGAATCACTGGCAGCTCGCACAGGAGGTTCGCACCCCCGACCCGTATGTATGGCCGCTCCCCAGCCCGTACGACGCCCGGTGGCGCCGCTGGTCCAGACTCAACCGGGCGGCCGGTCACCAACTGCCGTTCCCGTACGACGAGGAGTGCTGGCGGAGCCCCGCGATCCACCCCGGCGGGCCCCTGTGGGAAGCCGCTGATGACGTGGTCCGGCCGTATGTCCTCAGACCTTGATGCTCCGGCGGACGCGGGCGATCACTTGCTGGGCCTCGGCGCCGAAGACGGCCGACTCGGCGAAGGTGTCCCAGATGCGGCGGTACAGAGCGATCGTTTCGGCGTCTTCGAGCCAGAGTTCGGCGTGCCAGTCCTCGACCGCGACCACCTGCTCATCCACGATGCAGAAGGCGTTGGCGGGATTCAGGGACAGCTGTGCATCCAGCGGCACAATTCCCAAACGCACCGTGTCTATGCCCACCACCCCGAGAAGCCGGTCCATTTGCGCCGCCATCACATTCGGTGGCGCCACCCGAGCCCAGAGCGCTCCTTCCCATACCAGCAGATTCAGCTGCTTGCCAGGTCGGTACAAGCACTCCTGCCGCTTCATACGGGCACGTACCGCATCTTCGGTGTCGCGTGGGGAGTTCTGGAGTCGGGAGTGGCTTTCGAACACGCGGCGGGCGTAATCGGCGGTCTGGAGAAGGCCTGGGACGAGGCTGGTTTCCCACTCGTGCCAAACCGTGGAGTTGGACATGACCGCGTTCCAGGAGTCCTGAACAGGGCGGTGGCCCGCCGCGAGCTGGCGCCGCCAGGAGCGGGTCTGGCTCTCGAAGCCCTTGAGACGGGCACGCAGTTCAGCGAACACAGCAGGCTGGCCCGTGGCTTCGGCCCAAGCTCGGAGGTCGTCGTCCGTGGGCGTCTGTCTGCCGTTCTCCAGCTTGCTGACCTTCGACTGGGTCCAGCCAAGCCGCTGAGCGAGTGCGGTACCGGTGAGCCGGCCGTCAGGGCTGTCGACACGCAGCTCTCTGAGCCGACGGCCCAATTCCTCGCGTGCCCTCTGATAGTCCGTGCTCACCGGTACCCGCTCTTGCTCCTACAGGTCACTGGCCATTTCCGCCGCGAACTGCTCCCGGGGAACGGCCTGATGCCAAGCAGCATCCCGCACCATGCAGCAGCGCACCACCTCTGCGGGCTCTGTGATCAGTTCCACGTGGGTGAGCTGGTCGTCGTCATCAAAGCGCAGGAGCGCGAGGAGGCGGCTGTCGAACAGCCAGAAGTCCTCGGCGGGCAGCCTGAGGCGGTCCGCGTCGGCGCGCCACATGTTGCGGATGTCCTCGCCAAGGCCGATGTTCCATTTCGCGCTCTCGAAGAGGTAACGCTGACCGGTCGTCGCGGGCCGGTCCACGATGCGTACCCGCTCGATCCTCTTGCCCAGTGCGACCTGCGCGCGGATGGTGTCACCCCACTGCTTGGCCGCCGGGCTGTCCGAGCCGTTCGCGTCAGCAGTCCCCGTCTCGATGAATCGCGTCCAGCGGACATCGGCCTCATCACTCGCATAGCGGCGACGCGTCTCCAGCCGCCACGCGGTGTGCTCGAACTTACTGAACAGCGCACCGAACTCGTCCAGATCGATCGTCTGCACCTGCCTCGTCCGCTCCTTCGGCGCCCAGTCGACCAGAAGCTCACGCGGCACTACGACAGCCACCTCCCCCTCCGAGAGGTGCTGAAGCTGCGCCACGTCTTCAGGGTCGGTGAGCGGGGCGCCGTGAACGATGACCTCTCCGCTGTCCAAGTCCTCATGCACCGAGGGACACCCGTTGTAGCCACTCCCCGTCCCGTTGAACCGCAACCTGCGCACCACGACGACCACCCCCCGGGTGTTGACGATGTTGGTGGCCCCAGGATGTCGGTGCCTCTGAGTGAATGTCCATGCATCCAGAGTGACCGCAAGAGAATAGTCTCGAATATCGCGCTCGCCATTCTCCGCCCGGCTCCTACCGTCGTCTCGAACCCACACCCCCTCGGGAATCACGGTGACCGCCATGGCGAAAACCCACCGGGAGCGCTCGCCCCAGGTGCCCGCCGTCTACGACGCCTGGCTCTTGGACTGCGCTCCCGCCACCGGCTGTGACGTCTGCGCCGCCAACTGGCGACAGCTCCTCGCCTGCCGGCAGGCCGGTGACGTCACTCAGGCCGTGCGCCATGCCACCGAGATCCGGGACCACCCCTCGGGCGTCCACCCGAGGCCTTCGTGAACTTCCGCCCATGAGGCGGAAGCGGTCGGTCATGGCCGCGACAGCACAGCAGGAAGGTGCAGTGATGGTGAACGGAAGCGACCTCTACGCACTCGATCTCAGCGGCGCCTCGTTCGTGAGGGCCTGCGGAGGCAGCACCCACCCGGACGGCGAGGCGTGCGTGACCCTGGCCCGTATCGGCCAGGACGCCTGGGCCCTCGGGGACAGCAAGCGGCCGGAGGCGCAGCCGCTGCGCTTCAGCTCGGCCGAGCTGGCGGCCGCCGGTATCGACCCGGGGCGGTTCGGGCTGTCCGGCTGAGCCGGATCCGTCCGCCCACCCCCTCACCGGCCGGTCCCGGCATCCCATCGCCCCGCCGGGACCGGCCGGCTTCTCCGCCCCTGACGCCCCGAACCGGACGCCCATGCACCACCACGGCTACCTGTGGACCGGCCCCAAACCCCGCTTCGACGAGGAGGCCCTGCGCCGACCGCCCCACCCCGAGCCCCCTCCCGCCGGCAGCAGACCGGAGCTGGTCCAGCGGTACCGCATGGTCGCCGCCGAGTTCCCCGCGTCCGATCTGCCGCCGCTGGAGGTCTCCTACTGGCTCGTCAAACCACGCTCGCTGGTGCGGGGCACGTGGCAGGACCCGGAGGGGGCGACGGCCTGGCTGGGTGAGCGGCTCACCGAGTCCGCCCCCCGGTTCGCTTCCGGCGCGCAGCGCGAGGCCCGCCGCCTCGGGGCCCTGCTCGCCTCCGCCCGGGAGCGGCTGGCCGCGGGCGGTGACGTGTCGCTCGGTTTCTATCTCGAACGCCCCGCGTATCTCTCCCTCGCCCTGGTGACCTGTTCGCCGAACCGAGGGCGCCGCGAGCTGGGCTGTCCGCTCAGCCCCCCATCGACGGGTCCGGCGTCAGCAGGGCGAAGGCTGCTCCCGTCGGGTCCAGGAGCATCGCCAGGCGGCCCACTCCTTCGACGTCCATCGCCGGGATGAGCACCGTGGCGCCGGCCTCCGTCGCCCTGGCCACCGTGGCGTCGCAGTCGGCCACCGCGAAGTAGGGGTGCCACTCCGGGGTGGTACCGGCGTCCAGGTGCTGCTGTTGCAGCTGCATGATGCCGCCCTGGCCCGCCTCCTGGCCGCCCCCGGCCGGGGACACCACCGTGTAGGCCAGTTCCGCGTCCAGCGGCCAGTCCTGGAACTGCCAGGAGAACACCGCGCCGTAGAAGGCCCGGGCCGCCGCCGTGTCGGTGGTGTACAGCTCGGTCCAGCACAGGGCCCCCGGCACCCCGACGGTCTCGAAACCGGCCGTCTCGCCCGGCTGCCATACGGCGAAGTCCGCACCGGTGGAGTCGGTGAACTGGGCCATGCGCCCCGCGGAGAAGACGTCGGCGGGGGCGACGCGCACCCTGCCGCCCGCCCGCTTCACGGCCTCGGCGGTGGCGTCCGCGTCGGGGGTGTGGAAGTAGACCGTCCAGGAGGAGACGGCCCCCTCCTCGGTCAGCGGGCCGATCCCGGCGACCACCTTGCCGTCGAGCGTGAAGAACCCGTATCCCCCGGCGTCCGGTCCGGCCGACTGGAATTCCCAGCCGAACACCGCGCCGTAGAAGGCGGCGGCCGCAGCGGTGTCGGGCGTTCCGAGGTCGAGCCAGTTCGGCGCGCCCGGGACGAAGTCGGTCGAGAGCACGGCAGCGTCCTCCAGTGTGGTGGGTGGGTCATGGACCGGTGGACACTTTGCCGCATTGCTGGGCGAAAGCTGAGATTTGGTTGCGCGTCGGGCTCGAAAGTCGTCAGCTGTGCGGCGAGGGCCCGCACCCCCGGAGGGAGATGCGGGCCCTCGCCGTGGTCAGGCCCGGTATCCGCCGCCCGTCAGGAGGCGGTGCAGCTCACGCTCGGTACGGCGGCGCCGCCCGGCGCCGCGCCGAAGCCGAAGCTCACCGAACCGCCCGCCGGCACACTGCCGTTCTGCGGCGCGTTCACGGCCGTGACCGTCGAGCCGCTCTGCGTGTACGTCGCGTTCCACATGGTGCTGATCCGCTGCGAGCCGCTCCACGTCCACGTGACCTTCCAGGACGACAGCGCGGTCGTGCCGGTGTTCCGCACCGTCACATCGGCGTTGAAGCCGCTCCCCCAGTCGCTGCTGACGGAGTAGGTCGCGCTGCAACTCGCCGAGGTGCCCCCACCGCCACCGCCCCCGCCGCCACCGCTTCCCGTGCTCCCGAACAGCGGTGCCTTGATGCTGGTCAGGTATCCGTCCTTCGCGGTGTCCACGGTCGCCCAGTCGTCCTTGAGGATGCCGCCCGTGTCCCCCGAGTCGGGGTTCCAGGACCAGAACGTCCACTGGAAGGCGTCGCCCCCGTACGTCGATGTCGGCCTCAGGTAACTCACCAGCGCCGCCAGCCACTTCTGGTCGACCGTCGCCTGGAGCGTCGTACCGAATTCGCCGACCCACACCGGGGCGATGTTCTGCTTGAAGATGTAGCCCCAGTACTTGTCCCAGATGCCCGGCATGTTGGCCGGGAAGGACGGGTCGCTGAACCAGCTCTGCTGGGCGACGCTGGTGGCGTAGTCGTGGGCCGAGTACACCACCCGGTTGGGCACGCTGAGCCGCACCGGGTACTGGCCGACGCCCATCAGATTGCCGCCCCACCAGTACGAGGCGCCGTTGTACGACTGCACGCCCTCGACGAAGACCAGCAGGTTCGGGTTGACGGACAGCACCGCGTTACCGGCCCGCTCGGCGGCGAGGCGCCAGTCGGTGGCCTGGTCGCCGCAGCCCCAACAGGCGGGATCGTGCGGCTCGTTGTGCAGGTCGATGCCGATGACCGTGTCCTGGTTGAGATACCGGGTCGCCAGCGCCTTGAGGTCGGCTATCCACGTCGACTCGGGGACGGAGGAGGTGTACCAGAGCGCCGACTGGCCCGCGGAGTCCGGGCGGTGCCGGTCCAGGATGACCTTCAGGCCGTCCTGGCCGGCGTACGCCACCACCTTGTCCATGACCTGGAGCGAGGTCAGGCCCTGGAGGTCGGCGTTCTTCCCGCCGGAGAAGTCGATGCTGTCGGGCATCGCGCCCGGCTTGAAGATGTCGTCGCTGTAGGGCAGCCGGATGGTGTTGTAGCCGAGCGACCGCATCTGGTCGATCATGCTCTTGTAGTCCCGGGACCACAGGCCGTGGACCACCTTGTTGGTGGTCTCGAAGCCGAACCAGTTGACCCCGGCGATACGCACCGGGTGACCGGCCGCGTCCAGGATCTGGCGGCCGCTGGTGTGCCAGTAACCGGCCCCGGGTGCGGTGTCCGCGTGGGCGGTCTGCGCCCCGGCCAGCCCCGCCAAGGGCAACAAGAGTGCCGCCCCGGCCGCGCACAGGGCTCTTCGCAAACTGCGGAACATGTGCCTGGTCTCCTCTCGGAGGTGCGGCCCCGGAACTATGGGAGCGCTCCCATAAACCGCTCGCCTCCAGACAACCCGGAGACCATGCGCACGTCAAGATCTCGGTCGGGAACGGCGGGCGCCGCTCAGTCCCCTCACCCCCGTCGGCGCAGCCTGCGCAGCCCGAGCAGGGCGAGGGCGCCCACGGCGATGACGGCCGCGCCGACCCCGACACCGGAGCCGCTCCCGAACCCGGCGAGACCCGAGCCGCCCCCGGAGGCCGCGTTGGCGCTGCCGCCCGGTTCGTCGCCGGAGGGCCGGCCGGGCGCGTCCTTCGCCTCCACCGCACTCTCCGCGCCCTCGCTGCTGTACAGCAGCTTCGCCCCGTCCGGGGAGTAGGTGAGACCCTCCCCCTGCCCCTGCAACGGCACGTCCAGCTGGCCCGCGCGTTTGATCCGGCCGCCGTTCCAGTCGTAGTAGATGCCGCCGAAGTAGCCGCGCACGGCGAGCTGCCGGCCGTCCGGGGAGAAGGCCGCGTCGGTGGCCCACAGGTCGACCGGGGCGACGGGCTTGAAGATGTTCGCGCCGGAGGTGGAGAGGGTGGCCGGGCCCTCGTAGAGATGCCCGCCGTCCTGCTTCTTGTCGATGATGTAGACGCGCCCGGTCTTCGGGTGGACGACCAGCGACTCGGCGTCCCGCGGACCGTCCTCGTACTTCACCACGTACTGCGTGGCGGTGACCGTCTGGTCCTTGAGGACCTTCGGCTCGGGCAGCCGGTAGATCCAGACGTACGGCCATCTGCCGCCGAAGTTGTCACCGATGTCGCCGACGTAGATCTCGTCGTGCGGGCCGACGGAGATCGCCTCCACATCGCGCGGGGAGCCGACACCGCGCAGGGTGACACGGGCGACCGTCTTCCCGGTAGCGCTGTCCACGGCGTAGATGTACGGCCCGTCGCCGCTGTCGTTGTGCGTCCAGTAGATGCCGGGGTGCAGATGCGAGGCGGCGAGCCCGCTGGACTCGGCGATCCTCGGGTCCTTCAGGGTGAACCCCTGGTCACCGGCGCCGTCGGCCGGGGCGGCGGAGGCGGGGACCGCGGGCAGCGCGCAGACGCCGGCGAGCAGCGCTCCGGCGGACAGGGCTCGGGCGAGGCGGGCGGACGATCGACGCATCCCCCAAGCCTGCCATCCCCGCTCCGCGTTCACCGGCCGAGGCGGCCAGGTGGTGGCGCAGGGGTGACCCAGGGGCCCCACGGGTGGTGGCCCAGGAGTGGCCCACGGCTCCCACGGATGGTGGCCCAGGAGTGGCCCACGGCTCCCACGGATGGTGGCCCAGGAGTGGCCCACGGCTCCCACGGATGGTGGCCCAGGAGTGGCCCACGTAGCGGCCCGCGTGGCGGCCCTCACATCCCATGCGTACGCGTGATCGTCCATCATGAGCGGATGCTCAGGTTCATGCCCGTAGGCGACTCCATGACCATCGGAAGCGCGGGCGAACACACATGGCGTTACCGGCTGTGGCGGCATCTGTGCACGGCGTACGACGGTCCTTTCACCTTCGTCGGCCCGCGCGAGACGCTGTACGACAAGCAGACCGAGGCCCCGACCTCCCTCGCCTACGCCGAGCCCGACTTTCCCCGCGCCCACCTGGCCGGCTGGGGCGAGGGCTGGCTGCACATGGCCCCGCTGATCGGCCCGGCGGTGCGGGAGCACCGGGCGGATGTGCTGCTGGTCTCGCTCGGCCTGATCGACCTGGGCTTCTACACCAACGCCGAGCAGACCGCGGAGAACGTACGGGCCTTCGTCACCGGCGCCCGCGCGGCGAACCCGCGCATCCGCATGGTGCTGCTGCCGGTCATACCGAACATACGGGCCGAGGCCGACGAGCCCTTCGCCGCACAGGTCGACCTCTTCAACGACCTCCTCGCGAAAACGGCCGCCGACCTGGACGAACCCCGCTCGCCCATCCTGCTGGCCTCGCCGCCACGGCCGTACGACATCCACACCGACACCTACGACGGCACCCATCCCAACGCGAGCGGTGAGCACCGGATCGCGGGGGCGTTCGCCGGGGCGATGCGGGAGGCGTGGGGACTCGGGCAGATGTTCGCGGCCGGAACGGATTGACCTGATTTGCGGCGTCTCCTCGTCACCGTGCGTATCGTTGAAACCGCGCGGCTGCACTTGTCCGTGGGCAGCCGGGGAGGAGCGCCACGATGACCGTCCTCGAAGACAGGATCGAGATGGCCGAGGAGAGCGGCGAGCTGACTCTGGACGTCATGTTCGAGTGGCTCGACAAGATGCCCATCCCCGAGGGAACGAAAGTCGAGATCGTCGGGGGGCACATCTTCATGTCGCCGCAGCGGGCCAACCACTGGGAGATCATTTTCCGCGTCCTGGATCAGTTGCGGAGCACGTATCCGATCGAGCGGCTGGCATCAGACGTACGCATCGACTTCCCGGGGCATCTGAACGGTTTCGCCTGTGATGTGGCAGCGCTGGCCAAGGGATCCGTAAAGGACGACAAAGGCCGCTTTCGTTATCAGGACGTCGAATTCGTCGCCGAAGTCATCTCCAAGGACACCGCGCGCAACGACTACGGCCCCAAGAAGACCGCCTACGCCACCGCCGAAGTCCCCGTCTACCTCATCGTCGACCCGTACCAGGGCAGGTGCCATCTGCACACCCAGCCCAAGGACGGCGAGTACCTCAGCGAGCTGACCGTCGTCTTCGGGGTGGACCTCGACATGACCACCACCCCCCTCGGCCTCACTCTCAAGACCGACGAGTTCCCCCGCGACTGACCAACTCCCCTTGCCTTGAGCGCACTCCAGGACGTTGGCTGGTGGACCATGAAGTACACGCAGCTTGGACGCACGGGGCTCAAGGTCAGCCGGCTCGTCCTCGGGACGATGAACTTCGGTCCGCAGACCGAGGAGGCCGACAGCCACGCCATCATGGACGCGGCGCTGGACGCGGGCATCAACTTCTTCGACACCGCCAACGTCTACGGATGGGGCGAGAACAAGGGCCGGACCGAGAGCATCATCGGCAACTGGTTCGCCCAGGGCGGCGGACGGCGCGACAAGGTCGTGCTCGCCACCAAGGTGTACGCGCACATGGGCGCGGACGGCGACGACGTCTGGCCCAACCACGACAAGCTCTCCGCCCTCAACATCCGGCGGGCCGTCGACGCCAGTCTGAAGCGGCTGCGGACCGACCACATCGACGTCTACCAGTTCCACCACATCGACCGGAACACCCCCTTCGAGGAGATCTGGCAGGCCATCGACGTCCTGGTCCAGCAGGGCAAGATCCTCTACGCCGGCTCCTCCAACTTCCCCGGCTACAAGATCGCCCAGGCCAACGAGACCGCCGCCCGCCGCGGCGGCACCCTCGGCCTGGTCAGCGAGCAGTGCCTGTACAACCTCTACGAGCGGCGCGCCGAGATGGAGGTGCTCCCGGCCGCGCAGGAGTACGGCCTCGGGGTCATCCCCTGGTCCCCGCTGCACGGCGGCCTGCTCGGCGGGGTGATCAAGAAGGAGGGGCAGGGCGCGCGCCGGGCCTCCGGGCGGGCCGCCCAGGTCCTCGCCGACCCGGCCGCCCGCGCCCGGGTCCAGTCGTACGAGGATCTCCTCGACAAGCACGGCCTGGAGCCCGGCGAGGCCGCCCTGGCCTGGCTGCTCACCCGGCCCGCGGTGACCGGCCCGATCGTCGGCCCGCGCACCGCCGAGCAGCTGGAGTCCGCGCTGCGGGCGGTCGAGCTGGAGCTGAGCGAGGAGGTGCTGGCCGGCCTGGACGAGATCTTCCCGGGGCCGGGACCGTCGCCGGAGGCCTTCGCCTGGTGACCGAGGGTGCACGGGGGCGCGGGGGCGCATGCGAGATGCGGCCCCGCAGGCCCCCGGGCGCTACCTGACGGCCGACGCCAAGGCGACGACCGCGAACATCAACACCAACACACCGGCCATGATCCGGTTCCGCGTCTTCGGGTCCACGCCATCGAGCCTAACCGGCCCCGCCCAGTGCCCAGCGGGCGACCGCCTCGTACCGGGGCTGTTCCCCCGGCACTCCGGACCGGGGCAGGTTGCTGCGCACCAGGGCCAGGCCGGTCACGGTCCAGGTGTCTGAGGTGAACTCGCGCAGGAGCTGCACATACGACCGTACGTCGACCGCCTCCCGGCTCCTGGCCAGCGTCAGGTGGGCCTTGTAGCGGCGGTGTTCGCCCATCGGCACGCCCGCCTTGCGGGCCGCCGCCTCGGCGCGGTCGGCCAGCAGGCGCAGCGCCTCCACCCCGCCCGACGCCCCGGTCCACAGCGCCCGGCCCTGCCCGAACTGGCCCCCGCCGGAGAGGGCCAGCTCGAAGGGGTCCGTACGGTGGGCCGCGCGGGCCAGCCGGTCCGACAGGTCCGGTACGAGATCGTCGGCGACCTCGCCGTAGAAGGCGAGGGTGAAGTGCCAGCCGGGGCGGCCCGTCCAGCGCAGGCCGGCGGCACCCGGCAGCTGCTTCAACCGGTCCACTTCGGCGGCGAGTTGGCGGGTGACGTCCTCCGGGGGCAGTACGGCGGCGAAGAGTCTCATGCCCTCACCATCCCAGACCGAAATGCCGTCGCCTCCCCATGACGGCGCGGGCAGGATGGGCCCATGACGATCAGCATCCGCACCGGTGGCCCCGACGACGCTCCCCTCATCCTCGGCATGCTCGACAGCGCCGTGGAGTGGCTCGTCTCACAGGGGCGGACCGGGCAGTGGGGGACCGAGCCGTGGTCGACGAACGAGCGGGCCGTGGAGCTGGTGCACCGGTACGCCGCCGAGGGCACCCCGTACATCGCCGAGATAGACGGCACGCCGGCCGCCACGCTGACCCTGAGCAAGCGCCCGGGGGCCTATCTGGAGCCCGCCGACGAGCCCGAGCGGTACATCCACCTCTTCGCCACCGACCGGCGGTTCAGGGGGCGGGGTGCGGGGGCGGCGCTGCTCGCGCACGCGGCGGAGGAGACGCGGCGGGCCGGGGTGTCCTTGCTGCGGGTGGACTGTTATGCGGGGGACGACGGGAAGCTGGTCGCCTACTACGAGGGCAACGGGTTCATCCGGACCGAGGCGTTCACGGTGGGCGAGGAGGCGTGGCCGGGGCAGGTGCTGGCGAAGAGGGTGCTGTAGCGGACTTGGCTTGCCGGGTGCCGTGTGCTGTGGCTGGCCGGGGGGTGTTCCGCTCACCCGCGCTTGCGGGGTGCCGCTGCGCCCACCCGTGCCGCCCCCAGCGGCACGACTGCCCGCAGCTAGCGCGCCCGAAGGGGCGCGGGGAACTGCGCGACCGGCCCGCAGCTACCCGCACCCGGCATCCGAGCCGCAGCCCCCCTCAGGCGGCCGCCGCCAGCTCCTCCTTCGGGATGAAGTGCAGGCGGGGGTGGCCGCGATGCCAGCGGAGCGATACCCGGAGGCCGCCGACCCGGGTGAGGATCAGGCCGATGGCGACCGCGGCGCCCGCCGAGATGAGGCCGCCGCAGGCGAAGCCCACCCGGGGGCCGTAGGTGTCGGTGATCCAGCCGACGATCGGCGCGCCCAGCGGTGTGCCGCCCATGAAGACCATCATGAACAGGGCCATCACCCGGCCCCGCATGGCGGGGTCGGTGGCCATCTGCACCGCGGTGTTCGCGGTGACGTTGACCGTGAGGCCGGCGATGCCGATCGGCACCATGAGGAGCGCGAACAGCCAGTACGACGGGGCCAGCGCGGCCACGGTCTCCAGGACGCCGAAGGCCAGCGCGGCGGCGATCAGGACGCGCAGCCGGGCCGTGCCACGGCGGGCGGCCAGCAGGGCGCCGCACAGGGAGCCGGCGGCCATCAGGGTGTTGAAGAGGCTGTAGGAGCCGGCGCCGGCGTGGAATATGTGGTCCGCGTAGGCGGTGAGCCAGACCGGGAAGTTGAAGCCGAAGGTGCCGATGAAGCCGACCAGGACGATCGGCCAGACCAGCTCCGGCCGGCCGGCCACATAGCGCAGCCCTTCCCGCAGCTGGCCCTTGCCGCGCGGCGCGCGCTCGACCACGTGCAGTTCGCGGGCGCGCATCAGCAGCAGGCCGGCGATGGGCGCGGCGAAGGACAGGCCGTTGGCGAGGAACGCCCAGCCGGTGCCCACGCCGGTGATCAGGAGACCGGCGACGGCGGGGCCGACGAGACGGGCGGACTGGAAGTTCGCCGAGTTGAGGCTGACCGCGTTCTGGAGCTGCTCGGGGCCGACCATCTCGGAGACGAAGGACTGGCGGGCCGGGTTGTCGACCACGGTGGCGAGGCCGACGGCGAGGGCGGCGACGTAGACGTGCCAGACCTGGACATGGCCGGACAGGGTCAGGAAGGCGAGCGCGAGGCCGGTCAGGGCCATCGCCGTCTGGGTCACCAGCAGCGTCGGGCGCTTGGGCAGGCGGTCGACGAGGACGCCGCCGTACAGGCCGAGGAGGAGCATCGGCAGGAACTGGAGGGCGGTGGTGATGCCCACGGCCGCGGAGGAGCCGGTGAGGCTCAGGACCAGCCAGTCCTGGGCGATGCGCTGCATCCAGGTGCCGGTGTTGGAGACGACCTGGCCGAGGAAGAAGAGGCGGTAGTTCCGGATCCTCAGCGAGCTGAACATCGAGGACGTGCGGGGGTTGTGGGTGGTCGGTGCGGGGGCGGAAGGTGTTCCGGGTCCCGTACTCAAAAGGGTTCGCCTCCTCAGGCCGCGCTTACAGGTGTGCGAGCTTCTCCAGGACCGGGGCGGCGGCGCGCAGGGTCGCCCACTCCTCGTCGTCCAGGCCTTCGACCAGACCGGCGAGGAATGCGTTCCGCTTGCGGCGGCTCTCCTCGAGCATGGCCTCGGCCTGCTCGGTCTGGGTGACGACCTTCTGACGCCGGTCCTCGGGGTGCGGCTCCAGCCGGACCAGCCCCTTGGCCTCCAGCAGTGCGACGATGCGGGTCATCGACGGCGGCTGGACGTGTTCCTTGCGGGCGAGCTCGCCCGGGGTGGCGCTGCCGCAGCGGGCCAGGGTGCCGAGCACCGACATCTCGGTGGGGCTCAGCGACTCGTCGACCCGCTGGTGCTTGAGGCGACGGGACAGCCGCATCACGGCGGAGCGGAGTGAGTTCACGGCGGCCGCGTCGTCGCCATGGGTGAGGTCCTGCATGTTCTTTAGAGTAACTCATTACCCTGACTAAGGACCACCGGGACGCGCGTGAATGCCCGTGACACCCGCCACTGAACCCTTTGATCACCCGTATGGGTGACACGGTTCCGGAAAGGAACACAGTGGACGGCCGGGTGTGGCGACCCTCGTACGCATGGCGACCAGTGTGCTCAGCCTGCGGATAGACGGGGAGCTGCTCGAACGGCTCCGGCATCACGCGGCGAAAAGAGGAATGAGCGTGCAGGACTATGTGGTCCGCACGCTCATCCGGGACGACTTCGACGAGCGGTTCCAGACCGCCGTCGAGGAGACGGAGAGGTTCTACGGGGTCACCTGACGCCGTAGGGAGCGGGTCAGGTCAGACCCAGGGCCGGCATCAGGTAGAAGAAGGCGAAGACCGCCGAGACGACGTACATCGGGACCGGGATCTCCCGGCCGCGTCCGGCGACCAGGCGCAGCACCACGAAGGTGATGAAGCCCATGCCGATGCCGTTCGTGATCGAGTAGGTGAACGGCATCATCAGCATCGTCACGAAGGCCGGGATCGCGATCGTGTAGTCCGCCCAGTCGATCTCCTTGATCGAGTTGGACAGGATCAGGAAGCCGACCGCGATCAGCGCCGGGGTGGCCGCCTGGGACGGGACCATCGTGGCGACCGGGGTGAGGAACAGGGCGACGGCGAAGAGCGCGCCGGTGACCACGTTCGCGAGGCCCGTGCGGGCGCCCTCGCCGACACCGGCCGTGGACTCCACGAACGCGGTGTTGGCCGAGGCGGAGCTGGCGCCGCCCGCCGCGACCGCGAGGCCGTCGACGAAGAGGACCTTGTTGATGCCGGGCATGTAGCCCTGGGCGTCGGTCAGCTTGGCCTCGTCGCTGACGCCCATGATCGTGCCCATCGCGTCGAAGAAGCTCGACAGCAGGACCGTGAAGACGAAGAGGACGCCGGTCAGCACGCCGACCTTGGAGAAGCCGCCGAACAGGCTGACCTTGCCGACCAGGCCGAAGTCGGGGCTGGCGACCGGGTTGCCGGGCCACTTCGGGACCGTCAGGCCCCAGGACGGCACCTTGGCGACGGCGTCGATGATCATCGCGAGGACGGTCATGCCGACGATCGAGATCAGGATCGCGCCCGGCACCTTGCGGACGATCAGCGCGAAGGTCAGCAGCGCACCGAGGATGAAGATCAGCACCGGCCAGCCGAGCAGATGACCGCCCGTGCCGAGCTGGAGCGGGACGGTGGTCTGGGCGGCGTCCGGGATACGGCTGACGAAACCGGAGTCGACCAGACCGATCAGCATGATGAACAGGCCGATACCGATCGAGATCGCCTTGCGCAGACCGAACGGCACCGCGTTCATCACGCGCTCCCGCAGACCGGTGGCCACGAGCAGCATCACCACGAAGCCGGCCAGGACGACCATGCCCATCGCGTCCGGCCAGGTCATCCGGGGCGCCAGCTGGAGCGCGACCACGGAGTTCACGCCGAGGCCGGCGGCGCACGCGATCGGGACGTTGCCGATGACGCCCATGAGGAGGGTGGTGAAGGCGGCCGTCAGCGCGGTGGCGGTCACCAGCTGGCCGTTGTCCAGGTGGTGGCCGTACATGTCCTTCGCGCTGCCCAGGATGATCGGGTTCAGCACGATGATGTACGCCATCGCAAAGAAGGTGGCGAAACCGCCACGGATCTCCCGGACGACGGAGCTGCCGCGCTCGGAGATCTTGAAGTAGCGGTCGAGAGCGCTCTGAGCGGGCGCCCCGTCCGGCTTGCCGGGGGTGGGGACCTTGGCAGGTGCCGAGGTGGACATGCGAGACCTCATCACCAAGAGGGTTCCCCCGAGCCTCGTTGGCGTTTCATACGAACAGAAGCGGTCAAAGACAAACGGTTTCAGTATGAACGTATGAGCCGCAGATCGCTATCTCCGCGCGTAGATACGTCCAGCAAGAGAGAGAGCCGGTCGGCTTAAGCTGTGCCCATGGCTAAGTGGACCCCCAAGCACGAGGCGCCGGAGCCCCTGGAGGGGCCCGTGGTCGCCACGATCACCGGCGGCACCATCGTGTGGTTCGTCCTCTTCCTGGTGCAGCTCCCCTTCTACGGCTGGTTCACGGACCACCACCACACCTGGTGGCTGTGGACCTGCCTGGCCGGCGGCGGGCTGGGCCTGATCGGCGTCTGGTACGTCCGCAGGCGGGACGCGGCGATCAAACGGGACGCGGCGATCAAGAGGACCGCTGCCCCGGCCGAGTGACGCCATCGGTGGGCGGCCCGGCGGATCTGTACGTACCGTCGAATGCATGACCCACACAGACGCGGGCGCCGAGCTGGACCCCGTGCATCCGGTGGCCCCGCCGGCGACCGGGCCGGCCGGGCTGACCGGGGCCGAGGTGGCCGAGCGGCGGGCGCGCGGGCAGGTCAACGACATACCGGTGCGCAGCAGCCGGTCACTCGGGGAGATCGTCCGGGCGAACGTGTTCACCCGGTTCAACGCGATCATCGGCGTGCTGTGGCTGATCACGCTCTTCGTGGCGCCGATCCAGGACAGCCTCTTCGGCTTCGTGATCCTCGCCAACACCGGCATCGGCATCATCCAGGAGTGGCGGGCCAAGCAGACCCTGGACTCGCTCGCGGTGATCGGGGAGACGCGGCCGACCGTACGGCGCGACGGCACCGCCGTGGAGATCCCCACCCGTGAGATCGTCCTCGGCGACCTGCTGGAGATCGGGCCCGGCGACAAGGTCGTCGTGGACGGCGTCTGCGTGGAGGCCGAGGGGCTGGAGATCGACGAGTCGCTGCTCACCGGCGAGGCCGACCCGGTGGTGAAACGCCCCGGTGCCGCCGTCCTGTCCGGCAGCTTCGTCGTCGCGGGCGGCGGCGCCTACCAGGCGACCAAGGTCGGCCGGGAGGCCTACGCCGCCCAGCTCGCCGAGGAGGCCTCCCGCTTCACCCTGGTCCACTCCGAGCTGCGCACCGGCATCTCCACGATCCTCAAGTACGTCACCTGGATGATGGTCCCGGCCGCGATCGGGCTCGTGGTCACCCAGCTCGTGGTCAAGAGCAACGATCTGAAGGACTCGGTGGCCCGCACCGTCGGCGGGATCGTGCCGATGGTCCCGGAGGGGCTGGTCCTGCTCACCTCCGTCGCCTTCGCGGTCGGTGTCATCCGGCTGGGCCGGCAGCAGTGCCTGGTGCAGGAGCTGCCCGCCATCGAGGGGCTGGCCCGGGTCGACACCGTCTGCCTGGACAAGACCGGCACGCTCACCGAGGGCGGCATGGACGTCACCGAGCTGCGGCCGCTGGACGGGGCGGAGGAGCCGTACGTACGGCAGGTGCTCGGCGCGCTCGGCGAGTCCGACCCGCGCCCCAACGCCTCCCTCCAGGCGATCATCGACGCCTGCCCGGACAGCGAGGACTGGCGCTGTGTGGAGTCGCTGCCGTTCTCCTCGGCCCGCAAGTACAGCGGGGCCGCGTTCAGCGAGGGCGACGGCGAGACCAGTACCTGGCTGCTCGGCGCCCCGGACGTGCTGCTCGGCGACGGGGACCCCGCGCTGGCCGAGACCGAGCGGCTCAACGAGCAGGGGCTCAGGGTGCTGCTGCTGGCCCGGGCCGCCCGGGAGCTGGACGACCCCGAGCCGGCCCGGGGTGCCCGGCCCACCGCCCTGGTGGTGCTGGAACAGCGGCTGCGGCCCGACGCGGCCGACACCTTGCGCTACTTCGCCGAGCAGGACGTCCGCGCCAAGGTCGTCTCCGGGGACAACGCGGTGTCGGTGGGCGCGGTCGCGGCCAAGCTGGGGCTCGACGGGTCGGCCGTGGACGCGCGGCGGCTGCCGGCCGACCCGGCGGGGATGGCCCGGGCGCTGGAGGCGGGCACCGTCTTCGGGCGGGTCACCCCACGGCAGAAGCGGGACATGGTCGGCGCGCTCCAGTCGTGCGGGCACACGGTCGCGATGACCGGCGACGGCGTGAACGACGTCCTCGCCCTGAAGGACGCCGACATCGGGGTGGCCATGGGGTCGGGCGCGGAGGCCACGCGCGCGGTGGCGCAGATCGTGCTGCTGGACAACAGTTTCGCGAGCCTGCCCTCGGTGGTCGGCGAGGGCCGCCGGGTGATCGGCAACATCACGCGGGTGGCGACGCTGTTCCTGGTCAAGACGGTGTACTCGGTGCTGCTGGCGGTGCTGGTGGTCTGCTGGCAGGTGGAGTACCCGTTCCTGCCCCGGCATCTGACGCTGCTGTCCACGCTCACCATCGGCGTCCCGGCCTTCTTCCTGGCCCTGGCCCCCAACCGGGAGCGGGCGAGACCGCACTTCGTGCGCCGGGTCATGCGGTACGCGGTGCCGGGCGGGCTGGTGGCGGGCCTGGCGACCTTCGTGACGTATCTGACCGCCCGGCACTACTACACCGGCCCCGGCCGGCTGGACGCGGAGACCAGCGCGGCCACGCTGACCCTGTTTCTGGTCTCCATGTGGGTCCTGGCGATCGTCGCCCGCCCCTACACCTGGTGGCGGGTGGTCCTGGTGGCGGCGATGGGCGTGGCGTTCCTGCTGGTCCTCGCCGTCCCGGCGCTCCAGGAGTTCTTCGCGCTGAGGCTGGTGGGGCTGGCGATGCCGTGGACCGCCGTGGGCATCGCGGTGCTGGCGGCGGCCGCCCTGGAGGGTGCCTGGAAGTGGGTCGACCGCCGCGTTCCCGAGTGAGGTGCCCGGAAGGGGGTTACTTCACGCCGACGTACACGCCCGTGGCGGTGGCCGCCGGGGTGGTGGAGGTGCCGGCGAAGCTGTAGCGCCAGTAGCCGCTGTAGTTCGCGGTGGCGCTGGTCTTCAGGTTGCCGTAGGAGTCGGTGTACACGGTCTTGACGGTGGTGTACGTGGTGGTGCCGGCCTTGCGGAACTGGAGCTTGACCGGCTGGTTGGCGTAGCCGTGGTACAGGTGGTCGTCCCAGTCGGCGCGGGAGAGCTTGCCCGAGGCGGTGAAGGTCTTGCCCTTGTAGACCGAGGTCGAGCTGGCGGCGACGGTCTGCTTGGAGTAGCGCTGCACCAGGGTGGTGCCGAGGCTGCTGTCGTCCGTGTAGCCGACCTTGCTCATGTCGGCGGGGTTCTGCTCGTCCTGGCCGTTGAAGGCGATGGCCTCGGCGGCCACGTTCCAGCTGCCCGCCCAGGCGATCTTCAGGTCGCCGTCGGCCGGGTAGATGTTGATGTACCCCGTGCAGGTGGCCGTGGTCGACGTGACGTCCGTGCAGGTGGCCCAGTCGTCGCCGTCCAGCTCGGGGGCGGTGTCGGTGTAGCTGCCGTGGTAGAGGAAGACGTCCGTGTGGAAGTCGCTCGCGTGGATGTCCACGTCGGCGCCGTGCGTCAGCGTGTAGGTGTACTTGGCGCTGACCTCGCTGCTGGTGCCGACCTTGATCGCCTTGGCGATCGAGACGTTCGAGAAGTGGGCGTCCAGCGTGTACGGCGTGCCGTCGGGGGGGGGGGGCGGGGGGGGGGGGGCGGCGCGGGGGGGGGGGGGCCGGGGGCGGGCGCGCCCCCGCCACGGCGAGGGCGGAGAGGGCCAGGGCGCCGGAGACGGCGGCCACGGTGGCACGAATGCGCATGTGCGTTCCCCTGGAGGGAGGAGTGTCCTAGGAGTCGGTCGACTCGCGGGACGAGACCCGCGGGGGATGCGCTTGGTTGTACGAGAGGAGCCCCCCGGGATGCGATTTTGGGCTCGAATTACTGATCCATTGCACAAGTGAGGGAAAGGGCTCCGTTTTGCGCCCTTTCCCTCCTCGGCAGCTCAGTCGAACCAGCGGTCGCGGGCCAGCTCCTCGGTGCGGGACGGGTCCTCCAGCAACGCGGCCACCTCGAACCGGCGCGGCCACTGCCCCGCCGCCCAGGCCAGCCCGGCGGCGACGCCCTCCAGGGTGGCCGCGTGCAGCACCCCGTCGTCGGTCAGCCGCCAGTCGATCTCCACGCCGTCCACGACCAGCTCCTCGTGCTCGACGTACCGCTCGGGGGTACGCGGCCCGAGCAGCACCCGCACCGGCTCCGGTACGTCGTGCTCGGCGCCCTCGGAGTCGACCGCGCCGGTGACGGACTCGCTCAGCCTGCGCACCTGGAACAGCTCGGCCAGGTCGGCGGCGCGGGACGGCCGCACCGGCAGCAGCGGCACCCCGGAGGTGAACGGCAGCAGGTCGGGCGAGTCGACCACGACCGCCTCCCCCGCGTCCACGACCGCCACCCGCCCGTCGACCACGGCCCGCAGCTCGTCCGGCAGGGTCACCTGCTCGGGGTCCAGCTCGGCCAACGCGCCGTACAGGGCGTGCAGTTGGGCCGGGGTGACGGTCCGCTCCGGGTCGGCCATCCGGTCCAGCAGCTCGGCGGCCCCGCCCGGCTCGTCCAGCAGCGCGCCGACGGAGGTGCGCACCCCGAGCGCCCGCAGCACCTGCTCGTCCTCGAACCCGGTGGCGTCGGCCTCGTCGTACAGGCCCCGCAGCAGCGGGTCCCCGCCGGCGGCGAGCAGACCCGCCGGCCGGCGCCCGTCGAGCACCGGGTGCCCGCGCAGCCACCACGCGGTGTACGGCCGTACGACCTCATGGGTGCCGTCGTGCAGCAGGATGCGGACCGGCTGGGTGAGGGCGTCGCGCAGCGGCGGCCGGGCGAGCAGCCCGAGCGCCTCCGGCCAGCGGTCGTCGTCGACGAGGTCCAGGTCGCGGACGGCGACGAGTTCGGTGGCGACCGGGGGCACCGGACTGTCCGGGAACCGGTCGAGGATGTCCTCGCACCACACGTCCACGGCGTCCAGCAGCCCGGCGTCGTCCGGCTCGGCGTAGTCGCCCTCCCGGGGCTCCAGCTCGTCCGGGTCGAGGACCACATCGGTGGCCCGCACCAGCGCGAAGTTCGCGAGCACCCCGCACGCGGTCAGCGGCTGCTCCCCCCAGCGCTCCGCCAACTCCTGGTCGACGGCGGCCAGTTCACCCTCGCGGATCACCCGGGCGAAGGCGCTGCCGGGATACACCAGCTCACCGGCCGGAGCCAGTTCCCCGTCCTCGTCGGGCAGCGCCAGGGCGCCCAGCCAGGGCTCGTCACCCGGCTCCAGGCCGGCGTCCCGGACCAGGGAGAGCACGGTGTCCGCCAGCTCCTCGGCGTCCGGGGCGTCCTCCTCCCACCCGCCGATCCCGCCGTCCTCGTCCAGCGAGGCGGCGACGGCCGCCCGCACCTGCGGGGTGGTCAGCACCGCGCGGGGGGTCGCGGGCAGCGCGCCCAGCTTCTCCAGCAGCGGATGGGCGGCGTCCTCGTGGGCGACCTTCAGCCCCAGCCGCCCCAGCACGTCCGCGTCCAGGCGGGCGCCGTCCGGGGTGGGCAGCAGCACCTGGCGGGGCCCGATGGTGGTCCGCCCGTCCGCGAGCGGCACCGGCAGCCCGGACAGCCGGTCGGGGTCGACCCCGGCGAGGCTGTCGTACAGCCGCCACCACCAGTCCGGGTCCTTCTCCAGCCCGGCGAGCCGGTCCACGGCGTCGGCCAGGGGCAGCCGGGCGACACCGAGGGTGCGCAGTTCCACGCGCCGCTCCAGCCCGGCGGGCAGCAGCGTGGGCAGCACCTCGGCGAGCACCCGGACGGTGTCCGTCCCGGCGCCCTCCACGACCTCGGCGTCCCGGGGCCGGAGGGCCACCGGCAGCTCGCTGTCGCTCTCGCCGTCCCGCCCGGCCGGGGCCGCCGGGGGCAGGAAGGCGGTGCGCGGCAGCCGCTCCAGGATCGCCTGCCGCAGCGCGCCGTCCAGCTCGCCCTTGCCCAGCGGCCCGGGGACCAGGTCGATGATCCCGTCCGTCACCGGCCGCCACTCGGCGAGCAGTTCGGTGTAGACGTCGGCGGCCCGCTGCACCAGGAAGTCGGTGAGGGGGCCGGGCGCGGCGTGCCGGCGGGTGGTGTCCAGCGGGAACGAGGCGATGAGCAGCGCGGGCACCCCGAGGGGCTCGTCGCTGGGGGTGGGCGCGTGCACGACGGCCGACGTCCGAGGCCGCCCGGGGCGCCCGTCACCGTCCTCGGGTACGGCCCAGGTCACCGACCAGTGCGGTCGCAGCCGCTCCTCGACGGGCCGGTCGGCGAGCAGATCCGGGGTGAGCGGGCCGTGCGCGGAGACGGTCCGCCACCGGGTGGTGCCGCCCCGCGAGTCCGCCACCACGGTGACGGCGCCGTCGGCCTCCCGGCGCAGGGTGCGCGGAGCCGCGCCGTCGACCTCGATCACGACCTCGGCCAGCCCCGGCAGGGCGAGCAGCAGGGCGTCGTCGACGGCGTCCAGCAGCCGCTCGGCGAGACCGGCGGCCGCCGCGTCCCGCAGCGGCAGGATGACGGCCGTGTCGTACGGCTGCGGAGCGGTGCCCTCGGCGGCGAACGGCAGCCGGAGCAGCGGCACATGCCCGTCCCGCCGGCGCACCTCGTCGCCGAGTCCCGGGCTGTGCCGGGCCGTGTCGCGGGCCAGCTCCCGGGCCTCGGCCAGCGACCAGCGCACCCCGCCGTGCCGGCCCACGATCGCCGGCTCGTCGGTCACCGAGAGCACGGCCGCGAAGCCGACCCCGAACCGGCCCACGGCCCCCTGCGTCGCCTCGGCGTCCCGCTTGGCCGAGGCCCGCAGCGTGGACAGCGACTCGACACCGGTCGCGTCCAGCGGGGCCCCGGTGTTGGCGGCCACGAGGACCCCGTCCCGGAGGGTGAGGTGCAGCCGCCCCGGCACCTTCGCCCGGGCGGCGGCGTCGGCGGCGTTCTGCGCCAGCTCGATGACGAGACGGTCCCGGTAGCCGCCGAGGACCAGGTCCTCCTCCGCGTTGGCGTCCTCGCGGAACCGCGCGGGGCTGGTGGCCCAGGCGTCGAGCACACCGCGCCGCAGCCGGGCGGTGCCGAAGGGGTCGGCGCCCTCGGCAGCCGGACGCACGTACTTGCTCACGTTCACTCTCCTCACCTACGTGGGGACGAAGGTACAGCGCGGACGGCGAGGGCTTGCCCAGGGTGGGGCCAGGGGCCGTACCGCCGGAGAGGAGAGCGCCGAGCAGTCCGGCATGCGCCGTTTCCGCCACCGGGGCCGTGGACCGGCGGAGGTGCTTCTCCACGGCCCGGTGACAGGAAGGTGCAGGAGGTGGACGCGGTGGCGGGAGGGCTCAGGAGTGGCCCAGCTCCGCCGTCTCCTCGTCGCCGATCTCCGGGACCGAGCCCGAGTCGCGGGCGGGGCGCAGCGGGAAGGGGTCGACCCGGGTCTCGTCGAGGACCGGCGGGGCCGGCTGCGGGGGCTTCGGCATGACCGCCGCCTCCGAGTGGCCGCCGCAGCCGTAGGCGAGGGAGACCACACGGCCGTCCGCCGGCGAGAACTCGTTGGCGCACACGCCGAAGGCCTGGCCCAGCGAGCCGCCGATGGGGTTGAGGAAACCGCAGGACACGCAGGAGGCGGGGGCCGCCTGGGCCATGGCCGTCTTCGGGCCGTACGCCTCCTCCCAGCGGTCGGCGGCGGTGTGCAGGCCGTACCGGGACAGCACCCGGGCGCGGCGCAGGCCCAGTTCCTCGGCGACGGCCGCGATCGAGCCCCGGGTCGGAATCGTGGGCTGGACGGCGGGGGCGCCGGGGGCGACGTCCGCGTCCTCGGCCTCCGCCAGCTCCGCCATCTCCTCGGACACCGGGGAGTTCGGCAGCGGCTCGTCCTCGCCCGAGTAGCCGGGCTCCAGGCGCAGGTCCTCCTGGTCGGTGGGGAGGAGATCGCCGGGGCCCATGTCGCCGGGGCGCAGCCGCTCGCTCCAGGGCACCCACTCGGGGGCGAGGAGGGCGTCGGGGCCGGGGAGGAGGACCACCTCGTCCAGGGTCACGATCTTGGCGCGGGAGGCGCGAGCCACCGTCGCCGCCCAGCGCCAGCCGCGGTAGCCCGGCTCCTTGCACTCGAAGAAGTGCGTGACAACGCGGTCGCCCTCCGACACCAGACCGACGTGCTCGCCGACCACCCCGGGCGCGGCCGCCTCCTCGGCGGCGGTGCGGGCGAGGTCGACGGCCTCGGCGCACAGGCGGTCGGGGGTGCGGCTTCGCGTTGTCGCTGCGCTCACAGGTATCGCTTCTCTCCTACGCCGTCTCCACGAGTGCGGCTGCCTCCGGCGGGCTGTCCGACGGAGCGGACCGGGGGACCGCATCGACGTCTGCATCCGCGCGCTCGGGCGCACCTCTGCCATCCATTCTGCGTTATGGCTGAGATACGCACGCTACACCGAACAAGATTCGTTACCGCCACGCGGCAGGTTTTCCCACCCCCTCCACAACCGTGCCGGTCACCGCCGGACCCGAAACCCCGCCCGGGATGTCCGGGTCGTCGCGCACTATCCGGTGCCTTCTCGGGGCACTATGAAGCACGTGGCAACCGCGGACAGGCGTGGTGTTCGGTTGGGCGGGGCGAGCCGGGTCGGCGGCGCCGTCCGTTCCGTCGGGCGTGCCCTGCACCTGCCGGTCACCGGTGCGGCGCGCGGTATCCGCAAGGCGACGCACGCGCACGGAGCGGGCGAGTCGGGGCTCGGCAAGCTGATCGAGCTGCACGCCGTGAACGGCGCCGGGGACGTGATGGTCACCGTGGCGCTGGCCTCCACCGTCTTCTTCTCCGTGCCGACCGACGAGGCGCGCGGCCGGGTGGCCCTGTACCTGGCCATCACCATGGCGCCGTTCACCGTCCTCGCCCCCGTCATCGGCCCGCTCCTGGACCGGCTGCCGCACGGCCGCCGGGCCGCGATGGCCGGCGCGATGCTGGCCCGCGCGCTGCTCGCCCTGGTCATCTCGGGCGCCGTGGCCACCGGAAGCCTCCAGCTGTACCCGGCCGCGCTCGGTGTGCTGGTCGCCTCCAAGGCGTACGGCGTGGTCCGCAGCGCCGTCGTACCGCGGCTGCTGCCGCCCCGGTTCTCCCTGGTGAAGGCCAACTCCCGGGTCACCCTCGCGGGGCTGCTCGCCACCGGTGTGGCCGCACCGATCGCCGCCGGGCTGCACCGGGCCGGCGATCCCTGGCCGCTCTACGGCGCCTTCGTCATCTTCGTCGCGGGAACGTTCCTGTCGTTCTCGCTGCCCCCGAAGGTCGACTCGGCCAAGGGCGAGGACGTGGCGCTGCTCGCCGCCGACGCGCAGCATCTGCACGGGCCGCACCGCAAGGAGGTGAAGCGGCCGGGGCTGCGGACCGTCGGCCCCGCCGTCACCCACGCGCTCGGCGCCAACGCCGCGCTGCGCTGCCTCTCCGGCTTCCTGATCTTCTTCCTCGCGTTCCTGCTCCGCGAGCACCCGCTGACCGGGGAGAGCGCGGCGGTCTCGCTGGGCCTGGTCGGGGTCGCGGCGGGCGCGGGCAACGCCCTCGGTACGGCCGTGGGGGCCTGGCTGAAATCACGTGCTCCGGAGATCATCATCGTGACGGTCGTCGCGGTGGTGCTGGGCACGGCGATCGTCGCGGCGCTGTTCTTCGGGGCGGTGCTGGTGGCGTGTCTCGCCGCGGTCGCCGGGTTCGCGCAGGCGCTGGCCAAGCTGGCGCTGGACGCGCTGATCCAGCGGGACGTGCCGGAGCTGGTGCGCACCTCGGCGTTCGCGCGCTCGGAGACGCTGCTGCAAATGGCGTGGGTGTTCGGTGGCGCGGTCGGCATCGTGCTGCCGCTCAACGGCCCTCTGGGCCTGCTGATCGGCGCCTGCTTCGTCGCTGTCGGCTGGCTGGCCACGCTGAAGGGGCTGCTGTCCTCCGCCCGGCACGGCGGCTATCCCCGGGGCCGGGTGACCTGACCGGGGGCGCGTGGGGCCGCCGGCCGGCAATGGCACGGGCACTCCGGCGGCAGCAGGCAGGGGCACTCCGGCCGGCACCAGGCGGGCGCTCCGACGAGGTGCAAGTCGGGCTCCGGCCGGCATAACGAACCGGCCACGGTTACGCCGCCCGGCCCCGCCCGGCGTAACGAACCGGGCACGCCGCACCCCACGTGGGCGGGCGGCTCCGGGCGACCGATAGCCTTCGGCCATGACCACGCTGCAATCCGCTGTGCGACGCCGCCGCGCCGTCGCCGCCGCCGGCGCCGTTTCCGCCGGACTGCTTCTGCTGTCGGCCTGCGACAAGCCGACGCCCGTCGCGACGATCACCGTCGGCGAGGACTCGGTCCACTCCGAGGCGGTCTGCTACAACGACGGGAAGGCGCTGGACACCAAGTCCCTGGTGCAGTGCGCCAAGAACTCCAACGACGCCAAGTCCATCAAGGTCGACCAGGACTCCACCGTCCGCTTCGGCGTCGACCCG
Source organism: Streptomyces sp. NPDC127190 (assembly GCF_042672505.1). Lineage (NCBI taxonomy): Bacteria > Bacillati > Actinomycetota > Actinomycetes > Kitasatosporales > Streptomycetaceae > Streptomyces > Streptomyces sp. NPDC127190. The sequence goes on from NZ_JBHXVE010000005.1 coordinate 254,607, forward strand.
AAGATCGCGGACAGCGGCTGGACGCTCCTGGTGAACGGCCGTCAGTTCACGGACACCAGCAAGAAGACCTACCGCACGATCCCCGGCAGCGCGTTCTTCAACGCCCAGTACGGCACCGAGGGCGACACCAACACCGTCCTGATCCAGATGGGCACCAGCCCCGCCAAGGGCGTGTGGGCCTTCAAGCTGAAGAAGGCCTGATTCCGACGTCCGCACGGAACCGGATCCTCGTCGCCACCGCCGTCCCGGCCGAACGGGACGCGGTGGCGCGTGCGTTTTTCCCACCGGGCTCGCCGGAGTCGCCTGAGTCCCCCGAGTCGCCGGAGTCGCCGGGGTCCCCCGACTCGCCGTTCGAGCAGGTGTGGCTGCCCGGCACGGGGCTGCTGCGCGCGACCTTCGGATCCGGGCGCTGGGACCTGCTCGACGCCGGCGTCGGCCCGGCCCGCGCCGCCGTCTCCGTCTCCGCCGCCCTCACCGCGGCCCGGCTCGCCGGCACCCCGTACGACCTGGTCGTCTCGGCCGGGATCGGCGGCGGATTCCTGCCACAGGCGCCCGTCGGGTCGCTGGTCGTCGCCGACCGGATCACCGTCGCCGACCTGGGCGCCGAGACCGCCGACGGCTTTCTGCCGGTCACCGAACTGGGCTTCGGGACCGTCCAGCACCACCCGCCGAGATCACTCGTCCGCGCCGCCACCCAGGCCACCGGCGCCCCGGCCGGCACCGTCCTGACCGTCTCCACCGTCACCGGCACCGCCGCCCGCGCCACCGAGCTGCGCGCCCGGCACCCCCGGGCGCTCGCCGAGGGCATGGAGGGGTTCGGGGTCGCCGAGGCCGCCGACGCGCACGGCACGGCCGTCCTGGAGATCCGCGCGATCTCCAACCCGGTCGGCCCCCGCGACCGCGCCGCCTGGCGCATCGGCGACGCCCTCGCCGCCCTGACCGAGGCCTTCGGGAAGCTCGCGCCCGCACTGGAGAGTTGGAACCAGCATGACGACCACTGAGCAGCGGTCCTTGCAGATCGCCTACTCCCCCTGCCCGAACGACACCTTCGTCTTCGACGCCCTCGCCCACGGCCGCCTCCCCGGCGCCCCCGCGCTGGACGTGACCTTCGCCGACATCGACCTCACCAACGGCATGGCCGAGCGCGGCGAGTTCGACGTACTGAAGGTGTCGTACGCCGTCCTGCCGTACGTCCTCGACGAGTACGCGCTGCTGCCGTGCGGCGGTGCGCTCGGGCGGGGCTGCGGGCCACTGGTGCTCAGCCGGGAGGCGGGCACGGACCTGACGGGCCGTACGGTGGCCGTGCCGAGCGAGAAGTCGACCGCCTATCTGCTGTTCCGCCTCTGGGCGGCGGACACCCTGCCCGGCGGGGTCGGCGAGATCGTGGTCATGCCGTTCCACGAGATCATGCCGGCCGTGCGGGACGGGAAGGTGGACGCCGGACTGGTCATCCACGAGGCCCGGTTCACCTACCGCGACTACGGGCTGCACAAGCTGGCCGACATGGGCGAGCACTGGGAGCACACCACCGGGCTGCCGATCCCGCTGGGCGCGATCATCGCCAAGCGCTCGCTGGGCGCCGAGGCGCTCGGCCGGCTCGCGGACGCCGTCCGCGCCTCGGTACGCGCCGCCTGGGACGACCCCGAGGCCTCCCGGCCGTACGTCATGGAGCACGCCCAGGAGATGGACCCGGCCGTCGCCGACCAGCACATCGGTCTCTACGTCAACGAGTTCACCGCCGACCTCGGCGAGGACGGCTACGCGGCGGTCCGCGGGCTGCTCACCCGCGCGGCGGCCGAGGGGCTGCTGCCGCCCCTCGGCCCGGATGCGCTCGCCTTCCCGGCGGTCTAGCTGCTGGTCAGACGTCCAGCTGGTCAGACGTCCAGCTGGTCGGCGACCGCGCGCAGCAGGCCGGCGATCTTCTTGCCGGAGGCCTTCTCGGGGTAACGGCCCTTCTCCAGCATCGGGGTGATGTTCTCGAGGAGGGTCGTCAGGTCCTGCACGATCGAGGCCAGCTCGTCCGGCTTCTTGCGCTGGGCGGCGGCGACGGACGGGGTCGGGTCCAGCAGGATCACCGACAGCGCCTGGTCGCCGCGCTGACCGGCGACGACACCGAACTCCACCCGCTGTCCGGGCTTGAGCGCATCGACGCCGGCGGGGAGAACAGAGGAATGGACGAAGACGTCACCGCCGTCGTCGCGGGAGAGAAAGCCGAAGCCCTTCTCGCTGTTGAACCACTTGACCTTGCCGGTAGGCACGTCTGTCCTCGTCCTCGTACTCGTTGGGAAAACTGCTCGGAAACGGCTCTTGATAGCACTAGAGCGGGTCGACCGTGACCCGCCGCTACCAAGGCTAATGGTCTTCGGGCGGGTGACAAGACGTCCCCCGGTTGTTCTCTCGCGCAGGGAACTACCCTGGTCCGGTGCGTGACAAAACCCAAACGAATTCCGCCGGACCCGGTGACGGACTGATCCGCGCCGGTGCCGTCGTCTTCTTCATCGGTGCCCTGGCCACCCTGGTCACGGTGGTTCCGCTGTTCCTCGGCGCGAAGCCTTTTCCGACCTATATGTACGGCCTGAGCATGCTCATGGCCGTCGGATTCCTGCTCGCCGGGGCGGGCGTACTCCGCTCGATCGCCGCGGGCCGCCGCCAGGCACGGGACGCCTCGGCCGCCCACTGAGCCCGCCGTGCGGCGGGCCCGGTATCCGGCGGGTGCCGGGCCCGGGCCGTGCTAGGCCGCGGCCGCCCGGTGGGCGGACAGCCATGCCGGGAAGGCGGACAGGTCCTCCAGGACCACGTCCGCACCGGCCGCGCGCAGCTCGTCGGCCGGGCAGGGGCCGGTGGCCACCGCCACCGACAGCGCGCCCGCCGCACGCGCCCCGCGCACATCGCCGGTGTGATCGCCGACGTACACGTCCGCGCCGTACTCGCGCAGCGCCTCCGCCTTCTGCTCGGCCCACAGGTCGCCCACGACCACGTCCGGCTCGAGGGCGAGGTGGGTCAGGTGCAGCTTGGCGTTCGGCTCGTACTTCGCCGTGACCACCATCGTCCGCCCGCCGGCCTCCCGCACCGCGGCGATCGCCTCCCGTGCACCGGCCATGGCGGGGGTCGCGGCGATGGCGTACGACGGGTACATCTCCCGGTACAGATCCGACATCGCGGCCACCTGCTCGGCCGGGAACCAGTTGGCCATCTCGTCGGCGAGCGGCGGTCCCAGCCGGGTGACGACGAGGTCCGCGTCGATGTACGTCCCCGTCCGCTCCGACAGTGCCAGATAGCAGGCGCGGATGCCCGGCCTGGAGTCGATGAGGGTCATGTCGAGATCGAAGCCGACGGTGAGGGTCATGGGGATCATTCTGCCGGGTCGCGCCGGGCGGGGTGACCGTTTATCCGGCCGGGCCGGTGCACGGTACAGCTAACGCTGCTTGCTTCCGCCGGGCCGGTGCCCGGCACAGCCAACGCTGCTTGCTTCCGCCGGGCCGGTGCCCGGCACAGCTACCGCTACCGCTGCCGCTGGGAGCGCCAGACCAGATACAGCGCCGACGCCACCGCCGCACCCCGCACCACCCACGGCCAGGTCTGCCCGATCGCGTCGCTCATCTGCCCCTGGGCGATCGGCTCACCCCAGCGACCCGTCTGCCTGCCCCACAGCCACACCATCCCGGCGGCCGCCGCCGTACCGGGCAGCACCAGCACCGCCCACTTGCTCTCCGCCGGGCTCAGCCGCCGGGAGCCGTAGGCGATCAGCCAGCCCAGGAGCAGCGCGATCCAGCTGCCGAGCACGGCCCCGGCCACCAGCGAGGCGGCGGCCAGCAGCAGAAGGGGGTTGGACCAGCCGCCGGCCGGAGCCAGGAGACGCCGGCGGGCCGGGGCCGCGGCCGGTTCGTCCGCGACCGCCGCGGCGGGGGGCGCGGCCGGGGTCCGGCGGCCGAAGAGGCCACGGCGCCGGACCGCCGCTTCCGGCTCCGGTGCCGCCTCCTCCGTGAGCTGCCCGTCCGCCTCCTCCTCCCGCTGCGGGGGCCGCCGGAGCAGCTCCGGAATCTCCACTCCCCCCACGAAGCCCGGAACCGAGTCGGTCTCGGCGAAGCCGGCCGGCCCCGGCGCCACCCGCCACCAGTCCGGCTGCACCGCGCTGCCCCCGAGCTCCTGCGCCCCGGCGAGATGCGGCGGGGACGGCACATCGCGCGGAGCGGACGGCGGGGCCGGCTCGGCGGGCTTCCGGCGCGGCCGCGGCACCCGACGCAGTCCCTTCGGCCGCTCCTCACCCGAAGCACCCGAAGCGCCCGAAGCGCCCGATGTCCTTTCCCATGGCGTCGGCTGGACGGGCACCGAGGCGGCCGGCGGCTGCGGCACGCCCGCCCCGCCCGGCCCACCGGACCCGCTGCCCGCCGCCGTGACCACCTCGTCCGGGCTGCCGAGGCGCTCCAGGATGCGGCGGACGGCCGCCGGGGAGTCCACCGTCACCTTGGCCCGGTGCCGGTCGATCTCGTTCCGCAGCTCGGACACGAGCCGCATCCGCGTGGACGAGGGCAACTGCCGCTGCTGGGCGATGTCCCCGACGCGGCTCAGATACTCGTAGACGACCTGGTCGCTTTCGATCCCCAACGGACTACCCCTCCGGGGCGACGCCGACTGAAACCCCGTGAGGACCGTACTCCTTCTCGGCCACCGGACGGGCCGGGGCGTCCGCTACCGTTGACCGGATGAGCCCCGAGGCCCACGCCGCCCCTCGGTCCCTGGCGGAGGCACTCCGCGCCAGGGACGACGCCTCCCTGGCCGTGCTTCTGCGCAGCCGCCCGGACCTCATCACGCCCGTCCCCACCGACCTCACCCAGCTGGCCACCCGCGCCGGCACCCGCGCCTCGGTGCTGCGCGCCCTGGAACGGCTGGACCGGTTCGCCCTCCAGACCGCGGAGGCGCTGGCCGTCGCCCCGGACCCGGCCCCGTACCCGGTCCTGCTCGGTCTGATGGCGGGCGACAGCGGTGACCCCGCCGTGGCCGCCGCGCTCCCGCACGCCCTCGCCACCCTGCGCGAACAGGCGCTGGTGTGGGGCGACGACGACCGGCTCCGGCTCGTCCGCACCGCCCGCGAACTGCTCGCGCCCGCCCCCGGGCGGCCCTCCCCGACCGGGCTCGGACCCAGCGTGCAGGAGGCCACCTCCGGCATGTCGCCGGGCCGGATCCAGGAGATCGTCGCGGCGGCCGGGCTGCCCTCGACCCATGACTCGGTGTCCGCGGTGGGTGCGCTGTCCGCCCTGTTCGGCCACCGGAAGAAGATGGCCAAGCTGCTCGCCGGCGCACCGGAGGGCGCCCGCGAGGTGCTGTCCCGGCTGGTGTGGGGGCCGCCGTACGGGCAGGTCACCGCGGAACCGGCCGCCCATCTGCGCTGGCTGCTCGACCGCGGCCTGCTGCTGCCCACCACGCCGGGCACGGTCGTCCTGCCCCGCGAGGTCGCCCTGCACCTGCGCGAGGGCCGCGCGCACCGGGCGCCGGAGCCGCTGCCGCCCGCGGTCGAGGCGGCCGCCACGCACAGTCCCCGGATGGTGGACGCCACGGCGGCCGGGCAGGCGTACACCGCGCTCGCCACCGTCGAGGAACTGCTGAAGGACTGGGACGAGGGCGGGCCTGCGGTGCTGCGGGCCGGCGGGCTGAGCGTGCGGGACCTGAAGCGGACCGCCGTCGCCCTCGACGTGTCCGAACCGGTGGCCGCCTTCTGGGCCGAGCTGGCCTACACGGCCGGGCTGGTCGCCTCCGACGGCGAGGCCGACGAGCGGTACGCGGCCACCCCCGCCTACGACGAGTGGCTCGAACGGCCCCCCGCCGAACGCTGGGCCCAGCTCGCCGAGGCCTGGCTCACGGCCACCCGCACCTCCGGGCTGGTCGGCGGCCGGGACGCCAAGGACCGTACGCTCTCCGCGCTCGGCCCCGGCCTCGACCGCTCCGCCGCCCCCGAGGTACGGCACCGGGTGCTGACCCTGCTGGCCGCGCTGCCGGAGGGCGCCGCCCCCGACCAGGAGTCGGTGCTGGCCCGGCTGAGCTGGGAACGCCCGCTGCGCGGCCCGCAGCAGGACGGCGCCGACGATCTGCGTACCCGGCTCGCCCGCTGGACCCTCACCGAGGCGGAACTCCTCGGCGTCACCGGCCGCGGCGCCCTGTCGGCCCACGGCCGCGCCCTGCTCGGCGGCCCGCCGGGACACACGGAGGCCGGACCGGCGGGGCATACGGCAGCCGGACCGGCGGGGCATACTGCAGCCGGGCCGGCGGGACACCCCGGGGCCGGGCCGGCGGGAAGCCCGGCACCCACGGGGGAACCCTCCCCCTCCCCCTCCCCCTCCCCCTCCCTCGAACCCTCCGGTCCCGGCGACAAGCTCCCCGTCCATCACCGCCGGCCCGTCGCCGGGTCCGCGCCGCTCGCCCCAGCTGAGCAGGCCGTGGCGACGGCCGCCGCCGCCCGGCTTCTCGCCCCGCTCCTCCCGGAGCCCCTGGACCACGTCCTGCTCCAGGCCGACCTGACGGCGGTGGCCCCCGGGCCCCTCCAGCGCCCGCTCGCCGACATGCTGGGCGTGCTCGCGGACGTGGAGTCCAAGGGCGGGGCGACGGTGTACCGGTTCACCCCCGCCTCGGTCCGGCGCGCCCTGGACGCCGGCCGCACCGCCGCCGATCTGCACGCCTTCCTCAACCAGCACTCCCGTACGCCGGTCCCGCAGCCGCTCGCCTATCTGATCGACGACGTGGCCCGTAAGCACGGCCATCTGCGGGTCGGCGCCGCCTCCGCGTACGTCCGCTGCGACGACGACACCCTGCTGGGCGAGATCCTCGCCGACAAGCGCGCCGCCCCGCTGCGGCTGCGCCGCCTGGCCCCGACCGTGCTGGCCGCCCAGACCGACCCGGCGTCCCTGCTGGAGGGGCTGCGCGCGATGGGCTACGCGCCCGCCGCCGAGTCCGCCGAGGGCGACGTCCTGATCACCCGGGCCCACGCCCACCGCACCCCGCCGCGCACCGCGCCCGAGCCGGTGCCGGAGGGTCCGCCGCCGCCCGACCCCACGCTTCTCGCGGCGGCGATCCGCGCGATCCGGGCCGGCGACCTGGCCGCGACCACCCCGCGCAAGCCGCCCGGCTCCGCCGCCCCCCTCGCGGGCGGCGAGCTGCCCCGCACCTCCTCCGCCGAGACCCTGGCCACCGTCCAGGCGGCCGTCCTGACCGGCGAGTCCCTGTGGATCGGCTACGTCAACGCCGAGGGCGCCGCCAGCCAGCGGGTCATCGCCCCGATCCGTGTCGAGGGCGGCTTCGTCACGGCCTACGACCACACCGCCGACGAGGTCCGCACCTACCCCCTCCACCGCATCACGGGCGTGGCGGAACTGGCGGAGGACTGAGCCCTGTGGCACACATACGGCCCTGCCGCCGCCGGTGAGGCACACTGGACGTTTGGCCGTATCGAATGGCCGTGTGGAAAGGGTGTGCCGCGCGTGAATGGTCCGCTGATCGTCCAGTCCGACAAGACCCTCCTGCTGGAGGTCGACCACGAGCGGGCCGACGACTGCCGTCGGGCCATCGCGCCCTTCGCCGAGCTGGAGCGGGCGCCCGAGCACATCCACACCTACCGGGTGACCCCGCTCGGTCTGTGGAACGCGCGGGCCGCCGGGCACGACGCCGAGCAGGTCGTGGACGCGCTCGTGGAGTACAGCCGCTATCCCGTACCGCACGCGCTGCTCGTGGACATCGCCGAGACGATGGACCGCTACGGCCGGCTCACCCTCAGCAAGCACCCGGCGCACGGACTCGTCCTCACCACCACCGACCGGCCGGTGCTGGAGGAGGTGCTGAAGTCCAAGCGGATCGCCCCCCTGGTCGGGGCGCGGATCGACCCGGACACGGTGGTCGTGCACCCCTCCGAGCGCGGGCAGATCAAGCAGACGCTGCTGAAGCTGGGCTGGCCGGCCGAGGACCTCGCCGGGTATGTGGACGGTGAGGCGCACCCGATCGAACTGCTGGAGGACGGCTGGACGCTGCGGCCGTACCAGAAGCAGGCCGTGGAGAACTTCTGGCACGGCGGCAGCGGCGTGGTCGTGCTCCCCTGCGGTGCGGGCAAGACGCTGGTGGGCGCCGGGTCCATGGCGCAGGCCAAGTCCACCACGCTGATCCTCGTCACCAACACGGTCTCCGCCCGGCAGTGGAAGCACGAGCTGGTGAAGCGGACCTCGCTGACCGAGGAGGAGATCGGCGAGTACAGCGGCACGAAGAAGGAGATCCGCCCGGTCACCATCGCCACCTACCAGGTGCTGACGACCCGGCGGAAGGGCGTCTATCCGCACCTGGAGCTGTTCGACTCCCGGGACTGGGGTCTGATCGTCTACGACGAGGTGCACCTCCTTCCGGCTCCGGTGTTCAAGTTCACCGCCGATCTCCAGGCCCGGCGGCGGCTGGGGCTGACGGCCACCCTGGTCCGTGAGGACGGCCGCGAGTCGGACGTGTTCTCGCTGATCGGGCCCAAGCGCTTCGACGCCCCCTGGAAGGAGATCGAGGCGCAGGGCTATATCGCGCCCGCCGACTGTGTCGAGGTCAGGGTCAATCTCACCGACTCCGAGCGGCTCGCCTACGCGACCGCCGAGGCGGAGGAGAAGTACCGCTTCTGTGCCACCACGGACACCAAGCGGAAGGTGACCGAGGCGATCGTCCGCCGGTTCGCCGGGCAGCAGATCCTGGTGATCGGCCAGTACATCGATCAGCTGGACGAGCTGGGCGAGCATCTGAACGCGCCGGTGATCAAGGGCGAGACCTCCAACGCCCAGCGCGAGAAGCTCTTCGACGCCTTCCGCGAGGGCGAGATCAGCGTCCTGGTCGTCTCCAAGGTCGCGAACTTCTCCATCGACCTGCCCGAGGCCACGGTCGCCATCCAGGTGTCCGGCACCTTCGGCTCCCGGCAGGAGGAGGCCCAGCGGCTCGGCCGGGTGCTGCGTCCGAAGGCGGACGGTCACCAGGCGCACTTCTACTCGGTGGTCGCCCGGGACACCATCGACCAGGACTTCGCCGCCCACCGCCAGCGCTTCCTGGCCGAGCAGGGGTACGCCTACCGGATCATGGACGCGGACGAGATCCTCGCCGACGGGTAGAGCCGGCTCACTTTCTGCGTATGCCCACGTCCTCGCCGTACTCACCGAGCACGACCACGCCGAACGCCGCCTCCGCGAACACCTTGATCGCGCGCAGGGCGCTGCCGATCAGGTGGCGGGGGGCGCCGTCCACCGCAGTGGCGCCGCTCGGGGGCCGGACAGGGGATGGGGAGATGGTTGCTGCGGTCATGTCTCCATGGTGGAACTTCCGGCGGGTAGTCCGCATCGGTCTGCGGAGCCAGTTCCCGACGGCTCCGTGTGCACCTCCGGGTGGAGGCGGCCCCCTACTCCGGGGGCCTTCCGTCCCCTAGGGGTCGGCAGAACGCCGACCTCCCCGGCAGGCCGGCGTGCCGTGGCCGCGGCCGGAAATTCGTTGGCCCCTGCCGCGCCGCCTCCCCTACAATCTCCGCTCTTGCCCGCCTCCCCCACGGAGCGCCGCCGCCCGGACGGAAACCGGACGGCACCGTCGTAGCCACCCCGCAGGTCCACCGGAGGCACTCCCTTGTCCGCGCCCGCCCAAGAACCGCTCGACGCCCAGCACTCCGACGCCCACAGCGACCCCCTCGGCCGGGAGCGCGCCCACCTCGCCGCGTCCCGCGCCGCCCTGCGCGCCATGCGCGAGGACGTGGAGTCCCTGGACATCCGCGACGTCACCGCGAACTGGGTCAACGCCGAGGTGCTCGCCCGCCAGATCGACGACCGCATCAAGGCGCTGGCGGACCTCAGCGACACCCCGCTGTTCTTCGGGCGGCTCGACTATCTGCACGCCCCGGGCGCGGCGCAGGCCGAGGGCGCGGAGGGCGAGCGGTTCTACATCGGGCGGCGGCATGTGCACGACGCCGACGGCGACCCCATGGTGATCGACTGGCGTGCGCCGGTCTCGCAGCCGTTCTACCGGGCGTCCAAGAAGGACCCCATGGACGTCGGGCTGCGCCGCCGCTTCGGCTACACCGGCGGCGATCTGACCGCCTACGAGGACGAGCATCTCTCCGACCCGGAGGAGACCGCCGCCACCAGCAAGCTGCTCCAGCGGGAGATCGAGCGGCCGCGTGTCGGTCCGATGCGGGACATCGTCGCCACCATCCAGCCGGAGCAGGACGAGATCGTGCGCTCCGGTCTGTCCGGCACGGTCTGTGTGCAGGGCGGCCCCGGCACCGGTAAGACCGCCGTCGGTCTGCACCGGGTCGCCTATCTGCTCTACGCCCACCGGGAGCGGCTCGCCCGCACCGGCACCCTGGTCATCGGGCCGAACCGCTCCTTCCTGCACTACATCGAGCAAGTGCTGCCCGCGCTGGGCGAGTTGGCCGTCCAGCAGGCCACCGTGGACGACCTGGTCGCGCATGTGGAGGTGCGCGGCACGGACGACGCGGCCGCGGCCGTGATCAAGGGCGACGCGCGGATGGCCGAGGTGCTGCGCCGGGCGCTGTACGCGCATGTGACCATGCCGACCGAGCCCGTGATGGTCGTACGCGGGTCGCGGCGCTGGCGGGTCCCGGCGTACGAGATCGAGGAGCTGGTACGGGAGTTGCTGGACCGGGACATCCGGTACGGCGCCGCCCGGGAGGCGCTGCCGCAGCGGATCGCGCACGCGGTGCTGGTGCAGATGGAGCGGGCCGGGGAGGCGCCGGACGACCGGGTGCAGGACGCGGTCGCGCGCAACGCCGCGGTGAAGGCGGCCGTCAAGGCGGTCTGGCCGGCCGTCGACCCGGCCAAGCTGGTGCTGCGGCTGCTGACCGACGCGGAGTTCCTCGCCGAGCACGCGGAGGGGATCCTCGACGAGGACGAGCAGAAGACGATCCTCTGGGCGAAGCCGGTGCGGAGCGTGAAGTCGGCCAAGTGGTCCTCGGCGGACGCGGTGCTGGTCGACGAGGCCGCCGACCTGATCCAGCGCACGCACTCGCTCGGCCATGTGGTGCTGGACGAGGCGCAGGATCTGTCGCCGATGCAGTACCGGGCCGTGGGGCGGCGCTGTACGACCGGCAGCGCGACCGTGCTGGGCGACCTGGCGCAGGGTACGACCCCCTGGGCGACGCGGAGTTGGGCGGACGCGCTGGGGCATCTCGGCAAGCCGGAGGGGGTCGTGGAGGAGCTGACGGCCGGATTCCGTGTCCCCACGGACGTCATCACCTACGCCTCCCGGCTGCTCCCGCACATCGCGCCGGGGCTCACCCCGGTCGCCTCCGTCCGGGAGAACCCGGGCTTCTTCGAGATCCGTCCGGTCGGCACGGAGGCGGAAGTCGTCGCCGCGTGCGAGGAGTTGCTGCGGCACGAGGGCTCGATCGGGCTGATCGCCGCGGACGCGCGGGTGCCGGTGCTGGCCGAGGCGCTGACGGCGGCGGGGATCGCCTATCTCGACCCCGGCGCGGAGACCACCCGCGAGACCCGGCTGACGCTGGTCCCGGCATCCCTCGCCAAGGGTCTGGAGTACGACTACGTGGTCCTGGACGAGCCGCAGGCGGTGGTCGACGGCGAGCCGGACGAACGGACGGGCCTGCGGCGGCTGTACGTGGCGCTGACCCGTGCGGTGTCGGGCCTGATCGTGGCGCACTCGGCACCGGTGCCTGCGGAACTCGGTGCGGCGGGCGATGAGTAGGGTGTCGGCCGTCCCGCTCGTCCCCTGAAAGGCCTCCCTTGAGCACGCCTCCGCCTTCGCACCCCGCGTACCAGCAGAACCCCGGCCCGTACCAGCAGGCGCCCGGCCCGTACCAGCCGGCTCCGGGCCCCTACCAGCAGGCACCCGCCGGGTACGCCCAGCCGCCGGCCGCGGCCCCCGTGGGGCAGCCTGCCGCGCCGTACCCGCACGCGCCCGGTGGCTACGGCCAGCCCCCGGCCGCCGTCCCGACCCCGCAGGGCGCCGCCGGCTACGCCCACAACCCGCAGGCCGCCGCGGCTCCTTACCCGCCGGCCCCCGGTGTCGGATGCGAGGTGTGCGGGGCGGCGCCCGCCGAGCAGGTGACCATCCGTGGCCACCAGGGCTTCATCGTGATGATGCGCTTCCTGCGGCGGCAGGGCGTCTTCTGCCGCACCTGCGGGACCGCGATATTCCGGAAGATGCAGTCGGACACCATGGCACAGGGGTGGTGGGGTCCGGCGTCGTCGCTGATCACGCCGATCACGCTGCTGATCAATCTCTTCACCCTGAAGAAGCTCCGCAACCTCCCCGAGCCGGCCGGCGCCTGGCGCGCCCCGCTGGACCCGGGCGCCCCGGTCCTGCGCCGGCCGATGGGCATGGTGGGCCTGCTCCCGCTCACGGGCTTCGCCCTGTTCGTCCTGCTCATCATCATCGGCGCGACGGCAGGCTGACGCCGGACCCGCCCCGCGGAGCCGCGCCGACCCGCAGCAGGGCTTCGCCCGGGAGGCCGGCGCTTGGGGGCGGCGGGGTGCCCTCAGGCGGTGGCCGTACGGCCCGACGGCAGGGGCTCGGCCGGGCAGGCCGCCCCGGCTCGGCGGTCGTACGGCCCGGCAGCAGGCGCTCGGCCGGGAAGGCAGGGCGCCTCGGCCGTCATACGGCCCATCGGCAAGGGCTCGGCCGGGCGCCTCGGCAGTCGTACGGCCCGACGGCAGGGGCTCGGCCGGGCATGCCATCCCGGCTCGGCGGACGTACGACCCGGCAGCAGGCGCTCGGCCAGGAAGGCAGGGCGCCTCGGCCGTCATACGGCCCATCGGCAAGGGCTCGGCCGGGCGCCTCGGCAGTCGTACGGCCCGACGGCAGGGGCTGCCCGGGCAGACCACCCCGGCCCGACGGCCGTACGCCCAGGCGACAGGCGCTCGGCCAGGAAGGCAGGGCGCCTCGGCGGGCGTTCGGCCGGGAGGGGGCCCGTGCGTCGGAGGGGTGCTGGGGCGGCCGGGGGGTCAGGCGGTGGCCGTGATGCGTTCGTCCAGCAGGGAACGCCAGTGGGCCACCGCCTCCGTCGAGACCGGGCCCGCCCAGCCTTCGGGGCGGGCCGCGCCACCGATGTGGAAGGCGTCGACACCGGCCGCCCGCAGCCGCGGCACATGCTCCAGGCGCAGGCCGCCGCCGACCATGATCCGCTGCTCGTACCCCGGGCGGCCGCTCCGCGCCGCCTCGGCGACCAGCGTGGCCAGACCGTCGTCCACGCCGGTGGCGGAGCCCGCCGTGAGGTAGGTGTCCAGGCCGGGCAGTCCGGCGAGCCGCCTGCGCAGCGCGTCCCGGTCGGCGGCCCGGTCGATGGCCCGGTGGAAGGTCCACGGGCAGCCGTCCAGCGCGGCCACCACCTCTTCCGCGGCGGCCAGGTCGACCCGGCCCTCGGCGTCGAGGAAGCCGAGGACGAACTGGTCGGCGCCCGCGTCCCGCAGCTGCCGCGCCACCCGGACCAGCCGGTGCGTGTCCCCCGCCGCGAACCCGTCCGCCAGCCGCAGCATCACGCGCAGGTCGATGTCGACGGCCGCCCGGATCGCCGCGAAGGTGTGCACCGACGGGGTCAGCCCGTCGGCCGCCATCTCCGTGACCAGTTCGAGGCGGTCCGCGCCTCCGGCCTGGGCGGCGACCGCGTCCTCGGGGCCGAGGGCGATCACCTCCAGGACTGCACGCTTGCTCATGAGACCCCATTCGTCGGCTGCGGGCACAGGTCTAGTCCAATCCAAGACTACGCCTCTCCCTGCTTCACCCGCTGCGCCTGCGGAGGGAGGGCCCGGGAGATTCACGGGAGAATGAGGGCATGGCCGATCTCGACGCCCTGCGTCTGCGTTTCGCCCGCGCACTCGAAGGAGCCCGCACGCCGGGGGGCACCCCCGCAAGCGACGGCCCCGCGCCCGACCCGGCGCCGTACGCCGACAACCTCCTCGCCCGCTGGCAGGAGCCGCAGCGCCGGTATCACACGCTCACCCACCTCACCGCCGTCCTGGACCGGGTCGACCTCCTCCAGGAGCACGCGGCCGACCCGGACGCCGTACGCCTCGCCGCCTGGTTCCACGACGCCGTCTACCTCCCCGACCGGTCCGAGAACGAGGAGCGGTCGGCACGGCTGGCCGAGCGCGCGCTGCCGGAGGCCGGGGTGCCGGAGCCGACGACCGCCGAGGTGGCCCGGCTGGTCCGGCTCACCGTCGGCCACGACCCCGCCGAGGACGACCGCAACGGCCAGGTGCTGTGCGACGCGGATCTCGCCATCCTGGCCGCGCCTCCGTCGGCGTACGCCGTCTACACCGCCGAGGTCCGCGAGGAGTACCACTTCGTGCCCAACGACGCCTTCCGCACGGGCCGTTCGGCGGTCCTGCGCCAACTTCTCGCGCTGCCACGCCTGTTCCACACCCCGTACGGCCGGCGGAACTGGGAGGCCACCGCCCGGCACAACCTCGCCTCCGAGCTGGAAATGCTGTCGACCTGACCGCCGCCGGCCCATACCCTGCGCGCATGCGACCGACAGACGCTGACCATCTGACCGAGGCCGTGGCGAGCTGCACGGCGGCCCTGCGACCGGCACTGGACCGGGACTGGGAGGAGGCCGGCGCCGGGCGCCTGGAGTGGAGTTGCCGGAAGACGGCCGAGCACATCGGCTACGCCCTCCTGCGCTACGCGAGCGGACTGGCGGTCGGCGTCGAGGACGTCCGCGTCCCCTTCCACCTCGCCCTGGACGACGGGGCCGACAACGCGGGCCTGCTGAAGGTCATCGAGTCCACCGGCACGCTCCTCGCCACCACCGTCCGCACCGCCGCGCCCACCGCCCGCACCTTCCACCCCTATCCCTTCGGCAGCGCCGACCGCACCGGCTGCGCCGCGATGGGCGTCACCGAGATCCTGCTGCACACCCACGACATCGCGCAGGGCCTCGGGATCGCCTACGAACCCCCCGCCGAGCTGGCCGAGTCCGTGCTGGCCTGGCTCTTCCCGCACGTCCAGCCCGGCCCCGCACCCTGGCCGACCCTGCTGTGGGCCACCGGGCGCGGCGAGCTGCCCGGCCGGGCGCCGGTGACCGAGTGGCACTGGTACAACAACCTCACCATCCGCACCGAGCGGGTCACCCTCACCGGCGTCCGCCCGGGCGCCGCCCACGATCTGCGGCTGGGCGGCGACGGCGGTTTCACCTGGCTGGGGGGCGAGCCCTACCAGGGCACCCGGGAGGCCTCCTCGTACCTGCTCAAGGCGTACGAAGCGGGCGTGCACCGGCCCGAGTTCGGCCTCTTCGCCCTCGTCCGGCACGAGGACGGCCTGGCGATCGGCGGCATGGGCTTCCACGGCGTCCCGGACGAGGAGGGCCGCGTCGAGATCGGCTACGACCTGGTCGAGGACGCCCGGGGTCAGGGGTACGCGACCGAGGCCCTCAAGGCGCTCGCCGAGTGGGCGCTGGCGCGCGACGACGTCCACATGGTGTTCGCGACCATCGAGCGGGACAACGTGCCCTCGCAGCGCGTGGTGTCACGGGCCGGGTTCACCCGGGCGACCGTGGCGGAGGAGCGGCTCGCCCACGAGGAGCACGGCATGGACGAGGCACTCCAGCTCTACATCCGCCACGCCTGAGAGCCACCCCTGAGAGCCACCCCTGAGGGCTACGGCTGCCGCCGCCCCTTGCGCCGGCGCAGTCCGGACGCGTGCAGCAGCCGTACCACCTCACGGCTGCTGACCTCCACCGCGCCGGCCGCCACGACCTCCGCGTACCGGTGCGACGGAATGTCGTAGTGGTCGCGTTCGAAGGCCCGCCGGGGCACCCCCAAGGTCGCGGCGAACCGGTGCAGTTCGTCGTACGACACATCGCTGACCAGGTGCGACCACATACGGCCGTGACCGGGCCAGGCCGGCGGGTCGACATAGACCGTCACGGGCGCCTCACGAGGACGCCCCGCCGACGGCCGGCCCGAGCGAGCCCACCGCCGCGACCCGCACGCCCGCCTTGTGACACACCCAGTGCGGGTCGGGGCCCAGTTCCGGCTCCACGTCCAGCGCGTGCGGGTCGCCGGAGCCGCACACCGAGCACAGCGGCCAGCGGCCGTACCGCTCCAGCAGGGCGTCCTGCACGTCCTGGGCGACCAGCCCGGCCACATACCCGGCGCCGTCCGGCCACTGCTCGACCCACCAGCGCCGCTGCGCGATCGAGTCCTCCACCAGCGAGACGACGTCCGCCTGGGCGACCTCCCGCGCGACGAGATCGGCGAGCACCAGCGCGCGGGCGGCGTGCAGGGCCTGTTCCAGGGGGCTGAGGGGGCTGACGGGCTCCATACGACCCATTGTGCGCACTCTTGACCCCGACACCGAACCGAAAATAGCTTTCACCTGTGACCAAGGACGTGAAGGAAAGTTTCGGAAGTCCGGGCGGCTCCCTCGCCGCCAAGGTGCGCACCCTCGCCCCGTCCATGACCCGGTCCATGCAGCGCGTCGCCGAGGCCGTCGCCAACGACCCGGCCGGCTGCGCCGCCCTCACCGTCACCGGCCTCGCCGAACTCACCGGGACCAGCGAGGCCACCGTCGTCCGCACCGCCCGGCTGCTCGGCTATCCCGGCTACCGCGATCTGCGCCTCGCGCTCGCCGGGCTCGCCGCGCAGCAGCAGTCCGGGCGCGCCCCCGCCATCACCACCGACATCGCGGTGGACGACCCGATCGCCGACGTCGTCGCCAAGCTGGCCTACGAGGAGCAGCAGACCCTCGCCGACACCGCCGCCGGACTCGACACCGCCCAACTGGGCGCGGCCGTCTCCGCGCTGGCCGCCGCCCGGCGCACCGATGTGTACGGCATAGGGGCGTCCGGGCTGGTCGCCCAGGACCTCACCCAGAAGCTGCTGCGCATAGGCCTCATAGCCCACGCGCACAGCGACCCGCATCTGGCGGTGACCAACGCCGTACAGCTCCGCTCGGGCGACGTGGCGATCGCGATCACGCACTCCGGCTCCACCGGGGACGTCATCGAGCCGCTCCGGGTGGCGTTCGAGCGCGGCGCGACGACGGTGGCCATCACCGGCCGCCCGGACTCGCCGGTCACCCAGTACGCCGACCATGTGCTGACCACCTCCACCTCCCGGGAGACCGAGCTGCGGCCGGCCGCGATGTCCTCCCGGACCAGTCAACTGCTGGTCGTGGACTGCCTGTTCGTCGGGGTGGCGCAGCGTACGTACGAGACGGCGGCGCCTGCTCTGGCGGCGTCGTACGAGGCGCTGGCCCACCGGCACCGCTCGACCCGCAGGTGAGCGTCCGCATCCCCGGACGCCCGACGACACCCCCCGCACCTGAAAGAGCCGCCCCCCATGACCTCCTCCTCCGACCTGCGCAGCCAGCTGGACTCCCTGACCACCGAGGCCTTCCGGCCCGAGCTGGCCGAGATCGACGAACTGCCCACCCTCGAGATCGCCCGCCTGATGAACGGCGAGGACGCGGGCGTGGCCGGCGCCGTCGCCGCCCAGCTGCCCCGCATCGCCGCCGCCGTGGACGCGGTGGCCGAGCGTATGGGCCGGGGCGGGCGCCTGGTGTACGCCGGCGCCGGCACCGCCGGACGGCTCGGCGTGCTGGACGCCGCCGAGTGCCCGCCCACCTTCAACACCGACCCCGCCCAGGTCGTCGGCCTGATCGCGGGCGGCCCGGACGCCCTGCTGACGTCCGTCGAGGGCGCCGAGGACTCCGCGGAGCTGGCCCGCGGGGACCTGGACGCGCTGAAGCTCACCCCGGACGACACCGTCGTCGGCATCTCCGCCTCCGGCCGTACCCCCTACGCCGTCGCCGCCGTCGCGCACGCCCGTGACCTGGGCGCGCTGACCATCGGCCTGGCCTGCAACGAGCACAGCGCCCTCGCGGCCGCCGCCGAGCACGGCATCGAGGTCGTCGTCGGCCCGGAGCTGATCACCGGGTCCACGCGGCTGAAGGCGGGTACGGCCCAGAAGCTGGTCCTGAACATGCTGTCGACGATCACGATGATCCGGCTCGGCAAGACGTACGGGAACCTGATGGTCGACGTCCGCGCCTCCAACGACAAGCTGCGCGCCCGCTCCCGGCGGATCGTGTCCCTGGCCACCGGCGCGTCGGACGAGGAGATCGAGCGCGCCCTCACCGCGTCCGGCGGCGAGGTGAAGCAGGCGATCCTCGCCCTGCTCGCCGATGTCGACGGCCCGACGGCCGCCCGCCTTCTGGAGGAGTCCGGCGGCCGGCTGCGTGCCGCGCTGGCGCACGCCGCCCGCTGACCCGCACGCTCGGGGTGTGCACACCGACCCCGCCCCCGCCGGCGGCTCCGCCACCGCGACCGCCATCCTCGCCCTGGTCGGCGGCCCGGCCAACGTCGTCTCCGTGACCCACTGCCTGACCCGGCTGCGCCTGGACCTCGCCGACCCGGCGGCGGTGGACGAGGAGGGGCTGCGCGCCCTGCCCGGCGTCCTGGGCGTGGTCGCCGCCGGCACGGGCCGGCAGATCGTCCTGGGCCCGGGGGTGGTGGACGAGGTCACGGCGGAGGTGAGGGCGGGGGTGGAGGCGGGGGCGGGGGCAGGGGCAGGGGCAGGGGCAGGGCTGACGGCAGAGTCTGAGGCGCGTGGGGTGGCGCAGTCGACGGAGCGCACGGCGCGCGGGACGGCGCAGAGGGCGGAGTCCACGGCGCCCGCCTCAGCCGGCACCCCCCTCAAGAACCTCCTGCGCCGGATCGCGAACGTCTTCGTCCCGCTCATCCCCGCCCTCATCGGCTGCGGCATCCTCGCCGGCCTCGACGGCCTGCTCCGCAACGCCGGCTGGCTGCCCTTCCTCACCCCCGCGCTGTCCGCCCTCTCCGCCGCCTTCATGGCGCTGATCGCGGTGTTCGTCGGCTACCTCACCGCCCAGGAGTTCGGCGGCACCCCGGTGCTGGGCGGGGCGGTGGCGGCTGTGGTGGTGTATCCGGGCGTCGCGAAGGTGACGGTGTTCGGGACGCAGCTGGTCCCCGGACAGGGCGGGGTGCTCGGCGCGCTCGCGGCGGCACTGCTGGCCACCCGGGTGGAGAAGTGGGTCCGGGGCCGGGTGCCGGGCGCGCTGGACGTGCTGCTCACCCCGACCGTGACCGTCCTGGTCTCCGGCCTGGTGACGCTGTACGGCCTGATGTACGCGGCGGGCGCGGTGGCGACGGCGATCGGCACCGCCGCGAACTGGCTGCTGAGCACGGCCGGCGCCGTGGCCGGACTCGTCCTGGGCGGCCTCTTCCTCCCCCTGGTCATGCTGGGCCTGCACCAGGCCCTGATCCCCATCCACGCCACCCTCATCGAGCAGCAGGGCTACACGGTTCTGCTCCCCCTGCTGGCCATGGCGGGCGCGGGCCAGGTCGGCGCGGCCCTCGCGGTGTACGTCCGGCTGCGCCACGACGTCTCCGCCGGTACGACCGCCTTGCGTACGACGATCAGATCGGCGCTCCCGGCCGGGCTGCTGGGCGTCGGCGAACCCCTCGTCTACGGCGTCTCGCTGCCCCTCGGCCGCCCGTTCCTGACCGCGTGCGCGGGCGGCGCGGCGGGCGGCGCGTTCGTCGGCTGCTTCGCGATGCTCGGCACCCGGGTCGGCGCGACGGCGATCGGCCCCTCGGGCTGGGCGCTGTTCCCGCTGCTGACCGGAAACCGCGGCCCGGGCTGGGCGACGGCCGTGTACGCGGGCGGCCTGCTCACCGCCTACGCGGTGGGCTTCACGGCGACCTGGCTCCTCGGCACCCCCACCGGCCGCCCCCGCTAGCGCCCTTCTCCCGCATCGCGCCGGGGCCGCGGCTTCCGTCCCGCCACGGCACCGCACCCCGGCCACGGCACCGCACCCCCCACCCGGCCGCACCCGGCGTGACGCACCGACCCGGCTGTTCGTTCCCCCGGGCATGATGAAGAAGCTCCTGGCCACCGCCGCCCTGACGGCCACCGCCGCCGCCCTCGCCCCCGCCGCCCACGCCGACCCGCACTGGACCACCACCGACACCGCCCGCTGCGCCACCGACCTGGCCGTGCTGCCCGCGCTCAAGGCCGTCTCCCCGCTGCCGCTGACCGGGGACACCTCCGCGTGCGGCGAGGGCAGTCTCCTCCAGCACCACGCCCACTGAGGCGAGGCCCCGGAGAGCTTGCTTCGCCTCATCCGCCTCATCCGCCTCAGACAAGGACGCCCTTGGCCCGCAGGAAGGCGACCGGGTCGACCGTGGAGCCGAAGTCCGGGGGCATACGGATCTCGAAGTGCAGGTGCGGGCCGGTGGAGTTGCCGGTGGAGCCGGACAGGCCGATGTGCCGGCCGGTGGCGACGATCCGGCCGACGCGCACGTCGACCCGGGACAGGTGCGCGTACTGCGAGTAGGCGCCGTCGCCGTGCCTGATGACGATCGCGTTGCCGTACGCGGGGCCGTCACCGGCGCCGCCCGGCCCGGCCCGGCCTTGACGACGGTGCCGCCGTGCGCGGAACAGCGGCGTTCGCCACCCCGGTCCCGAGCACGGCCAGGGCACTGGCTCCGGCGTCTCGACCGCTCCCGGTAAAAGTGCTGCACGACTCTGTACGCCTACCGTTCAGTAACCCTACGGTTCCCCTCGCGCCACCCGCACCACACAGCATGTCCCTGACAGTCCACGAGATCAGGCCCGTGTACCGGACGTGAGAGGACCCCCACCGATGACCAGCCGCCCCTGGGCACGCCACATATCCGTCGCCGTGGTCACCGCCGCCGCGCTCACCGCGCTGACCGCCCCGGCCCAGGCCGCCGACACCACCACCTCGGTCACGTCCAAGACGACGGCCGCGGCGACCACCAAGGTCGACTACGCCACCTGGCAGAAGGACTGCCAGGCGGTCATGGACCAGGCACTCCCGTACCTGAAGGACCGCATCGCCGCCGCCGCGCCCGGCGAGAAGCAGGCGATCGTCCTCGACATCGACAACACCGCGCTGGAGACCGACTTCGGCTTCAGCTACCCCCAGCCGGCCAACAAGCCGGTCCTGAACGTCGCCCAGTACGCCCAGGAGCACGGCGTCTCGGTCTTCTTCGTCACCGCCCGCCCCGGCGTCCTCTCCTGGCCCACCGAGTACAACCTCGAGCACGACGGCTACCAGGTCTCCGGCCTCTACGTCCGCGGACTGTTCGACCTGTTCAAGGACGTCGCCGCCTACAAGACCGCCCAGCGCGAGAACATCGAGGACAACGGCTACACGATCATCGCGAACATCGGCAACAGCGCCACCGACCTGTCCGGCGGCCACGCCGAGAAGACCTTCAAGCTCCCGGACTACAACGGCCAGCTGTCCTGAGATTGCGCTGCCGCGGAGCGGATCCGCTGACTAGGCTCCACCCGTTGCCCGTTCGCGATCGTACGACCACGGGGGTGGCGGGTGGAGCCGACGGTACTGGGCGGCAAGCTGGCGTCCAGCCTGGCCGCACCGCTGGTGCGCAAGCTGTTCGTCCAGGACGGGCCGGGCGCGGGGGTGGTCGACAGACCCATACGGCTGTCCTCGCTCGTGTCCTTCCGGGGAGAGAAGCGCACCCTCGGCGAGAAGGACGTCCACCGGCTGGCCGAGCGGATCGTGGCGCAGGCGGTCCGCTCCCCGGGCGAGCCCCCGTTCCCGGCCGACGAGGAACCGGCCGTCGCCGACGCCCTCGCCCGGCGGCTGCTCGCCCTCGGCGACCTGGACATGGACGACGTACAGGCCGTACGGCTGGGCCACCGTGAGCTGGCCGAGCGGCTGCGCCATGCCGCCCCCGTGCCGGACGGCCTCTGCACGGACGCCCGGCACTTCCTGGACTCCGCCACCGAGTGGGCCTGCCTCCAGATCCTGGAGTTCTTCACCCGGCGGTCCACCTTTGTCGCCCGCACCCTCGTGGAGCAGACGCGGGCGCAGGCGGAACTCATCGCCAGGGTGGACGAGCTGATCGCCCGCACCCCGCGCCCCGACGCCCGCGACACCGCCTTCGAACGCCGCTACCTGGCCCATGTCGCCCACCAGCACAACCACATCACCATCTACGGCATCGACCTGCGCGACTCCCCCGACCGCTGGCCCCTGGAAGTGGCGTATCTCAGCCTGGAGGCCACGACGGCGGAGGACACCGTCCGCGACCCGGCGCCCGGTGAGCACCGGCCGGCCGCCCCCGGACGACTGCCGGCCGAAGAGGCCCTGCTCGCCGACACCCGGGTGCTGCTGCGCGGCGACGCCGGATCCGGCAAGACCACCCTCGTCCAGTGGCTCGCGGTCACGGCGGCCCGCGACGGCGACCGCGTCCCCTTCGTCCTGCCGCTGCGCACCCTGATCCGCACCGGCCCGCTGCCGCCGCCCGCCGGCTTCCTGCCCGCCGTGAGCTGCCCGCTGACCCCGCCGGAGGGCTGGACCGAGCGCGTGCTGTCGACCGGCCGGGGCCTGGTCCTGGTGGACGGCCTGGACGAGATCCCGGCCGCCGACCGCCACCGCACCCGCGACTGGCTGCACGCCCTACTCGCGGCCTACCCCGGCAACCGCTGGCTGCTGACCTCCCGCCCCACCGCCGTACGCCCCGACTGGCTGGCCGAGCAGGGCTTCCGGGAACTGACCCTGGCCCCGATGCGCCGCTCCGAGCTGGCCACCTTCGTCCACCGCTGGCACCGGGCCGCCCAGGCACCGGAGTTCGAGAAACCGCTGCTGGACTCCCTGCGCACCAAGCGCGACCTGGCCCGGCTGGCGACCAACCCGCTGATGTGCGGCCTGATCTGCGCACTCCACCGCGAGCGGCGCGGCTATCTCCCCACCGGCCGCAAGGAGTTGTACGACGCCGCCCTCACGATGCTGCTCGCCCGCCGGGACCGGGAGCGGGGCATGGGCTCGGTGGACGGCTCGGAGCTGGGCGAGGAGGCCCAGCTGGAGCTGCTCCAGCGGCTGGCCTACGCCCTGGTGCTGGGCGGCCGTACCGAGATGGCCCGCGACACGGCCGAGGGGATCGTCGAGCGCTGCCTGCCCACGGTGGCCGCGGCGGCCGGCCACGGCGACGCGGCGACGGTCCTGGCCACCCTGCTGCTGCGCAGCGGTCTGCTGCGCCAGCCGGTCGAGGGCGTGGTCGACTTCGTCCACCGCACCTTCCAGGACTATCTCGGCGCCCGCTACGCCGTGGCGGAAGGCCATCTGGAGGTCTTGGTCAGCCATGCCGACGACACCCAGTGGGAGGACGTCATCCGCATGGCGGTGGCCCACGCCCGGCCCCGGGAACGGGCCTGGATGCTGCGCCAGTTGCTGACCGATGACTCACCCCGGCGCACCCTGCTCGCCCTGGCCTGCCTGGAACACGCCACGGCCCTGGATCCGGCGGTGCGGGCGGAGGTGGAGGCGCGGGCGGGGACGCTGATCCCGCCGCGGTCGACGGAGGACGCCCGGGCGCTGGCGGAGGCGGGACCGCTGGTGCTGGAACTGCTGCCACCCCCGGAAGGGCTGACCGACGAGGAGGCGCACGGCGTCGCCGTCACCGCCTCGCTGCTCGGGGACGAGGAGCCCGAAGGCGCGCTGGCGGTGCTGCGCCGGTTCCGCGGGCATCCCGACCTGGAGGTCCGCCGACAGCTCGCCGGGACGTGGCACCGGTTCGGCACGGAGGAGTACGCGGCGGAGGTCCTGGACCATCTGGACCGATCCGGTCTGTACCTGAGCTGCGAGACGCCGGAGCAGGTCGCTGCCCTCGCCGGGATGCGCTCCTGGCACGACATCACTGTGCGGGGCCCCCATGACCTCGGTAATGTGCTGGCCGCCCTGCCCGAGCCGGACGCGGTGACCATGCTCAGCCTGCGGGACAATCCGCGGCTCGGCGATCTGACCGCCTTGCTACCGCTGACCTCGCTGAGAGGGTTGTGGCTGTCCAAGTGCGACGAGCTGCGCAGTCTGGCCCCACTGGCGGAGCTACCGATCGACCGCCTCGGCTTCAGCCGGATCGCCGAGCTGACCGGGCTGCGGTCCCTGCGTTCGCTGACCTGGCTCTCCCTCATCCAAGAGCTGCCCGGACCGGACCTCACCGAGGCTCTGCCCGTCGAAGCCCCGCTGGGCAGCCTCTTTCTCGGTGGGCGCAGCACGGACCGCACCGGGCTGCGTGGGCTCGAGAACTGGGCCGGCCTGCGGGAGCTCGGCCTCGGAGGGCTGACCACGGCACTCACGGCCATGGACTGGCAGGCGGTCGCCGGACTGCCCGAACTGAAACATCTCTTCCTGAATGCGTTTCTCGTCCGCGAATTTACGCATTCCCTGGACCTCATGCCGGAATTGCCCGGAATTGAGGTGCTCGAAGTTCCCCACATGCAGGGTTCCGAGAATCTGGCGGCTCTCGCGCTCAAGCTGCCGGGACTACGCTCGGTGATCCTTCAGAACGAACCCGGACACTTCGTTCCCGCCCGCTTCGCCGATCTCTTCCCGGGCGCGGAGGTCCGCCTGGAGCGCCAATGAAATGCGAAAGGGGCCGGTGCTCGAAAGCACCGGCCCCTTTGCTTCGGCCTACGCCTTACGCGTCCTTGCTCAGGTTCGGCCCGGCACCGCCGGCCGCCTGCTCGATCGGCGGGACGTCGGGCAGCGCCGACTTCTCCTCACCGCGGAAGGTGAAGGTCTTGGTGTCGCCCTCGCCCTCGGTGTCCACGACCACGATGTGACCGGGGCGCAGCTCGCCGAAGAGGATCTTCTCGGAGAGGGTGTCCTCGATCTCGCGCTGGATCGTGCGACGCAGCGGACGCGCGCCCAGCACCGGGTCGTAGCCCTTCTTGGACAGCAGCTCCTTGGCGGACTGGGACAGCTCGATGCCCATGTCCCGGTCCTTCAGGCGCTCGTCCACCTTGCTGATCATCAGGTCGACGATCCGCAGGATGTCCTCCTGCGTCAGCTGCGGGAAGACGACCACGTCGTCGACACGGTTGAGGAACTCGGGACGGAAGTGCTGCTTCAGCTCGTCCGACACCTTGTTCTTCATGCGCTCGTAGTTGGTCTTCGTGTCGCCCTGGGCGGCGAAGCCCAGGTTGAAGCCCTTGGAGATGTCCCGGGTGCCGAGGTTGGTCGTCATGATGATGACCGTGTTCTTGAAGTCCACGACCCGGCCCTGGGAGTCGGTCAGACGACCGTCCTCCAGGATCTGGAGCAGCGAGTTGAAGATGTCCGGGTGGGCCTTCTCGACCTCGTCGAAGAGGACGACCGAGAACGGCTTGCGGCGCACCTTCTCGGTGAGCTGGCCGCCCTCCTCGTAACCCACGTATCCGGGCGGGGAACCGAAGAGCCGGGAGACCGTGTGCTTCTCGCTGAACTCCGACATGTCGAGGGAGATCAGCGCGTCCTCGTCGCCGAAGAGGAACTCGGCGAGCGCCTTGGACAGCTCGGTCTTACCGACACCGGACGGGCCGGCGAAGATGAACGAACCACCCGGACGCTTCGGGTCCTTCAGACCGGCGCGGGTACGGCGGATCGCCTTCGACAGCGCCTTGACGGCGTCGTTCTGGCCGATGACCCGCTTGTGCAGCTCCTCCTCCATGCGGAGCAGGCGGCTGGACTCCTCCTCGGTCAGCTTGAAGACCGGGATGCCGGTGGCCGTGGCGAGGACCTCGGCGATCAGCTCGCCGTCGACCTCGGCGACGACGTCCATGTCGCCAGCCTTCCACTCCTTCTCCCGCTTGGCCTTGGCGGACAGGAGCTGCTTCTCCTTGTCGCGCAGCGAGGCGGCCTTCTCGAAGTCCTGCGAGTCGATCGCGGACTCCTTGTCCCGGCGGACGGCGGCGATCTTCTCGTCGAACTCGCGCAGGTCCGGCGGAGCGGTCATCCGGCGGATGCGCATCCGGGAACCGGCCTCGTCGATCAGGTCGATCGCCTTGTCCGGCAGGAAGCGGTCGGAGATGTAACGGTCGGCCAGGGTGGCGGCCTGGACCAGCGCCTCGTCGGTGATGGAGACGCGGTGATGCGCCTCGTACCGGTCGCGCAGGCCCTTGAGGATCTCGATCGTGTGCGGCAGGGACGGCTCGGCGACCTGGATGGGCTGGAAGCGGCGCTCGAGGGCCGCGTCCTTCTCCAGGTGCTTGCGGTACTCGTCCAGCGTGGTCGCACCGATGGTCTGGAGCTCACCGCGGGCCAGCATCGGCTTGAGGATGCTCGCGGCGTCGATGGCACCCTCGGCGGCACCCGCACCGACCAGCGTGTGCAGCTCGTCGATGAACAGGATGATGTCGCCGCGGGTGCGGATCTCCTTGAGCACCTTCTTCAGGCGCTCCTCGAAGTCACCGCGGTAGCGGGAGCCGGCGACCAGGGCGCCGAGGTCCAGCGTGTAGAGGTGCTTGTCCTTCAGCGTCTCGGGAACCTCGCCCTTGACGATGGCCTGGGCGAGGCCCTCCACGACGGCGGTCTTGCCGACGCCGGGCTCACCGATCAGCACCGGGTTGTTCTTGGTACGGCGGGACAGCACCTGCATGACCCGCTCGATCTCCTTCTCGCGCCCGATGACCGGGTCGAGCTTGGACTCACGAGCGGCCTGGGTGAGGTTCCGGCCGAACTGGTCCAGGACCAGAGAGGTCGAGGGGGTGCCCTCGGCCGGCCCGCCGGCGGCGGCGGTCTCCTTGCCCTGGTAACCGGAGAGCAGCTGGATGACCTGCTGCCGCACCCGGTTGAGGTCTGCGCCCAGCTTGACCAGGACCTGGGCGGCGACGCCCTCGCCCTCGCGGATCAGGCCGAGCAGGATGTGCTCCGTGCCGATGTAGTTGTGGCCCAGCTGAAGGGCCTCGCGGAGCGACAGCTCCAGGACCTTCTTGGCACGGGGGGTGAAGGGGATGTGCCCGGACGGGGCCTGCTGGCCCTGACCGATGATCTCCTCCACCTGCTGGCGGACCGCCTCAAGCGAAATGCCGAGGCTCTCCAGGGCCTTAGCGGCGACACCTTCGCCCTCGTGGATGAGACCCAGGAGGATGTGCTCGGTGCCGATGTAGTTGTGGTTGAGCATCCGGGCTTCTTCCTGAGCCAGGACGACAACCCGCCGCGCGCGGTCGGTGAACCTCTCGAACATCGTTAATCGCTCCTCAGAGCGGTCAGGCAGTGGGGGGAACTTCCCCTCCCTGTCCTTCCGCAGCTTAGTCCCGCAAGCGGGGACCGCTCATTCCAACTGCCGACACCGTCCTTGGCCTCCTGACCCCGAACGCCGACATCTGCTCCAACCCGATGGTGCGAGACGATGTTCCCGCAGGCCAGGCAGTTACCCCAGTCGCCAGTACGCCGATGGCGAACGTGAGACGGCCCTTCCTGCGTGTCGCCCCCTCCCACTAGGCATGTCTTACCCGCAGGGACTGACACTCCATGCCGCGCGCACCGGTTCCCTCCGCTATGGGCGAACAACCTTGCGCCTCCCCGAGGCCCCACGCGCCCCCATTTCCGGCACCTTGTGCGATCGACTGGACACCCAGCGTAACGCGCGGGCTCTCGCGGCGGTTGCACCGGGCATGGTTGGCTCGGCCCCCATGGCCCACCCTTGCGCCCATACCGTCCCGCCTCCTCGCCACCCCCTCGACGGGGGGCCGGCATCCTCGTCCGCGCCGGCCGGCCCGGAGGACGCCCGGACCCGCCACTGGTACGAGAACGATCTGGGCTGGCCGACCGTGCCCGACGCGGCGAAAAAGCCGCTACGGCTGCTCACGGGGGTGCGCTTCGACGTCCTGGACGTGCCGGCCGAGGCGGGCAGGAGGGCGCTGCGGCATCTCGCGGCGGACTCCCCGGTGGCCCTGCGGGGCGACCGGACGGAGCTGCTGCTGGCCGCGGGCAGCGCGGAGGAGCTGCCGGGGCTGCTGGATTGGCTGGAGTGGGGCGCCATCGCCCTCGACCTGCGGGTCCTGGGGGCGGGCGAGGTGATGGAAGCGCCGCTTCCGCCCTGGGCGGTCACCGGGGCCGCGGGGGCCGCCGTACCCGGGCGAGGGGCTCCCGCTGAGGCCGCCGTGGGGGCCGCCGTGTGGCTGCGGCCCCCCGGGCCGGGGCGCGAGGTCGAGGACTCGCTGCCGGCGCTGCCGGCGCTGTCGGCCGTGGGACGCGAGGGGAGCGTCCCCGATCTCGTACGACTGCTGGACACGGTGGCAGCGGAGTGTCACCGCATCCGGCTGCGGCGCGGGTGCGCCGGGCCGTCCGCCCGTGAGCGCAGCCGGCCGGCCGCCTTCTCGTAAGCGCCGCGGAATCAGCCGTTGGCCTTCTCGTAGGCCTCGCGGATGTTCCCGGGAACGCGGCCGCGGTCGTTGACCTCGAGGCCGTTCTCCTTCGCCCAGGCGCGGATCGCCGCGGTGTCCTGGTTGCCGCCGGAAGCGGCACGCGCCTTTCCACGCCCGCCCGAGGTACGGCCTCCGGTACGACGGCCGCCCTTCACATAGGGCTCGAGAAGGCCGCGCAGCTTGTCCGCATTGGCGGTCGTGAGATCGATCTCGTACGTCTTGCCGTCCAGCGCGAACGTCACCGTCTCGTCCGCCTCGCCGCCGTCGAGGTCGTCGACAAGAAGGACCTGAACCTTCTGTGCCACCGGATTTCCTTTCATCGATAACGTTGAGGGTCAGGGGTGTGCGGCGTCCGCCGTTTCGCCGCCCCCTGTTATATGCAGTACTGCACTACGTCGGAAAGCAAACCGCTTTTGCCGGAAAAACACAAACCCCTGGGAGAGGGGAGCGCATCGGCCCCGCCCGGAAACATGCGCGTTTCGGACATAGGGCACCAGGGCAATGACGATCACAGATGCAGAAGCATCCGGCTGTTGCCCAAGGTGTTCGGTTTCACTCGTTCGAGGCCGAGGAACTCCGCGACGCCCTCGTCATAGGAACGCATCAGCTCGGTGTAGACATCGGTGTCGACCGGTGTCTCACCGATCTCCACGAAGCCGTGCTTCCCGAAGAAGTCCACTTCGAAGGTGAGGCAGAAAACCCGGCGAACGCCGAGCCAGCGCGCGGTCTGGAGCAACTTCTCCAGCAACTGATGGCCGACGCCGGCGCCCTTGAGGCCGGGCTTCACCGCCAGAGTGCGGACTTCCGCGAGGTCCTCCCACATGACGTGCAGCGCACCGCAGCCGACCACCTCGGCGTTGTCGTCGCGTTCCGCGACCCAGAACTCCTGGATGTCCTCGTAAAGCGTGACCATCGCTTTGTCGAGCAGGATGCCGTCACGGACGTACGCGTCGAGGAGACGGCGCACGGCCGGGACATCGCTGGTCCGGGCCCTGCGGACGGTGATGGCTTTTGCGGAGAGTTCGGGACGCTCTGCGGACAGACGCTCTGCTGACATGAGCGGACGCTATCGCCCGTCGCCGTCCTGGGCCGAGCCGGGGTTCTGCCCTTCGGCGGCTTCCCGGGGTTCGCGTCCTTCCCCGGCTTCTGCGGCTTCCCGGGGTTCCGTGGCTTCCGTGGCTTCCACGGGTTCCGCCGGTTGCGGGGGTTCCTGTGTTTCCGGTCCCTGGACGATGCGTACCGCGTCGCTGAGGGCCTGGCGCTGTTCCTCGCTCATCATCCCGAAGAAGGCGACGAGAGCGGCGGCCGGGTTGTCGCTCTGCGACCAGGCGTCGTTCATCAGGGCGGCGGCGTACGCGGCACGTGTGGAGACGGCCTCATATCGATAGGCCCGGCCTTCCGCTTCCCGGCGCACCCAGCCCTTCTGATGGAGATTGTCCAAAACGGTCATCACCGTGGTGTACGCGATGGACCGTTCCTGCTGTAGGTCTTCCAGGACTTCTCGAACGGTGACCGGGCGGTTCCACTTCCACACCCGCGTCATGACCGCGTCTTCGAGTTCTCCCAAGGGGCGAGGCACAGTTCAGAACAATAGTGGGAGATCCCGGCATCGGCCTGCCGACGTGCACCGACCGAATGAAACGATGACAAAAAGGGCGTGCGGTTCGAAGCGGGGCGATGTCCTCGCCGTCCTGAGAGGTTTCGAAGCGCCGGGATGTCTCAGGCGTCGCCGGCGGAGGCCTGGCGCGCGCTCTCCACGCGCGCGAGGGCGGCGTCGACGGCCGCGTCCTCCTTGGCCTTGGCGGCCCCGCCCTGGGTCTTCACGATCACCCTGACCACACCGATGAAGAACGCGGCCATGACGACCGGGGGCACGAGCGCGGAGACGTAGTCCATGCCACCAGAGTAGCCACGCCACCCCACCGAAATGCCCCGGGGTGTCCCCAGGCGGGGCGCGCGCCGCCGGGGACACCCTCCGGAAGGACTCAGCCCGCGGCCAGCTCCCGATGCTCCACCGGCTCCGGCGACTGCGCCGACTCGTCCGCCGACGCTCCCGGCTTGCGCCGCGGGAACACCTCTCCCGGCGTGGGAATGGGCCGCTTGGGCGCGGGCCGCTGCCCCGGCTCGGGCCCGGACTTCTCCCCCGGCTTCTCCGCGGGCCTCTCGGACGGCCTCTCGGCGGGCTTCTCCGCGGGTTCCCGGGCCGGTTCGGCACTCTCCTCGCCCTGCCGGAGCGGGAGGTCCCCCGCGCCCCCGGGGAGGGCCAGCAGACGCGTCCGCGCGGCCGGCACGGCCGGCGCCGGAACCCTCCGCGCCCCCTGCGCGAAGCGGGCCCGCACATCCTGCTCGGCCAGCGCCTGGCACCGCTCCAGCAGTGCCGCCGCGGCGGGGTTCCCGCGCAGCGCCCGCAGCGCGGCGAGATCGTCCGGGGTGGGCCGGTGCCCGGCGCCCAGCGCCTCCTCCAGCAGGGCCAGGTAGCCGGCGGCCGTACCCGGCAGCGCGGCCCGGTACCGGCCGAGGTCGGCGATCAGGAAGGCGCGCAGTCTGGTCCCCTCGTGCATCGCCTCGTCGAGCGACTCGGCGAGCCGGAAGCAGTCCTGGACGTCCTCGGCGGACGCTCGGCCGGGGTGGAGGGCGAGGGCGAGGGCGCGGCGGAGCACACGCAGCTCCTCCACGCCGAACGCCATGCCGCCGCGGGATCCGTATGGCGTGGGCATGCGGCGACGCTACCGCTAATCGGACAAAAGTGACGGATCGGAATGCCGTGACGGCGCCGTGTCGCCCGAGGTTCCCCCGACCGGTCCCAGGACGCCGTCCCCCGGCCCGGGGGGGGGGGGGGGGGGCGGGGGGGGGGGGGGGGGCCACCCCCCCCCCCCCGCCCCGCGCGGAGACCCCCGCCACACCGCGCGCCGCGACACACGCCGCGCCGAG
>NZ_JBHXVE010000005.1:285713-293224 GCF_042672505.1 Streptomyces sp. NPDC127190
GATAACAACTCTGCCATCCGATCGGCCCCGGGGCGGGGGGGCCGCGCCTCGCCCCGCCCCGGCCCCGCCCCCCCCGCCCCCCCGCCCCCCCCCCCCCGGCGGG
Organism: Streptomyces sp. NPDC127190; assembly: GCF_042672505.1. Lineage (NCBI taxonomy): Bacteria > Bacillati > Actinomycetota > Actinomycetes > Kitasatosporales > Streptomycetaceae > Streptomyces > Streptomyces sp. NPDC127190. Next base: position 285,817 of record NZ_JBHXVE010000005.1, read on the forward strand.
GGGGCCCCCCGCCGCTCTCACATCCGCGCCACGTTCCGCTCGTACACCAGCCGCAGTCCGATCAGCGTCAGCCACGGCTGGTGCTCGTCGATCACCGAGGACTCGCCCAGCACCATCGGTGCCAGCCCGCCCGTCGCGATCACCGTCACGTCGTCCGGATCGTCCGCCAGCTCCCGCGCCATCCGGCTGACGACCCCGTCGACCTGTCCGGCGAACCCGTACACGATGCCCGCCTGCATGGCCTCGACGGTGTTCTTGCCGATGACGCTGCGCGGCCTGGCCACCTCGATCTTCCGCAGCTGCGCGCCCTTCACGCCGAGCGCCTCCACGGAGATCTCGATGCCGGGCGCGATGACCCCGCCGACGTACTCCCCGCGCGCGGAGACCGCGTCGAACGTCGTCGCCGTACCGAAGTCGACGACGATCGCCGGGCCGCCGTACAGCTCGACGGCCGCGACCGCGTTGATGATCCGGTCCGCGCCGACCTCCTTGGGGTTGTCGGTCAGGATCGGCACACCGGTCTTCACCCCCGGCTCGACGAGCACCGCGGGCACGTCGCCGTAGTAGCGCCGGGTGACCTCGCGCAGCTCGTGCAGCACGGACGGGACCGTCGCGCAGATCGCGATGCCGTCGATGCCGTCGCCCAGCTCCTCGCCGAGCAGCGGGTGCATGCCCATCAGGCCCTGGAGCAGCACCGCCAGCTCGTCCGCCGTACGGCGCGCGTCCGTGGAGATGCGCCAGTGTTCGACGATGTCCTCGCCGTCGAACAGGCCGAGGACGGTGTGCGTGTTGCCGACGTCGATGGTGAGGAGCATGGCCCTTACTCCGCCTCGCGCAGGTCCAGGCCGATGTCGAGGATCGGCGAGGAGTGGGTGAGCGCGCCGACGGCCAGGAAGTCCACGCCCGTGTCGGCGTACACGCGCGCGTTGTCGAGCGTGAGCCGGCCGGAGGCCTCCAGCAGCGCGCGACCGCCGACGATGCCGACGGCCTCCGCGCACTCGGTGGGGGTGAAGTTGTCCAGCAGGATCAGGTCGGCGCCCGCGTCGACCACCTCGCGCAGCTGGTGCAGGGTGTCGACCTCGACCTCGATCGCCACCTCCGGGAAGGCCTCCCGTACGGCCTTGAAGGCCTGCGCGACGCCGCCTGCGGCCACCACGTGGTTGTCCTTCACGAGGGCCGCGTCGCACAGCGACATGCGGTGGTTGACGCCGCCGCCGCAGCGGACGGCGAACTTCTCCAGCGAGCGCAGACCGGGGGTGGTCTTGCGGGTGTCGCGGACCTTGGTCTTGGTGCCCTCCAGCGCGTCCGCCCACGCGCGCGTGGTGGTCGCGATGCCGGACAGGCGGCACAGGATGTTCAGCGCGCTGCGCTCGGCGGTGAGCAGGTCACGCGTGCGCGTGGTCACCGACAGCAGCTTCTGCCCGGCCTCGACGCGGTCGCCGTCCTCGACGTGCCGCTCGACCTCGAACTCGTCGGTGCAGACCACGGAGAGGACGGCCTCGGCGACCCGCAGACCGGCCGCCACGCCCGCCTCGCGCGCGGTGAAGTCGCCGGTGGCGGTCGCCTCCTCGGGGATGGTGGCCACGGTGGTCACGTCGACGCCCCCGTCCAGGTCCTCCTGGATCGCGACGTTGGCGATGTCCTCGACCTCCACGGGGTCGAGCCCGACAGCGGCCAGCAGCTCGGCGAGCGCGGGGTCGAGCCCGCTCTCCAGGTACTCCTCGTCGTCGCCCTCGGCGCCGCAGGCGCAGCCGTCGCCGCAGCCGCCGGTCGGGGCGAGGGGAAGGTCTTCGGTGCTCACGTCTGTCACTGCTCCTGGGCGCTGGGGGGTTCGCTGGGTGCTGGTTCGCCGGTGTTACCGGACAGGGGGGAAGTCTGCGGTGTCGGTGGTGTGCACGGCCAGCGACCGGTCGGGGTTCAGCCGTACGACGATGTGGCGCCGCCAGAGCGTGTCGTCCCGCTCGGGGCGGTCCTCGCGCCAGTGGCAGCCGCGGGTCTCCTCGCGCAGCAGCGCGGCGGTGACCAGGGCGCGGCCCACGCACAGCAAGTTGGTGGCCTCCCAGGTGTCGACGCCGGGCTCGGCGGTCTTGCCGTTCTCGGCGAGCGCGCCGCGGGCCTCGTCGTGCAGCCGCTGGAGCTGCTCGGCGGCCCGGGCGAGGCCTTCCTCGGAGCGCAGCACGCCCGCGCCCTCGGTCATGATCCGCTGGATGGCGAACCGGGCCTCGGGGGCCAGCAGCGGGTGCACCGGGGTGTCGGGGTGCTCGACGGGTGCGGGCACGCGCGCGTGCAGGCCGTTGGCCGCGTGCATGGCGGCGATGTCGTCCGCGATCCGCTCGGCGTAGACCAGGCCTTCGAGGAGGCTGTTGGAGGCGAGCCGGTTGGCGCCGTGCACGCCGGAGCAGGCGACCTCGCCGCACGCGTACAGGCCCGGCACGGTGGTCCGGCCGTGCGCGTCGGTGCGGACGCCGCCGGAGGCGTGGTGGGCGGCCGGAGCGATCGGGATGGGCTCGGTGATCGGGTCGATGCCGTTGGCCCGGCAGGCGGCCAGGATGGTCGGGAACCGGTGCTCCCACATGTCGGCGCCGAAGTGCCGGGCGTCGAGGTACATGTGCTCGGCGTCCTGCTCCATCATCCGCCGCAGGATGCCCTTGGCGACGATGTCGCGCGGCGCCAGCTCCGCCAGCTCGTGCTGGCCGACCATGAAGCGCACGCCGTCGCCGTCGATCAGGTAGGCGCCCTCGCCGCGCACCGCCTCGGAGACGAGCGGCTGCTGGCCCTCGGCATCCGGGCCGAGGAACAGCACGGTCGGGTGGAACTGCACGAACTCCAGGTCGCTGACCTCGGCGCCCGCGCGCAGCGCCAGCGCCACCCCGTCGCCGGTGGACACGGACGGGTTGGTGGTCGCGGAGAACACCTGGCCCATGCCGCCGGTCGCGAGCACCACCGCGGGCGCGTGCACGGCGCCCACGCCGTCGTGCTGGCCCTCGCCCATCACATGCAGCGTCACACCGGCCGTACGGCCCTCGTCGTCGGTGAGCAGGTCCAGCACGAGCGCGTTCTCGATGGTGCGCAGCCCGCGCGCGCGTACGGCCGCCACGAGCGCCCGGGAGACCTCCGCGCCGGTGGCGTCGCCGCCCGCGTGCGCGATCCGGCGCCGGTGGTGGCCGCCCTCGCGGGTGAGGTCCAGTTCGCCTTCGGAGGACTCGTCGAAGTGCGCGCCGGTGTCGATGAGCCGCCGTACCGCGTCCGGGCCCTCGGTGACGAGGGTCCGCACGGCCTCCTCGTCGCACAGGCCGGCGCCGGCCACGAGGGTGTCCGCCAGGTGCTCCTCGGGCGTGTCGCCCTCGCCGAGCGCGGCGGCGATGCCGCCCTGCGCCCAGCGCGTGGAGCCGTCGTCCAGGCGGGCCTTGGTGACGACGACCGTGCTGAGGCCCGCGGCCTCGCAGCGCAGGGCCGCGGTCAGCCCGGCCACTCCGGAGCCGACGACCACCACGTCGGCAGAGATCGCCCAACCGGGTGCGGGCGCGTGCAGTCGTATGCCTGTGCTGGTCACGAGGCGGCTCCGAAGGTGAGAGGGAGGTTGTCGATCAGCCGGGTCGTGCCGACCCGGGCGGCGACGGCGAGGACGGCCTCGCCGGTGAAACCATCACCGATCTCGGTGAAGTCGGAAGGGTCGACGAGGGCCAGGTAGTCCAGGTCGAGCGGGGGGTCGAGGCGGGCGGCGTCGTCCAGCACCTGGCGGGCGGCCGCGCGGACGGCCGCCGGGCTGGCGGGGGACGCCGTGGCGACCGCGTGCGCGTCGGCGGCGGCGCGGGACTCGCCTATGGCGCTCAGCGCCTCGGCACGCGCGTGCGTGGAGGGCACTTCGCGGGCCCGCGCGCGCAGCGCCTCCTGCGCGGCGTGCCGGTCCCGGCCCGCGAACAGCGCGCGGGACAGCGCGAGCGCGGTACGGCGCTCCGCGGGCGACAGGTAGCGGTTGCGGCTGGACAGGGCGAGCCCGTCCTCCTCGCGCACGGTCGGTACGGCGACGATCTCGATGCCGAAGTTCAGGTCGCGCACCATGCGCCGGATCAGGGCCAGCTGCTGGGCGTCCTTCTGCCCGAACAGGGCCGCGTCGGGGCGGGTGAGGTGCAGCAGCTTGGCGACGACGGTGAGCATGCCGTCGAAGTGCCCGGGCCGCGAGGCGCCCTCCAGCCGCGTGCCCATGGGGCCGGCGGAGATCCGGACCTGGGGTTCGCCGCCCGGGTAGACCTCGTCCACGGAGGGCGCGAACACGACGTCGGCGCCCGCCTGCTCGGCGATCTTCAGGTCGGCGTCGAGGGTGCGCGGGTAGCGGTCCAGGTCCTCGCCCGCGCCGAACTGCAACGGGTTGACGAAGACCGTGACGACGACCTCGCCGTCCGCTCCGGCGAGTTCCCGGGCGGAGCGGATCAGGGTCGCGTGGCCCTCGTGCAGGGCGCCCATGGTCATCACGACGGCACGGCGGCCGCGGCGCACGCGCGCGTGCAGCTCGTCGGCGGTGCGCAGCAGGGCGGTGGTCATCGGTCGTTCCCCTCGGTGCCGTTCGTGCCGTTCGTGCCGGTGCCGCCGGATCCCTCGGCGAGCACGCCGAGCAGGTCCTCGGCGAGTTCCGGCTTCAGCAGGCCGTGCGCGAGCGCCCGGTCGGCGGTCGCGCGGGCCATCGCCAGATAGCCGGCCACGGCCTGCGGGGCGTGCCTGCGCAACTCGGTGACGTGCGCGGCGACCGTGCCCGCGTCCCCGCGCGCGACCGGGCCGGTCAGGGCGGCGTCGCCGGAGCGCAGCGCGTTGTCCAGGGCCGCCCCGAGCAGCGGGCCCAGCATCCGGTCGGGGGCCTCGACGCCGGCCGCCCGCAGCAGCTCCATGGACTGGGCGACCAGGGTCACCAGGTGGTTGGCGCCGAGCGCGAGGGCCGCGTGGTAGAGCGGGCGGTTCTCCTCGCTGATCCACTCGGGCTCGCCGCCCATCTCGATCACCAGGGCCTGGGCGGCCAGCCGCAGCTCCTCGGGCGCGGTGACCCCGAAGGAGCAGCCGGCGAGGCGCTGGACGTCCACCGGGGTGCCGGTGAACGTCATCGCCGGGTGCAGGGCCAGCGGCAGCGCGCCCGCGCGCAGGGCCGGGTCGAGGACCTTGGTGCCGTACCGGCCGGAGGTGTGCACGAGCAGTTGTCCGGGCCGTACCGCACCGGTCTCGGCGAGCCCGCCGACGAGGCCGGGCAGGACGTCGTCGGGGACGGTGAGCAGCACCAGGTCGGCACGGTGGAGGACCTCGCCGGGCGGCACCAGCGGGACGTCGGGGAGCATGGTCGCGGCCCGCCGCCGGGAGGCGTCGGAGACGCCGGAGACGGCCACCGGGCGGTGCCCGGCGAGCTGGAGGGACGCGGCCAGCGCGGGGCCCACGCGGCCGGCGCCGACGACACCGACGGTGAGCCGCGCGGGGCGGTCCTTGAGGTCTGGCTGATGGACTGTACTCACGCGACGGAGGCCTTCCCGTTCCAGTCCGCTCTGGGTACCGGACGATTTCTCGTCATGTTAACGCTATCCGCTCCGGGGCCGGCCGGTTGTCCACAGGCTGTGGGTTTCGCCACGCCGTCCACGATGCTTTCCGGCCGCCTCCGCCATCCCACCGGCCACGCCCTGGCCCGGGCGGAAATTCGGCTGCCCGCCCGCGCGCGGGACGGAATGATCCCGGGCATGACCGATACGGCACAGCAGGGCGCGGACCAGCAGGCGGAGGGGGCCGGGGAGCCCGGCCCGGCCGAGCAGGAGCAGGAGCAGATGCGGGAGCGCCGCCGGGCCGCCTTCCGGGCGGCGAAGCGGGTCCTCGCGCGTGAGGGCACCCGGCGCACGATGCGGGAACGGCTCACGGACCTGCTGGACGCCCCACCCGAGCTGTACGACCTGGACCAGCCGGGGGACTTCTACGGCACCGGGATCGTGGCGGACCTGGAGCGGCGGGTCGCGGACCTGCTGGGCACGGAGGACGCCGCGTTCTTCCCGACCGGCACCATGGCGCAGCAGGTGGCTTTGCGCTGCTGGGCGGGCCGTACCGGCAACCCCGCGGTCGCGCTGCACGCCCTGTCCCACCCGGAGGTGCACGAACGGCACGCGTTCAGCGCGGTCAGCGGGCTGCGTCCGGTCCGGGTGACGGCCGAGCCCCGGCTGCCCACGGCCGCCGAGGTACGGGACGTCGAGGAGCCCTTCGGCGCGCTGATGCTGGAACTGCCCCTCAGGGACGCGGGGTACGTGCTGCCCACCTGGGAGGAGCTGACCGAGGTGGTCGAGGCGGCGCGGGAGCGGGAGGCGGTGGTGCACTTCGACGGCGCGCGCCTGTGGGAGACCACCGTCCGCTTCGGCCGCCCCCTCGCGGAGATCGCGGGCCTCGCGGACAGCGTCTACGTGTCGTTCTACAAGTCCCTCGAAGGCATCGGCGGCGCCGCGCTCGCCGGCCCGAAGACCCTGACCGACGAGGCGAGGATCTGGCGGCACCGGTACGGCGGCATGGTCTTCCAGCAGTTCCCGACGGTGCTGTCGGCGCTCGCCGGGCTCGACCACGAGCTGCCCCGGCTCCCCGACTACGTCCGCCACGCGCGCGTGGTCGCCGCGGCGCTGCGCGAGGGATTCGCGGCGGCGGACGTGCCGTGGGCGCGGGTGCACCCCGGGGAACCGCACACCCACGAGTTCCAGGTCTGGCTGCCGTACGAGCCGGACGCGCTCATGGATGCGGCGCTGCGCCAGGCGGAGGAGACGGGCACCTACCTCTTCGCCCGGCCCTGGGACCGCGGCGGGCCGGGTCTCGCCTTCACCGAGGTCAGCGTGCGCGAGGCGGGCCTGGAGTGGACGGCCGACGATGTGCGCGCGGCCGTCGCGGAGTTCGCCGTACGGCTGCCCGCGGTGTAGCGGTGCCGGCGCTCGCGCCGGGGCGCGGGCGCCGGCCGCCGATACCTACAGCGCACGCGGGCGCAACAGGCGCTGCGCGGCGTGCAGTCGGCGCCGCAGGGCGCGCAGCAGCCGTCCGTGCGCCGGGCGTTCGGCGACGACGGCGCGAAAACGCCGGTACTCGCGCAGCTCGCGGACGACGTCCAGGTCGTGGCGGCCGGGCGCGGGCGGCTCGGGCTCGCCGATCACCCGGGCACGGTAACTGTCCAGGAGGTACTGCTGGGTGATGCTCATGACGGATCGCCTTCTCGCAATCTCTCGGGACATGGACTGGCCACCGATTCGCTCGGTGCCGGTTCGGGCTCCGCGGCTGCCCCAGTGTCATCAGGTTGCGCCTGGTCACAGCCGATGTCCCGGGGGGTTTGCGGGGGCCGGCAAACCCCCGGGGCTTTGAGTGGGGCCGGGGGCCAGTGGGGGCAATGGGGTTCACAAGAACAACCCGAGGGGCCCCC
>NZ_JBHXVE010000005.1:293234-322996 GCF_042672505.1 Streptomyces sp. NPDC127190
CGCGGGGGGGGGCGGGGTCGGGGCGGCGGCCCCCCCGAGTGTCTCGTGCGGTGGCTCGCCCCCTCTCTGGTGCCGGGCTTCGTCGGCCCCCCCCACCCCCCCCCCGGGCGATGTCAGTGGGCCGGTGCACGATGGAGGCATGAGCGTGACCATCGACATCACCGGGCTGCCGGCCGAGCGGATCTCCGTCGTGCCCTCTCCGCTGGCGGAGCTGGGAAGGGCGCTGCACGCACTGAGCGAACCCGGGCACCACCCCGACCTCCAGGGCTGGGCGACCGCCGTTGCCAGCCGGCTGGACCCGAGACTGGCGGACCGGCTGTGCGAGGCGGAGTTCCTGTGGCGCACGACGTTCTCCGACGTGTTCGCCCCGTTCGGTGGCATCCCCGGCCGTCGGGCGCTGCCGGGCGCCACGCTCGCCGAGGATCTGGACCTGCTGGACAAGCTGACGGACGAACAGTTCGTGAACGCAGCGCTGGAGTTCACCTGCCAGCCCCGCTACTACCTCCGCGAGGAGGGCCCGCTCGAGGACCCGGAGGTGCGCCGCCGTTCCCTGGAGCTGGCCGCCGCGCGCGGTGCCACCCAGGAGCGGTTCGCCCGCCGGGTGCTGGAGGACCCGCCGGCCGTGCGCGCGTGGTTCCGGCAGCTGATGTTCGACTGCGAGGAGGCCTTCTTCGCCGACATCTGGGCGCGGGTGCAGCCCCAGCTCGCCGCCGACGCCCGGCACAAGACCGAACTGCTGCGCCGCAAGGGGCTGGGCGAGGCACTGGCCGCGCTCTCCGGCGCCGTCTCGCTGGACGAGGAGGCCGGGCTCGTCTCGGTCGACAAGCTCACGGTGGGCCACACCGCCACCGGCGACGGCGGCCTGGTCCTGATGCCGACCAGCCTCGGCTGGCCCCATGTGATGGTCCTGCACCGGTACGGCTGGCAGCCCGCGATCAGCTATCCCGTCAGGTCGCCGAGCCACCGGGCGCCGACCGTGGAGCAGCTCACCCGCCGTCTGGAGGCGCTGGCCCACCCGGCGCGGCTGCGGATGTGCCGGGACCTCGCGCGCGGCCCGCACAGCACCAGCGAACTGGCCGACGCGCACGGCCTGTCGGCCCCGGAGATATCCCGGCACCTGGCGGTGCTGAAGAAGGCCGGCCTCATCACCAGCTGCCGGCACGGCCGGTACGTCCGCCACCAGCTGGACCTGCCCGCGGTGGCCCGGCTGGGCAGCGACTTCATCGAGGGCGTCCTGCGCTGACCGGGCACCGCCGCGGTCCGGTCAGCCGTGATTGCCCGCGCGCACCAGCCCGGTCTCGTACGCCAGCACCACCACCTGCACCCGGTCGCGCAGCCCGAGCTTGGTCAGGATGCGGCCCACATGGGTCTTCACCGTCGCCTCGGACAGCACCAGCCGGGCCGCGATCTCCCCGTTGGACAGGCCCTGCGCGACCAGCACCATCACCTCGCGCTCCCGGTCGGTGAGCCGCTCCAGCTCCTTGTGCCGGGGCTCCTTGCCGGTGGACGGCAGCATGGGCGCGAAGCGGTCCAGCAGGCGCCGGGTGGTGGAGGGCGCCACGACCGCGTCCCCGCTGTGCACGGCCCGGATCGCGGCCAGCAGCTCGCCGGGGGGCACATCCTTGAGCATGAAGCCGGAGGCGCCCGCCTTCAGCCCCGAGAAGGCGTACTCGTCCAGGTCGAACGTGGTCAGGATCAGCACCTTCGGCGCGCCGGGCTCGGCACAGATCCGCCGGGTGGCCTCCACGCCGTCCAGCTTCGGCATGCGGACATCCATCAGCACGACGTCGACGGCCGTCGCGCGCAGCGCCTGGAGGGCCTCGACACCGTCGCCCGCCTCCGCGACGACCTCCATGTCCGGCTGGGCGTCGAGCACCATCCGGAACCCGGTGCGCAGCAGCACCTGGTCGTCGACGAGCATCACACGGATCGTCATCGGGCCTCTTTCGTTCGGAATTCGTTCGGAGCCGGAGGTATCAGTGCGCCGGTTTGAGCGGCAGCAGGGCGCTGATGCGGAATCCTCCGCCCGGGCGCGGGCCCGCGTCCAGGGTGCCCCCGACCATGCCGACCCGCTCGCGCATGCCGATCAGGCCGTGCCCCTGCCCGTCGGCGCCGCCCTCCTCGTACAGCTCGTGCGGCGCGCCCTTGCCGTCGTCCTCCACGAGCAGGCCGAGTCCGTCGTCGAAGTAGACCAGCCGGACGCTGGCGCCCGCGTTCGGCCCGCCGTGCTTGCGCGTGTTGGTGAGCGCCTCCTGCACGATCCGGTACGCGGTCAGCTCCACGCCGCTGGGCAGCGGGCGGGGCGTGCCCTCGACCCGGAAGTCGACGGGAAGACCGGAGGTGCGGCACTGCTTGATCAGCTCGTCGATCTGCTCGACGTCGGGCTGCGGGACGTACTCCCCGCTCTCCTGGTGCTCGCCGGTGCGCAGCACGCCGAGCAGGCGCCGCATCTCGGCGAGGGCCTGCCGGCCGGTCGAGGAGATCGTCTCCAGGGCGGTGCGGGCCTGGTCCGGGGCGGCGTCCAGGACATAGGCGGCGCCGTCGGCCTGCACCACCATCACGGACACGTTGTGCGCGACGACGTCGTGCAGCTCGCGCGCGATCCGGGCGCGCTCGGCGGCGACCGCGACCTTCGCCTGTGCCTCGCGCTCCTTCTCCAGGCGGGCCGCGCGCTCCTCCAGCTGGGCGAAGTAGGCGCGCCGGGTGCGCATGGAGTCGCCGAGCACCCAGGCGAGCGCGAAGGGCACCGTCTGGAAGACCACGATCGCGACATGGCCGAGGAAGCTGGCGTGCTCGTTGGGCCAGCGCAGCTGGGCCAGGGTGGCCGCGACCAGGCTCGCGCCCAGGGCGAGCCGGGAGGCCCAGCGCGCGCCGGTTGCCGCGACCGTGTAGACGATCACCAGCATGGCGAAGTCGGCGGCCGTCGTCTCGATGTCCGCGATCAGCTGGACCAGCCCCGTCGCGAGCGCGAGCAGCAGCATCGGCTCCGGGAACCGGCGGCGCAGCATGACGACGACGCACAGCACGGCGGAGACCGTCAGCCCGGCGGCCACCTCCATGTGGTGGTCGGGCTGTCTGCTGGCGCCGACCACACTCACGCCGGACACCCCGAACAGGACGACGGCCCAGAAGCTGTCGACCCAGGTCGGGTGGCGGCGGAGGAAGTCATAGAGGCGCTGCACGTAACCCAGAGTAGGGAAACCGGGTGGGTGCAGGGGTCAACCGGAGGGCCGATCCCCAGCCGGTGCGCGTACTCCGCAAGGTGGAGGGCGTGATCATTCGTGCGCCTAGTCTGTTCGCGTGGCGGAGGAGACGAGGGCGGAGGCCTTCCACGCGGAACACGGCTGGCGGTCGGCGGCCGAGGCGGCGCTGTACGGGCCCGGCGGCTTCTACCGGCGCCCGGAGGGCCCGGCCGGCCACTTCCGTACGTCCGTGCACGCGTCCGCGCTGTTCGCGCAGGCCGTGGCCCGGCTGCTGTGCCGGGTCGACGAGGCGCTGGGGCGGCCCCCGGTGCTGGACTTCGTCGATCTGGGAGCCGGCCGGGGCGAGCTGGTCACCGGGGTGCTCGCCGCCCTGCCGGCCGAGGTGGCGGCCCGCGCGCGCGGGTACGCGGTGGAGATCGCCGACCGCCCGCCCGGCCTGGACGCGCGGATCGCCTGGCTGAGCGAGCCCCCGGCCGCCGTGACCGGGCTGCTGTTCGCCAACGAGTGGCTGGACAACGTGCCGGTGGACGTCGCCGAGGTGGACTCCGCGGGCGTGGTCCGGCGGGTCCTGGTCGCCGCCGACGGCGCCGAACGGCTCGGCGAGCCGGTGACCGGGCCGGACGCGGACTGGCTCGCCCGCTGGTGGCCGCTGCCGGCCGAGGAGGGGCTCCGCGCGGAGATCGGCCTGCCTCGCGACGAGGCGTGGGCGGCGGCCGTGCGCCGGGTGGTGCGCGGGCTCGCGGTGGCCGTGGACTACGCGCACACCCGGGACACGCGCCCCCCGTTCGGCACGCTCACCGGCTTCCGGGAGGGGCGCGAGACGGTTCCCGTGCCGGACGGGTCGTGCGACATCACGGCGCATGTGGCGCTGGACGCGTGCGCGGCGGCACCCACGGCGCGCGGAGCCGGTGCACGCTCCGGCGCGCGCCTTCTCACCCAGCGCGCCGCCCTGCACGCCCTCGGCCTGACCGGCGCACGCCCCCCGCTCGCGCTGGCCTCCACCGACCCCGCGGCCTATGTGCGCGCCCTCGCGAGCGCCGGCGAGGCCGCCGAGCTGACCGCCGCGGGCGGCCTGGGCGACTTCGGCTGGCTGCTCCAGCCGGTCGGCATCACGGACCCGCTCGCCTGAGACCGGCCCCGCCGGTGCGGGTTACTTGTCGATGTCCCCGACCACGAAGAACATCGAGCCCAGGATGGCCACCATGTCCGCCACCAGCGTGCCGGGCAGCAGCTCGGTCAGCGCCTGGATGTTGTTGTAGGACGCCGAGCGCAGCTTCAGCCGGTACGGGGTCTTCTCGCCCTTGCTGACCAGGTAGTAGCCGTTGATGCCGAGCGGGTTCTCGGTCCACGCGTAGGTGTGCCCCTCGGGCGCCTTCAGCACCTTCGGCAGCCGCTGGTTGATCGGCCCGGGCGGCAGCTCGGCGAGCCGGTCCAGACAGGCGTCGGCGAGGTCCAGCGCGTTGTGGGTCTGCGCCAGCAGGCACTCGAAGCGGGCCAGGCAGTCGCCCTCGTCGCGGGTGACGACCTTCAGCACGTCCTGGAGGTCGCCGTACGCCAGGTAGGGCTCGTCGCGGCGCAGGTCGAAGTCGACGCCCGAGGCGCGCGCGATGGGCCCGCTCACGCCATAGGCGTGCACGATCTCGGGCGTGAGCGCCCCGACCCCGCGCGTGCGCCCCCGGAAGATCTCGTTGCCGAGCACCAGGTCGTCGAAGACGTCCATGCGCGAGCGCACGGCGGCCACGGCACCGCGCGCGCGGGTGGCCCAGCCGGCCGGCAGGTCCTCCTTGAGGCCGCCGACGCGGTTGAACATGTAGTGCATGCGCCCGCCGGAGACCTCCTCCATCACGTTCTGGAGGACCTCGCGCTCCCGGAACGCGTAGAACATCGGTGTGATCCCGCCGAGCTCCAGCGGATAGGAGCCGAGGAACATCAGGTGGTTCAGCACCCGGTTCAGCTCGGCGAGCAGCGTGCGCGTCCACACCGCGCGCTCGGGCACCTCCATGCCGAGCATCCGCTCCACGGCGAGGACCACGCCCAGCTCGTTCGAGAACGCCGACAGCCAGTCGTGGCGGTTGGCGAGCATGATGATCTGCCGGTAGTCGCGAGCCTCGAAGAGCTTCTCGGCGCCCCGGTGCATATAGCCGATCACCGGTTCCGCGCGCACGATGCGCTCCCCGTCCAGCACCAGCTTGAGCCGCAGCACGCCGTGCGTGGACGGGTGCTGAGGGCCGATGTTGAGCACCATGTCGGTGCTCTCGGCCGCGCCACCGATCCCGACCGTGGTCTCCGTCGTAGGAGTCATGGCCCCAGTTTCCCTTACGTACGCTTGGCCCATGGAAACGGGGAGCCTGGAAGAGGGGGCGGCGGCCGCTGACGAGCCGCTGTGGCGGGGGCTGCCGCCGGGCCTGCTGCGCGTACGGCGACTGCTGCTGGTGATGTGGACGGGAGCGCTCGCCCTGGCCACGGGGCTGCTGCTGGGCCTCCTGGTGGGGCCCGGGTGGGCGGCCTGGGCGCTGCTGCCGGCGGCGTTCGCCGGGTGGTGCTGGCGGCTGCTGGAGCGCAACTGGCGGTCGTGGCGGTACGCCGAGCGCGCCGACGACCTGCTGATCAGCCGCGGGGTCCTGTGGCGCGAGGAGACCGTGGTGCCGTACGGCCGGATGCAGCTGGTGGAGGTCACCTCCGGGCCGGTGGAGCGGCGCTTCGGGCTGGCCACCGTGCAGCTGCACACCGCGGCCGCCGCCACCGACGCGACCATCCCCGGCCTGGACCCGGCCGAGGCGGAACGGCTGCGCGACCGCCTCACCGAGCTGGGCGAGGCCCGATCGGCGGGCCTGTGACGGCCCCGGACCCCGGCGCGGGCATAGCGGAGGAGCGCGTGCCGGCGGCCGAGCGCCGGCTGCACCCGGTCACGCCGTTCCGGCGGGCGTGGGCGCCGGTCGCCGTCGTCATGGGCTGGGTCGTGCACGACCCGACCAGCGCCCAGGAGCAGCTGGCCCAGCTGACGGGCACCATGCTGGCGCTGGGTTTCGCGGTGCTGGTGCCGGTGGCCGGCCTCTACGGCTTCCTGTCCTGGTGGTTCACCCACTTCGCGGTCACCGACACCGAGCTGCGCATCCGCACGGGACTGCTGTTCCGGCGCACCGCGCACATCCGGCTGGAACGCATCCAGGCGGTGGACGTCTCCCGTCCGCTCCTCGCGCGCGTGGCCGGCGTGGCGAAGCTGCGGATCGACGTCGTCGGCACCGAAAGCAAGGACGAGCTGGCCTTCCTGGGCGAGCGGGAGGCGCGCGCCCTGCGCGCGGAGCTGCTCGCGCGCGCGGCGGGCTTCGCACCGGAGACGGCGCGCGAGGTCGGCGAGGCGCCGGCGTACGAGCTGCTGCGCGTGCCCCCGCGGATGCTGGTGTTCTCCCTGCTGCTGACGGGCGCCACCTGGGGCACGCTGTGCGCCGCCCTCGTCGTCCCGACCGTGCTGTGGCTCACCACCCACAACCTGTGGACCGTCGTCGCCAGCGCCCTGCCGCTGTTCGGCGCGGCCGGCACGAGCAGCGCGGGGCGGTTCGTCACCGAGTTCGACTGGGCGGTGAGCGAGTCCCCGGACGGGCTGCGCATCGACCACGGACTGCTCGACCGTGCGCACGAGACCGTGCCGCCCGGCCGGGTGCAGACCGTGCGGCTCGTGGAGCCGCTGCTGTGGCGGGGGCCCGGCTGGGTGCGGGTGGAGCTGGACGTGGCCGGGTCCAAGAACTCGGTGCTGATACCGGTCGCTCCGCGCGCCGCGGCCGAGTCGGTCCTCGCGCGCATACTGCCCGGGGTGACGGTGCCTCAGGAGCTGTCGCGGCCGCCGCGGCGGGCCCGGTGGTGCGTGCCGGTGTGGTGGCGCGGGCATCGCCTCGCGGTCACCGGCACGGTGTTCGCCGCCCGGCACGGCCTGCTGCGCCGCCGGCTCGCGCTGGTCCCGCACGCCAAGGTGCAGAGCGTACGGCTCACCCAGGGGCCGTGGGAGCGGCTGTGGGGGCTCGCCGACGTCCATGTGGACACCGGAGCCGACAAGACCGTCACCGCCCGCCTGCGGGACGCGGAGGACGCCGTACGCCTGCTGCGGGAGCAGGCGGAGCGGTCCCGCACCGGCCGCCGGGACGCCCGCCCGGACCGCTGGATGACCGGATGACACCAGGGGGCGGCCGGACGGTCCGGTGAGCCTCAGGAAGCCGCGCTGCGCAGCCTCTGGACGTCGATCTGCTCGGTCTCGTCGTGCGCCGTCAGGTCGATGACCTGGCCGACGGCCGGCGACTGCGGTCCGGCCGCCTTGTAGGCGGCCTCCGCCTCCGCCTTGTGCACGGCGAGCGCCTCCTGGCCGACGACGTCGGCGAGGTCCTCGTTCTGCACGGAGTCCAGCGCCGCCTTCGGGGCGCTCTTCTGGGTGCCGAAGAAGTCGAAGCCGCCCTCGGCGACCGGGCGCCGCGCGGGCGTCGCCGGTACGACGGCCACCGCGGTCGGCACGGCGAGGTGCCCGGCGGGCGCCTGCCCGGCGGACTTGGCACCCTCGGCAGGCGCAGCGGCGTCGTCGGCAGGCGCAGGAGCGTCGGCGGGCTCGGCCGGGGGAAGCGCCGGGAGGGCGACGGCAGCGGTCACGCGCGGGTGCCCGTCCTGCGCCGCGGAGTGCTCCTGCGGAGCGGCCGGCGTCATGTCTGCGGCGGCCTGTTCCCCTTTGGCGGCCCCTTGGGCGGCCGGACCGTCCTCCTTGGCCGCCGGGCCGTCCTCGACCGGCGTGTCCCCGGCCGGACGGTCCCCGGCCGGGCCGTCCCCGTCGGGGCCGTCCTCGTCCGGCGCGTCGGCGTCCGGGCCGGGCGCACCGGCGTCCGCCCCGGCGCTCTCCTGCCCCCCGAAGCGCGCCAGCGCCGTCAGGGCCCGCAGGTAGAGCCGGGAGCCCTCGGGCGAGAACACCGCGTACGACTCCGGCTGTGACGCGGCGGCGGCACCCTCTGCCGCGCCGGCCCCGGCGGACTTCTCGCTGCTCCGCGCGGGCGGCAGCGCGGGCACCGCGGCCTCTATCTCCAGCCGTCGGCGCCCCTCCAGGGCGCTCGCGCGCTCGGTCTCCGCCGTGGCGTACCGGCGCAGCAGGGCCGCGTGCTCGTTGCGCAGGCCCGCCAGCTCGGCACGCTTGGCGCGCAGCCGCTGCTCCAGCTTCGCGCGCAGCTCGCGGGACTCCTCGAGATCGGCCTCCAGCTCGGCGACCCGCTCCTCGAACCGCCACTCGTCACCGGCACGCGCGCGCGTGAGGTCGGCGACCTGCTTGCCCGCGTAGATGTCCCAGCGGCGCATCACGAACGCGCCGGTGACGGCCGTCACCGCGGCGACGGCGGCCAGTGCACGCACCGCCGCGGCCTCGGAGACCACCCAGGGACCCAGCGCGCAGACGATGGAGACACCGGCGATCGCCGACGGAGGCAACAGCCGGTGCAGGGGAGGGGAATGGCGGTGGCGTCCACGTGGCATGGCCAGAAACTTACCGCGCGTAGGCGAATCGCGGGCCCCCGCCCCGTAAAAACCCGGCCACGCAACGGGGTTCACAGCGTGTCAGCCGTACCGCGGCTCAGCGGTCGGCGAGCCGGCTGCTCATCCATTGCAGCGTCGCCGGGATCTCGCGCCGCCAGGTGTTGAAGTTGTGCCCGCCGCTGTCGAGGATGATCGACGAGATCCGGGTCAGATGGGTGGCCTGCACCCGCTCTATGAACTTCAGCGTGGACTTGTAGTTGTGCTCGCCGACCTTGCTGCTGGTCACGAGCAGCGAGGTGTCCGGCGCGGCCTCGTGCTTGAGGAGCCAGAACAGGTTGGCACGGCTCTCCAGGGTCTTGTCGCCGTGGAAGAGGTCACCGGTGGTGGGGTCGATCGGCGCCTTGTAGTACGGCGACAGGCCCGCGGCCGCCGCGTACACGCCCGGGTGGTGCATGGCGATCTTGAGCGCGCAGTAGCCGCCCGTGGAGTCGCCGATGAGACCCCAGCTGCCGGGCCGCTTGCCGACCCGGTAGTGGGCGAGCACCGCCTCCGGAAGATCGTTCGCAAAAAACGTTTCCGTCTGCGGCCCGCCCGGGACGTCGACGCACTCGGTGTCCCGCGGCGGCGCCACGGTCGGCCGCAGCATCACCAGGATCATCGGCTGCATCTTGCCGTCCTTGGCCAGCTGCTGCGCGGTGTGCGGATAGCGCAGCTTGTCCACCAGCGCCTGGGCCGTCCCCGGGTAGCCGGTCAGCACCACGGCCGCCGGGAACGTACGCGTGCGGTACTGGGGCTGGAAGTACTCCGGCGGCAGGTAGACGTACGCCGGTGTCACGATGTGGCTCTTGCGGCCGACGATGTCCACCTTCTGGATCTCCCCGCCCGCCTCCGGGCGCGAGCCGCTCTGGCCCGGCACGGACGCCGTGGAGACCACCTGGACGGGACCGCCGGTGCTGCCGTTGGCCGAGTGGTCGACCACCACCCCCTGGTCGGTCTCCGTGCCCAGCAGGTCCCCCCAGCTCGCGTAGAAGCCGAAGGCCTGGTTGACCGCGAGGCCCAGGCAGGCGAAGAGGGCCAGCTGGGTGGCAAGGAGCAGGCCGACACGCCCGATGACGGTCCGCCAGCTCTGCCGGGCCAGCCGCGGCCACCGCCACACCGTGCCGACGAACAGCACAATGGCGAAGAGAACCGCCAGCAGCAGCACGTTGTTGCTCGTGAGTCCCATGGCTCTTCCTGCCTGCGCTTTCCGCCCGTTGCCGCCCGCGCCTCGTCGCGCGGGCTTGCCCGGGGCTTTCCTTGGCCTTTGACCCGACTTTCCGGAGGGGAGTGAACCTCTCTCCCCGAGACACCGTCCTAGAGGGCGCAATGTCGCCGGATGCCCGCTCGGGCCCGGGTTCAAGGTCTCTCGCAGAACTACGGGATGCGATGTCTGTCAGGATAGATGGGGAAATGTCGGGCGGGGTTCCGAGCCGATCAAGCCGGGCGCGGCGCATACTGCGCGGCCCGCGTCCCGAGGCCGTACCCGCTCTGGTCGGCAGGGCCGCCACTCTCGTGGGCGTCCTGGACATCGCCGGCGGAGTGTTCCCGCGTTTCCGTCACAGTCGTATGCACGCCATGGCCGAGGTGCTCCCCGGCTCCTTCGGCCCCTTCGCCGCGGCGCTGTCGCTCAGCTCCGGCATCCTTCTGCTGCTGCTCGCGCACGGCCTCAAACGGCGCAAGCGCCGGGCCTGGCGCGCGGCGGTGGTCCTGCTCCCCGCCGGCGCGGTGGCGCAGTTCGCGTACCGGCACTCGGTCGTCGGCGCGCTCATCGCGCTGGCACTGCTGGTGCCGCTGCTGGTCCACCGGAGCGAGTTCGCGGCCCTGCCCGACCCGCGCAGCCGGTGGCGCGCCCTCGCGAACTTCATCCTCATGAGCGCCGGTTCCCTCGTGCTCGGACTCATCATCGTCAGCGTCCACCCGCACCGGACGATCGGCGACCCGAGCCTGGCCGATCGGCTGACGCACGTCGTCTACGGCCTGTTCGGCTTCGAGGGCCCGGTCGACTACCAGGGCAACACCTCCTGGACCGTCGCCATGTCCCTCGGCGCCCTCGGCTGGCTGACCGCGGTCACCACCATCTACCTGGCCTTCCGCCCCGAGCACCCGGCCGCCCGGCTGACCGAGGAGGACGAGGCCAAACTCCGCGCCCTGCTGGAGAAGCACGGCGGACGCGACTCCCTCGGCCACTTCGCGCTGCGCCGCGACAAGGCCGTCGTCTTCTCGCCCAGCGGCAAGGCCGCCGTCACCTACCGCGTCGTCTCCGGCGTGATGCTCGCCAGCGGCGACCCGATCGGCGACGTCGAGGCCTGGCCGGGCGCCATCGAGCGCTTCATGGACGAGGCAAAGGCCCACTCCTGGACCCCCGCCGTGGTCGGCTGCTCGGAGACGGGCGGCGAGGTGTGGACCCGCGAGACCGGCCTGGACGCCCTGGAGCTGGGCGACGAGGCGGTGGTGGACGTAGCGGATTTCTCGCTCGCCGGACGCGCGATGCGCAATGTGCGCCAGATGGTCAAGCGCATCGAGCGGGCCGGCTACGAAACCCGGGTACGGCGTGTCCGTGACCTCGGCGAGACGGAACTGGAGCGGGTCCGCAGGGCGGCCGAGGACTGGCGCGGCACCGACACCGAACGCGGCTTCTCCATGGCGCTCGGCCGCATCGGCGACCCCTCCGACGGCGACTGCCTGATCGCCACCGCGCACAAGCAGGACGACGAGCCCGGCGAGTACGGCGACCTCAAGGCGATCCTGCACTTCGTGCCCTGGGGCACGGACGGCGTCTCGCTGGACCTGATGCGCCGCGACCGCAGCGCCGACCCCGGCATGAACGAGCTGCTGATCGTCGCCGCCCTCCAGGCCGCCCCGAAGTTCGGCATCGCCCGCGTCTCGCTGAACTTCGCCATGTTCCGCTCCGCCCTCGCGCGCGGCGAGAAGATCGGCGCCGGACCGGTGCTGCGCGCCTGGCGCGGACTGCTGGTCTTCCTCTCGCGCTGGTTCCAGATCGAGTCGCTGTACAAGTTCAACGCCAAGTTCCAGCCGCGCTGGGAACCGCGGTTCATCGTCTACCGCGCCACCGCCGACCTGCCCCGCATCGGCTTCGCCACCATGCAGGCCGAGGGCTTCGTCGACTTCGCCGTGCCGCTGCCGCGCTTCCTGCGCCGACGCCGGAAGGCCGCCGCGCGCCCCTGCTCGCACGCCCTGGCCGAACACGACGTCCGAGCGGCCTGAGCCACGGCCCCGGGCCGCCGCGCGTTGCGGCGGCCTCCTGGGCCTACGCTGAACGTATGAACAACCTCAGCGGGCGCGGCCGAGTGGCGGGCCTTCCGGCATGGGACCGGTGCGCGGTCATGGGTGTCGTGAACGTGACCCCCGATTCCTTCTCCGACGGCGGCCGCTGGTTCGACACGACCCTCGCCGTCAAGCACGGCCTCGACCTGGCCGCCGAGGGCGCGGACCTGGTCGACGTCGGCGGCGAGTCCACCCGTCCGGGCGCCACGCGCGTGGACGAGGCCGAGGAACTGCGGCGGGTCGTCCCGGTCGTCCGCGGCCTCGCCTCCGAAGGCGTCGTCGTCTCCGTCGACACCATGCGCGCCTCCGTCGCCGAACAGGCCCTCGCGGCCGGTGCCGCCCTCGTCAACGACGTCAGCGGCGGCCTCGCCGACCCCGCGATGATCCCGGTGGTCGCCGACGCCGGCGCCCCCTTCGTCGTCATGCACTGGCGCGGCTTCCTCCAGGGCGGCAACGTCCGCGGCGCGTACGAGGACGTCGTCACCGAGGTCGTGGACGAACTGCACGCGCGCGTGGAGGCCGTTCTCGCGGGCGGTGTCACCCCCGACCGCATCGTCGTGGACCCCGGTCTCGGCTTCTCCAAGGAGGCCGACCACGACCTCGTCCTCCTCGCCCACCTCGACCGGCTGCGCGCCCTCGGCCACCCCCTGCTGGTCGCCGCCTCCCGCAAGCGGTTCCTCGGCCGTGTCCTGGCCGGCCCCGACGGAGCACCGCCGCCCGCCCGGGAGCGCGACGCGGCCACGGCCGCCGTCTCCGCACTCGCGGCGCACGCCGGCGCCTGGGCCGTCCGCGTGCACGAGGTACGCGCCACCGCCGACGCGGTACGGGTCGCACGGGCCGTGGAAGGGGCGCGTACGACGAGACCGGCGCCGGGCGCGAAGGACGAGCGTGGGGCGGAAGGAAAGCGGTGAGCGCCCCCCACACCGACGTCGAACAGGTGGAGGCCGCCAACACCGCCTTCTACGAGGCACTCGAGCGCGGCGACTTCGAGGAGGTCACCTCCCTCTGGCTCACCCCGGCCGACCTGGGCGTGGACGAGGAGTACCACGACCCGGCGGACACCGGCGTGATCTCCTGCGTACACCCCGGCTGGCCGGTGCTCACCGGCCGCGGCGAGGTCCTCAGGTCGTACGCCCTGATCATGGCCAACACCGACTACATCCAGTTCTTCCTCACCGATGTGCATGTCTCCGTCACCGGCGACACCGCGCTCGTCACCTGCACCGAGAACATCCTCAGCGGCGGCCCCGCCCCCGCGGACGGCTCGGAGCTGGGCCCGCTCGTCGGCCAGCTCGTCGTCGCCACGAACGTGTTCCGGCGCACGCCCTCCGGCTGGAAGCTCTGGTCGCACCACGCCTCACCCGTCCTCGCGGAGAGCGACGACGAGGACGAGAGCGACGGCGTGAACGGCGTGAACCCGGACGACGGCACCCTCGCCTGAGCACGGTCCGGGTGGGTAGACGGACCGGGAAGTGGTTGGAATCACCTACCCCGGGGTAGGAGCGGCTACCAGCCCTGGCACGGCCGGGTTTCCCGGGGGAAACACGAGATGAACGCTCGTGGTCGGACACGGCCCCGTCCCCCCGTCGCCCGGCTGTGTCGGCGCCCGCAGGTAGATTCGTCCAAGGCCGGCGTACCGCCCGCACGCGGTACGGCCCGGCCGTTCCCGACGATTGCAGGAGTGATTCGCGTGGATCGTGTCGCGCTGCGCGGCCTCAAGGCCCGCGGGCACCACGGTGTGTTCCCCAAGGAGCGCGAGGAGGGCCAGACCTTCATCGTCGACCTCGTCCTCGGCCTGGACACCCGGCCGGCCGCGGCCGACGACGACCTGACGAAGACCGCGCACTACGGCATCGTGGCCGAGGAGGTCGTGGCCGTGGTCGAGGGCGAGCCGGTGAACCTCATCGAGACGCTCGCCGAGCGGATCGCCCAGACCTGCCTGAAGCACGAAGGGGTCCAGGAGGTCGAGGTCTGCGTCCACAAGCCGGACGCGCCGATCACCGTGCCCTTCGACGACGTGACCGTCACCATCACCCGGAGCCGAGTATGACCCGACCTTTCGTCCAGGGTCGCCCTGACCCGACCGTCCAGCCGGTGCCCGCCTCGGTCGTCGAGACGGTGGACGCCGCCGACACCACCCTGCACAACCCCCAGTGGGCCGTCATCTCCATCGGCTCCAACCTCGGCAACCGCCTGGAGACCCTCCAGGGCGCCGTGGACGCGCTGGAGGACACCCCGGGTGTGCGCGTGAAAGCCGTCTCCCCGGTGTACGAGACGGAGCCCTGGGGCGTGGCGCCCGGCAGCCAGCCCTCGTACTTCAACGCGGTCGTGGCCCTGAAGACGACGCTGCCCCCCGCCTCGCTGCTGGAGCGGGCGCACGCCATCGAGGAGGCCTTCAACCGGGTCCGCGACGAGCGCTGGGGCCCGCGCACCCTGGACGTCGACATCGTCGCCTACGCCGATGTCACCTCCGACGACCCGCACCTCACCCTGCCCCACCCGCGCGCCCACGAGCGCGCCTTCGTGCTCGCCCCGTGGCACGACGTGGACCCCGAGGCCCAGCTGCCCGGCCGCGGCGCGGTGGCCGCCCTGCTGACGTCCGTCACCCGCGAGGGCGTGGCACCTCGCGAGGACCTGGAACTCCGACTGCCCGAATAGTCGTTAAGGTCAAGACGGCAAGGTCGGGAAGGCCGCGGTCCGGGGCGGTCCGGGGGAACTGAAGGGACACCGTGAGAGAGCTGCGCATCAGGGTGCTGGTCGGCGTGTTCGTCGTGGCCGGAGTCCTGTCCTGGGCGGGCGCCCGCCTCTGGAACTCGATCGGGACCCTGCCCAGTGTCCCGCTGGCCGCCCCCATCGTCCTCGCCCTGATCGCGGTGGTGCTGCTGGCGACGGCCCTCTCGCTGCGCAGTCGGCTGAAGGCCCAGCGCGAGCGCCGCCCCGGCGCCAAGGCCGTCGACCCGCTGATGGCCGCCCGCGCGGTCGTCTTCGGCCAGTCCAGCGCCCTGGTCGCCGCGCTCGTCGCCGGTGTGTACGGCGGCATCGGGGTCTTCCTGCTGGAGCTGCTGGACATCCCCGCCCGCCGCGACCAGGCCTTCTACGCCGGCTTCTCGGTCCTGGCGGGCATCGGCGTGATAGCGGCCGCCCTCTTCCTGGAGCGCGTCTGCAAGCTCCCGGAGGACGAGGACCAGGACCGCCCCGGCGCCGAACCGGCGGCCTGAGCCGCCGGTCCCTTCGGGGAGGTTCAGCGCGCCATGATGAGGCTCATGGCCTCGTTCCGCGTCGCCGCGTCCCTGAGCTGACCGCGCACCGCCGAGGTTATGGTCTTGGCGCCCGGCTTGCGGATGCCGCGCATGGACATGCACATGTGCTCGCACTCGACGACCACGATGACCCCGCGCGGCTCCAGGATCTCCATCAGGGAGTCGGCGATCTGGGTGGTGAGTCGTTCCTGCACCTGCGGCCGGCGGGCATAGACATCCACCAGCCGGGCCAGCTTGGACAGGCCGGTGATCTTTCCGGTGCCGGACGGGATGTACCCGACGTGGGCCACTCCCCGGAAGGGCACCAGATGGTGCTCACAGGTGCTGTACACCTCGATGTCCTTCACCAGGACCATCTCGTCGTGGCCCAGGTCGAACGTGGTCGTCAGCACGTCCTCGGGCTTCTGCCACAGCCCCGCGAAGATCTCCTTGTACGCCCGCGCCACCCGCGCCGGCGTCTCCCTGAGGCCCTCCCGGTCCGGATCCTCGCCGACCGCGATCAGCAACTCCCGTACGGCGTTCTCGGCGCGCTTCTCGTCGAACTCGCCGATGGGGCCCTCACCGTCCAGCGTCACTGGGTCGGTCATCTGGTTCCTCGCTCCTGTGCTGTCGCGCATGGCGGCGGCCATGCGTGCGTCTGCGGACATACGACGCCGCGCCCACCAGGCTAGAACCTGATGGGCGCGGCAGTCATTCCAGGCCGGTTTGGCCGAAAGCCGTCAGCTTTCGGGGCGGTCCTCCGGGGTCTGGTCCGTCAGCGGAGCGGACTCCGTGGCGGTGGACTTGACCGTGCTGATCGAGGCCGTCGAGCCGTTCGCACCGTTGGTCAGTGCCAGCTCCTTGGGGGAGAGCACCGGCGGGCGGGTGGACGGGGTACGGCGCGAGGAGCCGGTCCACGCGGGCCGCGGCGGGCGCTTGACGACGGGGGCGAAGATCTCGGCGATCTCCTCCTTGCCCAGCGTCTCCTTCTCCAGGAGGGCCAGGACCAGGTTGTCGAGCACGTCGCGGTTCTCGACCAGGATCTCCCAGGCCTCGTTGTGCGCGTTCTCGATGAGCTTCTTGACCTCTTCGTCCACCAGGGCGGCGACCTCTTCCGAGTAGTCGCGCTGGTGCGCCATCTCACGGCCCAGGAACGGCTCGCTGTTGTCGCCGCCGAACTTGATCGCGCCGAGCCGCTCGGTCATGCCGTACTGCGTGACCATCGCGCGGGCCAGGTTGGTGGCCTTCTCGATGTCGTTCGCGGCACCGGTGGTCGGGTCGTGGAAGACCAGCTCCTCCGCCGCGCGGCCGCCCAGCATGTAGCCCAGCTGGTCGAGCATCTCGTTGCGCGTGGTGGAGTACTTGTCCTCGTCCGGCAGGACCATCGTGTAGCCGAGGGCGCGGCCCCGGGACAGGATCGTGATCTTGTGGACCGGGTCGGAGTTCGGCGAGGCCGCCGCGACCAGGGCGTGACCGCCCTCGTGGTACGCGGTGATCTTCTTCTCCTTGTCCGACATGATCCGGGTCCGCTTCTGCGGGCCGGCCACCACGCGGTCGATCGCCTCGTCCAGCGCCTTGTTGTCGATCAGCTTCTGGTCGCTGCGGGCGGTCAGCAGAGCCGCCTCGTTGAGGACGTTCGCCAGGTCGGCACCGGTCATACCGGGGGTGCGACGGGCGACGGCCGCCAGGTCGACGTCGGGCGCGACCGGCTTGCCCTTCTGGTGGACCTTGAGGATCTCCAGACGGCCCTGGAGGTCCGGCGGGTCGACCGCGATCTGCCGGTCGAAGCGGCCGGGACGCAGCAGCGCCGGGTCGAGGATGTCGGGCCGGTTGGTGGCGGCGATCAGGATGACGCCGCCCTTGACGTCGAAGCCGTCCATCTCGACCAGCAGCTGGTTCAGCGTCTGCTCGCGCTCGTCGTGACCACCGCCGAGGCCGGCGCCGCGGTGGCGGCCGACCGCGTCGATCTCGTCGACGAAGACGATCGCCGGGGCGTTCGCCTTGGCCTGCTCGAACAGGTCGCGCACTCGGGAGGCACCGACACCGACGAACATCTCGACGAAGTCGGAACCGGAGATCGAGTAGAAGGGGACGCCCGCCTCGCCGGCGACCGCGCGGGCGAGCAGGGTCTTGCCGGTACCCGGGCGGCCGTAGAGCAGCACGCCCTTGGGGATCTTGGCGCCGACGGCCTGGAACTTGGCCGGCTCCTGGAGGAACTCCTTGATCTCGTGGAGCTCCTCGACGGCCTCGTCGCAGCCGGCGACGTCGGAGAAGGTCGTCTTCGGGGTGTCCTTGGTGATGAGCTTGGCCTTGGACTTCCCGAAGTTCATCACCCGGGAGCCGCCGCCCTGCATCTGGTTCATCAGGAACAGGAAGACGACGACGATCAGGACGAACGGCAGCAGGGAGAGCAGGACGCTGACGAACTGGTTCTGCTTGGTCGGCGAGACGGTGTACCCGTCCGGGACCTGCTTGTGCTGGTACTTGTCCTGGAGCATGCCGGCGATGGTCACGCCCTGGTCGCCGATGTAGCTCGCCTGGATCTTCGAGCTGCCGTCGACCTTGACGCCGTCCTTGAGCGTCACCTTGATGTTCTGCTCGTCACCAGTGGTGATCTTGGCCGACTGGACCTTGTTGTCGCTGATCGCCGCCACGACCTGGCCGGTGTCCACCGTCTTGTAGCCGCCGGTCCCGCCGACGACCTGCATCAACACGACCACGGCAAGGACGGCCAGCACGATCCACATGACCGGCCCACGGAAGTATCGCTTCACGTCCATCCATACGGAGCGGTGCCGCCCCGTCCCTCCTGCCATAGTGAGTTTGATAAGACAGTTCTTCTGACGGTACCCCAGCGTGGCGGTCCGAAGCTGCACGAAAGCGTTTCGAACGGCCTGGAGTTCCCGTCCCTGCATGCTTCAACGGGACGGAACCCGCCGGGGTTCCCGATCGTCCTACCGGGTTTGGGCCGACTGGCTCAGCGAGCGGCCGAACCAGTCCCTCCCGTGCCCCGGACGGGCTTCAGCCGCCGTAGACGTGGGGCGCGAGCGTCCCCACGAACGGCAGGTTGCGGTACTTCTCCGCGTAGTCGAGGCCATAGCCGACGACGAACTCGTTCGGGATGTCGAAGCCGACCCACTCGACGTCGATGGCGACCTTGGCGGCGTCGGGCTTGCGCAGCAGCGTGCACACCTTAAGAGAGGCGGGCTCGCGCGAGCCGAGGTTGTTGATCAGCCAGGACAGGGTCAGGCCGGAGTCGATGATGTCCTCGACGATCAGGACGTGCTTGCCCTTGATGTCGGTGTCGAGGTCCTTGAGGATCCGCACCACACCGGAGGACTGGGTGCCCGCGCCGTACGAGGACACGGCCATCCAGTCCATGGTGACGGGGGTGGACAGCGCCCGGGCGAGGTCGGCCATGACCATCACCGCGCCCTTGAGGACGCCGACGATCAGCAGGTCCTTGCCCGCGTACTCCGCGTCGATCTTCGCGGCCAGCTCGGCCAGCTTGGCGTCGATCTCTTCCTTGGTGATGAGTACCTGCTGGAGGTCGGCACCCATGTCTTTCGCGTCCACCCGCATCACTTTCGGTCGTCCCGCACTTACGGCCGTACGCACGGCCTCTGGCTCCGGCCGCGTGTGCGGCCGCCCGGCTGCCCCGGACCGGCCGCCGGAGGATCGCTCCGCGGGGTCGGGATTCAGCCTTGCCGAATCACCAGTCTGCCACCCTGTCGCTGAGCCACGACTTTGCCCGGGAGATTGATGGCCCCCTGGCCGCGCCAACCGGTGATCAGCCGGTCGACCTCCTCGATGTGGCGGGCGAACAGCGACCCGGCCGGGGCACCGGCCTCGATGGCGGCCCGGCGCAGGATGCGGCGGCGTACGGCGGGCGGCAGGGCGTAGAGCTTGGCGCACTCCAGCAGGCCGGTGGCGTCGCGTACGGCGGACTCGGCCTGGCTGGCCCAGGCGTCGAGGGCGTCGGCGTCGTCGCGGGAGAGCTGGGCGGTGCGGGCGAGCGCCTCGACGACGCCCTTGCCGAGGGCCTTCTCCAGGGCGGGCAGGCCTTCGTGGCGCAACCGGGACCGGGTGTAGGCGGGGTCGGCGTTGTGCGGGTCGTCCCAGACCGGCAGGGACTGGACCATGCAGGCCTTGCGGGCGGTCTGCCGGTCCAGTTCCAGGAAGGGGCGCCGGTAACGGCCGCCGGCCCCCGAGACCGCGGCCATCCCGGACAGGGAGCGGATGCCGGAGCCGCGGGCGAGCCCCAGCAGGACGGTTTCGGCCTGGTCGTCGCGGGTGTGGCCGAGCAGGACGGCGGCGGCGCCGTGGCGTTCGGCGATCGTGTCGAGGGCGGCGTAGCGGGCGTCGCGGGCGGCGGCTTCGGGTCCGCCTGCGCGGCCCACGGTGACGGCGACGGACTCGACGGGGTCGAGGCCGAGGCCGCGCAGTCGCAGGGCGACCTCGTCGGCCCGCAGGTCGGAGCCCGGCTGGAGGCCGTGGTCGACGGTGACGCCACCCGCGCGGATGCCGAGCCGGGGGGCCTCGAAGGCGAGGGCGGAGGCGAGGGCCATGGAGTCGGCGCCGCCGGAGCACGCGACGAGGACGAGCGGGGAGGGGGGCCGCTCGGCCGTCCGGTCCGGGTGTGCGCCGGGGGCGTGCGGGCGGGGAAGCGCGCCGGAGGTCTGGTGGTCGTTCAGGATGTCGTGGAGCACGCGGCGAACCGCCAGGCGTATCGCCGCGACCGCAGGATGGGGACCCATGTCCGGTTCCCTTCATGGTTTTTTCGGGGGGTGAGCCCGAGGCCGTCACTCAGAGTGTGTAGATGGTGACAGAACCGGGGCGTTCCCTGAGCATCGCACGCCTACGCAAGCCCCACGGTCCCTCGGACGGGTGATTGAAGGGGCGTTCGCCTGCCGTCGGCCGGATTCGTGTCACCCCGCTCACGGAGGTTCACGACTCGGCCTTGCGGTGCACCCGCGCGACCCAGTCCGCCGGTTTGGCGATCTCCGCCTTGGTGGGAAGGGTGTTGGGCGAGGTCCACACGCGGTTGAAGCCGTCGACGCCGACCTGGTCCACGACGGCCCGGACGAAGCGTTCGCCGTCCCGGTACTGCCTCAGTTTGGCATCCAGACCCAGCAGCTTGCGCAGGGCCATGTCGAGCCGGGAGGCGCCCTTCGCGCGGCGCTGCTGGAACTTCTCGCGGATCTCCGCGACGGTCGGTACGACGCTGGGTCCGACGCCGTCCATGACGTAGTCGGCATGGCCTTCGAGCAGGGACATCACGGCCGTGAGGCGGCTGAGGATCTCCCGCTGGGCGGGGGTCTGCACCAGCTCGACGAAGGAACGGCCGCCGTCGTCCTCCTCGGCCTCGGGGCGGCCGCCGGCGAGGGACTGCGCGGCCTCCCGGATGCGCTCCAGGAAGGTCATCGGGTCGACGTCGGTCTCCGCCAAGAACGACTGGATTTCGCCCTCGAGATGGTCACGCAGCCAGGGCACAGCCGTGAACTGCGTGCGGTGGGTCTCCTCGTGCAGACACACCCACAGCCGGAAGTCGTGCGGCTCGACGTCGAGTTCGCGCTCCACGTGGACGATGTTGGGCGCGACGAGCAGGAGCCGGCCGCCGCCGTTCTCGCCGGCCGGGAGGTCGCGGGTGGCGGGGGCGAAGGTCTCGTACTGGCCGAGGACCCGGGAGGACAGGAACGACAGCAGCATGCCCAGCTCGACGCCGGTGACCTTGCCGCCGACGGTGCCGAGGACGGCGCTGCCCGGGCTGCCGGAGCGGCGTTCCTGCATCTTCTCCAGCAGCGGCCGGAGGATCTCCCGGAAGCCGGCCACATTGGCCCGGACCCAGCCGGGGCGGTCGACGACGAGGACCGGGGTGTCGTGGGTCTCCTCCGTGCCCAGACGGGTGAAGCCCCGGACGTG
This sequence comes from Streptomyces sp. NPDC127190, assembly GCF_042672505.1. Classification (NCBI taxonomy): domain Bacteria; kingdom Bacillati; phylum Actinomycetota; class Actinomycetes; order Kitasatosporales; family Streptomycetaceae; genus Streptomyces; species Streptomyces sp. NPDC127190. The sequence continues at coordinate 314,419 of NZ_JBHXVE010000005.1, forward strand.
TTCCTCCGAGGCCTTCGCATGCCGGCGCAGTTCCGCGACGACGGCCCTGGCCTCGTCGCGGCTGACGTCGGGGCCCGGTCGTACGAGCCGTGTCGCGGTCGCGACCGCGAGGTTCCAGTCGACCATCCCGGGAGATGCGGTGCCACCGAAGCCAGTCATGGTGTCAACCGTACGGGAGGCCCGCCGTCGGGGGCAGGCCGTGACGTCGGCGACGTCGGCGACATCGGACCGCGCAGGCGGAGTTGTGCGGACGCGCCCGCCCTCCATCCCGGGGGGCTACCGGCAGCCGCACCCGGCCAGCGCCGTCGCCGTTCGGTCCAGGGCGGCCTGGGCCGCCTGGGGGTCGGTCGTGCCCGAGGCCATGAAGGCGAAGGCCAGGAGCCGGCCGTCGGCGTCCACGACCGTGCCGGCCAGGGTGTTCACGCCGGTCAGAGTGCCGGTCTTGGCGTGTACGAGACCGGCCGCGCCCTCGGTGTAGCGGTCGGCGAGGGTGCCGGTGAAGGCGGCCACGGGCAGGCCGGTGAGGACGGGGCGCAGGCCGGGGCGGTCGGGGTCGCCGGCCGTGGCCAGCAGGCCGGTGAGCAGCTCGGGGGTCAGCCGGTCGGCGCGGTCGAGGCCGCTGCCGTCGTGGAAGGACGCGCCGGCCATGGGCAGGCCCAGCTTGGTCAGCCGGGCGGCGATCGCCTTCGCGCCGCCGGTGAAGCTGCCGGGCTGCCCGCTGGTGAGGGCCGTCTGGCGGGCCAGCGCCTCGGCGATGTCGTTGTCGCTGTTGGTGAGCATGCGCTCGACCACGGCGGACAGCGGGGGCGAGGCGACCGCGGCGAGGGTCTCCGCGCGCGTGCTGGCCTTGGAGGGGCCGGGCGGGGTGGTCGCGATGCCGGCGTCCTTGAGGAAGCCGGCGAACCGGGAGGTCGCGTCCGCGGCCGGGTCGGCGACGCGGGCCGCCGGGCCGCTGGTGGAGTCGTCGGTGCGGCCCTCGTCGGCGGCGAGGGCGGTGACGGGAGCGAGGTTGTCGTTGACGCCGATGGGGTGCAGGGCCGGGCCGCTGTAGAGGGTCGTGTCGTAGGACAGCGTGACCTTGCGGATGCCGCGCTTGTGCAGGGCCGTGGCGGTGTCCGCCGCCAGGGTCCGCAGGCTGGCCCAGCCGTCGGCGTTGCGGTGCGCGGTGAGGGTGGGGTCGCCGCCGCCGACCAGGACGAGTTCCCCGGTGTCGGGTTCGAGGGCCGCGCGCGTGGTGAAGCGGTGGTCGGGGCCGAGGGCGGACAGGGCGGCGACGGCGGTGGCGATCTTGGTGGTGGAGGCGGGGGTGAGGGCCTTGCCGGGGTCGCTGCCGTAGAGCAGCTTGCCGGTCGTCATGTCGAGGACGGCGGCCGCGTGGCTGTCGCCGAGCGCGGAGACGCCCAGAAGGGGCCTCAGGACGTCCGGGAGGGCCTTACCGCCCGGAGGGGCCTCCCGGGTGTCCACGGCGCTCGTGGGGCCGTCCAGGGCCACCAGGACGGGTGGGGCGCTCGGGGCGGGCCGGGGCGCGCCCACGGCCGTACCGGCGCCGTGATCTGCGCCACCTGCCCGCTCCAGGGCGACCGCCCGGTCCCGCTCGGCCGTACGCTGACCGTTGGCCTCCCAGGGGCCCGCTGCGGTCACCACACCGGCGGCCAGTGCCAGGCCGGCGGTGGCGGCGCCCGCGGTGTACTGCCAGGTCCTGAGGGTGCGTGTCCGGGGGAGGCCGGCGAGCAGCGGCCGTACCGACCGCGTCAACCGCGCGAGCCGCGGTTTCGTGGCCGTGACGGCGCGTACCAGACGTGGTCGTACGGCGTTCGCGACCCGCGCCATCTGCGGTCTCGCGGCCCGCCACGGCCTCAGCTCTGGCACGACCACCAGCCCCTTTCGCGATCACACACCTGCGTGAGGGACACTTAACCACCAGAACGATGTGCTGATCATGGAGGAGCCACCGGTGGAGTTCGACGTCACGATCGAGATCCCGAAGGGTTCGCGCAACAAGTACGAGGTGGACCACGAGACCGGTCGGATCCGCCTGGACCGTCGCCTCTTCACCTCGACCGCATACCCGACCGACTACGGGTTCGTCGAGAACACCCTCGGCGAGGACGGTGACCCGCTGGACGCGCTGGTCATCCTGGACGAGCCGACCTTCCCGGGCTGCCTCATCCGCTGCCGCGCCATCGGCATGTTCCGGATGACGGACGAGGCCGGCGGCGACGACAAGCTGCTGTGCGTGCCGTCCACCGACCCGCGCGTGGAGCACCTGCGGGACATCCACCACGTGTCGGAGTTCGACCGCCTGGAGATCCAGCACTTCTTCGAGGTCTACAAGGACCTGGAGCCCGGCAAGTCGGTCGAGGGTGCCAACTGGGTGGGCCGCGCGGACGCCGAGGTGGAGATCGAGCGGTCGTACAAGCGCTTCAAGGAGCAGGGCGGCCACTGAGCCCCCGCTCGCGTAAGGAGACGGGCCGTACGCGCACGCGTGCGGCCCGTTCGCTTGTCCGTGCGCATACTGGGGCAGGCGGAATGTGTCGTTCAGGGAGCGGTGCGAGGTGACGGAGGCGGAGGACCGCAAACCCCGGTCCGACGAGGCGCGGTACGACCCGGAGATCACGTCCGAGTTCGCCCTCCCCAAGGGCCTGGACGTCCCCAAGGCGGTCACGGAGCCGGAGACGACCTCCGAGTTCGCCGTGCCGAAGGGTCTGGAGCCGCCGCAGCCGCCGGGGGCCGAGCCGGAGGGGTCGGCGTTCACCCTGCCGAGCACCTACAGCAGCAGGAACGCGCCGGCCGCCTTCACCCCGGCCGCCGGGGTGCCGCTGGTCAGCCTGGTCAAGGACGCCCCCTGGCAGGACCGGATGCGCACCATGCTGCGCATGCCGGTGGCCGAGCGGCCGGCGCCGGAGCCGGTGCAGCGGGAGGAGGAGGGCGGCCCGGCGGTCCCGCGCGTGCTCGACCTGACGCTGCGTATCGGGGAGCTGCTGCTGGCGGGCGGCGAGGGCGCGGAGGACGTGGAGGCCGCGATGTTCGCGGTGTGCCGCTCCTACGGCCTGGACCGCTGCGAGCCCAACGTCACCTTCACGCTGCTGTCGATCTCGCACCAGCCGTCCCTGGTGGAGGACCCGGTGACGGCGTCCCGCACGGTACGGCGGCGGGGCACCGACTACACGCGTCTGGCCGCCGTGTTCCGGCTGGTGGACGACCTGACCGACGCGGAGACCCATGTCTCCCTGGAGGAGGCGTACGGGCGCCTGGCGGAGATCCGCCGCAACCGGCACCCCTACCCGGGCTGGGCGCTGACCCTGGCGAGCGGGCTGCTGGCCGGTGCCGCCTCGGTGCTGGTCGGCGGTGACCTGCTGGTGTTCGTCGCGGCGGCGGTCGGCGCGATGCTCGGCGACCGGCTGGCCTGGCTGTGCGCCGGGCGCGGGCTGCCGGAGTTCTACCAGTTCACGGTGGCCGCGATGCCGCCCGCCGCGATCGGGGTGGCGTTCGCGGTGGCGAGCGTGGACGTGAAGGCGTCCGCCGTGGTCACCGGTGGGCTGTTCGCGCTGCTGCCCGGGCGGGCGCTGGTGGCGGGCGTCCAGGACGGCCTGACGGGCTTTTACATCACCGCCTCCGCCCGCCTGCTGGAAGTCCTGTACTTCTTCGTGGGCATCGTCACCGGGGTACTGATCGTCCTGTACTTCGGCGTGAAGCTCGGCGGCCAGCTCAACCCGGACGCGGCGCTGAACCCCACCCAGCGGCCGCTGATCCAGATCGCGGCCTCGATGGTGCTGTCGCTGACGTTCGCGGTGCTGCTCCAGCAGGAACGATCCACCGTGCTGTGGGTGACCCTGAACGGTGGGGTCGCCTGGTCGGTGTACGGCGCGATGCACTATGTCGCCGACATCTCACCGGTGGCGTCGACGGCGGTGGCGGCAGGTCTGGTGGGGCTGTTCGGGCAGCTGCTGTCGCGGTACCGGTTCGCCTCGGCGCTGCCGTTCACGACGGCGGCGATCGGTCCGCTGCTGCCCGGCTCGGCCACCTATTTCGGGCTGCTGAACATGGCCCAGAACCAGGTGGACAAGGGGTTGGTGTCGCTGGCCAACGCGGCGTCCCTGGCGATGGCCATCGCGATCGGCGTGAACCTGGGCTCGGAGGTGTTCCGGCTGTTCCTGCGGGTCGGCTCCGCCGGCAAGCGGCGGGCCGCCAAGCGCACGCGCGGCTTCTAGGCGCGGTCCGGCGCCCGGCGCCTACTGCTGGCGGTAGCCGTAGGGCTGCTGGCCCTGCTCGTACTGGCCCTGCTCGTACTGATCCTGCTCGTAGGGATTCGGCTGGTACTGGTTCTGCTCGTACTGCTGCTGGCCGTACTGCTGCTGGCCGTACTGATCCTGACCGTGCTGGTTCTGGCCGTGCTGGTTCTGGCCGTACTGCTGCTGCGGGTACTGCTGCTGGCCGTACTGCTGCTGCGGGTACTGCTGCTGGTCGTAGTACTGCTGGTCCCAGTCCTGCTGCTGCGGCTGCGACTGCTGGGGCGACCGCTGCTGCTCGTACTGGTAGCCGTACTGCTGCTCGTACGGCTGCTCGTAGGGCTGCTCCGGCTCGATGCGGCGGAGCTGGGTGGTGGCGGCGTCCATGGCCGGGGCCTGCTGGTACTGCGGGGCGGGCGGCTGCTGGGCGGGCTCGGGTTCGGCCGGGGCGTTGCGCTGTTCCTTGCGGGCGCGCATGACCTCGAAGATCACCGGGATGACCGAGATCAGGACGATCAGGACGAGGATGCCCTCGACGTTGTTCTTGATGAAGTCGATCTGGCCCAGGAAGTAGCCCGCGACCGTGACGCCGGTGCCCCACATGGCGCCGCCGATCACGTTGTACGTGAAGAACGTGCGGTACTTCATGCGGCCGGCGCCGGCGATGATCGGGGCGAAGGTGCGCACGATCGGCACGAACCGGGCCAGGACGATGGCCTTGGGGCCGTGCTTCTCGACGAACTCGTGCGCCTTCTCCAGGTTCTCCTGCTTGAAGATCTTGGACTTGGGCCGCTTGAACAACTTGGGCCCGAAGAACTTGCCGATCAGGAAGCCGACCTGGTCGCCGAGGACCGCCGCCGCCACGATCAGGGTGCACACCAGCCACAGGGGCTGGTGGATCCACTTGCCGTCGGCGACCAGCAGACCCGCCGTGAACAGCAGGGAGTCGCCGGGCAGGAAGGCGAACAGGCCCGACTCGGCGAAGACGATCACCAGGATGCCGACCAGGCCGAATGTCGAGATCAGATAGTCCGGCGTGAGCCACGCGGGGCCGAGGGCGAGTGTCATCACGGGTCCGGGCTCCTGAAGGGGGTGAAGGCGGCTGCGGCGTCCAGGTACGGCCGCTAAAGCTATCAACGTGAGGTGACCGCCCCGGGTTCCACCGGTGTCTCCAGGATGCACTGTGGGACGACTGGGCCGAACCTGTGAGTCATGGGACTCGAGGACTACGGCGGCGGGCAGGAGCCCCAGCCGGACGTACTGGTCGTGACGACGAACGACATGCCCGGATTCCGGGTGCAGAAGGTGATCGGTGAGGTCTTCGGACTCACCGTCCGCTCCCGGCACCTGGGCAGCCAGATCGGCGCCGGACTGAAGTCGATGATCGGCGGCGAGCTGAGGGGGCTCACCAAGACGCTCGTGCAGACCCGCAACCAGGCCATGGAGCGCCTGGTGGAGCAGGCACGCGCGCGTGGGGCCAACGCGGTGCTCGCCTTCCGGTTCGACGTGACGGAGGCCGCGGACACGGGCACCGAGGTGTGCGCCTACGGCACCGCGGTGGTCGTGGCCCGGGAGTGAAGGACCCGGAGTGAAGCCCCGGGTGTGATCCCGTCCGTGCCCGGGCCCGGACCGGTCAGGCGGTGTGCCGGTCGGCGTTGGCGAGGATCGCGTCGCGCAGGTGCTCGGCCAGGCCGGGGCGCATGGCGTCGTAGTACGCCTTGAAGCGCTCGTCGGTGACGTACATCTCGCCGAGGCAGCGGTGCATCTCGTACGGGACCTCGAAGTACCACCGGGTGATGTGCTGCCGGTGTTCCTCGGCGAGGGCCATGGCCGCCCCGCCACCGGGCTGCTCGCCGGCGGCCATCAGCGCGGTGTACCGCTCCTGCCAGCCGTCCATCTCCGCCTGGACGCGTTTCCAGTCCTCCTTGGTGTAGCGGGCGGCCCGGCGCTGCGACTCGGCGTACGCCTCGGTGCCGCCCCAGCGGGCCTCGGCCTCCTCGGCGTACTGCTCGGGGTCCTTGTCCCCGAAGACCTCGAACCGCTCCTCGGGGGTGAGGTTGATGCCCATCTTGCGTGCCTCCATGGCGTGTTCCACGGCCGCGGTCATCTTCCGGAGCTTCTCGATCCGGGCGGTCAGCACGTCGTACTGGCGGCGCAGGTGCTCCCGCGGGTCCGCGTCCGGGTCGTCGAGCAGGACCGCGACCTCGTCGAGCGGAAAGCCCAGCTCGCGGTAGAACAGGATCTGCTGGAGCCGGTCGAGGTCGGCGTCGGTGTAGCGCCGGTGGCCGGCGTGGGTGCGCTCGCCCGGGGCGAGCAGCCCGATCTCGTCGTAGTGGTGCAGGGTGCGCACCGTGATCCCGGCGAACCCCGCGACCTGTCCCACGGAGTAGCTCACTTTCCGCTCCTTGTCGTCGGTACGCGCTCCACCCTGCGGCCTCACGCCGCGTGAGGTGCAAGTCCGGGGCGTCCCTGATCCCCGGTCCGGGGTCGTCACCGGGCCCCGGTCCGGGTCATTCCGGATGTCCGGGTTCGCGCCGTCCGCCTATGGTGGCCGAGAGGAGGCGCTGATGGCCCTGCACAAAGGTCCCGAGAAGCACCAGCAGCGAACGATGTCGGTCAACCCGTTCTTCGGGGAGGCCGACCCGGTCGGCGGCATGATCGAAGCCCCGCCCACACACCGGCTCCCGGACGCTCCGCTGACCCCGACCACGGCGTACCAGCTGGTCCACGACGAACTGATGCTGGACGGCAACTCCCGGCTGAACCTGGCCACCTTCGTCACCACCTGGATGGAGCCGCAGGCCGGGGTGCTGATGGCGGAGTGCCGCGACAAGAACATGATCGACAAGGACGAGTACCCGCGCACCGCCGAACTGGAGCGGCGCTGCGTGGCGATGCTCGCCGAGCTGTGGAACGCACCGGACCCGGCGGCCGCGGTGGGCTGTTCGACCACCGGGTCGAGCGAGGCCTGCATGCTCGCCGGGATGGCGCTCAAGCGGCGCTGGGCCAGGAAGAACGCCGACCGGTATCCGGGCGCCCGCCCGAACCTGGTCATGGGCGTCAATGTGCAGGTGTGCTGGGACAAGTTCTGCAACTTCTGGGAGGTGGAGGCCCGGCAGGTGCCGATGGAGGGCGACCGCTTCCATCTGGACCCGCAGGCGGCGGCCGAGCTGTGCGACGAGAACACCATCGGGGTCGTCGGCATCCTCGGCTCCACCTTCGACGGCTCCTACGAGCCGATCGCCGAGCTGTGCGCGGCCCTGGACGCCCTTCAGGAGCGGACCGGCCTGGACATCCCGGTGCACGTGGACGGGGCGTCGGGCGGCATGGTGGCGCCGTTCCTGGACGAGGACCTGGTGTGGGACTTCCGCCTCCCCCGCGTGGCCTCCATCAACACCTCCGGGCACAAGTACGGGCTGGTGTACCCGGGCGTCGGCTGGGCGCTGTGGCGGGACGCGGAGGCGCTGCCCGAGGAACTGGTCTTCCGGGTCAACTACCTGGGCGGCGACATGCCGACCTTCGCGCTGAACTTCTCCCGGCCCGGCGCGCAGGTGGTGGCGCAGTACTACACGTTCCTGCGGCTGGGCCGCGAGGGCTACCGCGCGGTGCAGCAGTCCACCCGGGACGTGGCGCGCTCGCTCGCGGACCGGATCGAGGCGCTCGGCGACTTCCGGCTGCTGACACGCGGGGACGAGCTGCCGGTGTTCGCGTTCACCACGGACGGCGGCGTCTCGGCGTACGACGTCTTCGATGTCTCCCGGCGGCTGCGCGAGAGCGGCTGGCTGGTGCCCGCGTACACCTTCCCGGCGAACCGGGAGGACCTGTCGGTGCTGCGGATCGTGTGCCGCAACGGCTTCTCGCACGACCTGGCCGAGCTGTTCGTGGCGGACCTGACCAGGCTGCTGCCGGAGCTGCGCCGGCAGCAGCATCCCCTGACCCGGGACAGATCGGCGGCCACCGGCTTCCACCACTAGGGCCTCTCCGGAAGAAAAGCCCTAGGCCGCGGCCGGACCCGTCTCCCGGCATCCGCGCACCCTGTGCGTCAGCGGTCGTCGTCCGGGTGCCGCTCCCCCGTCGCGTACGGGTTCTCCTGGCCCTCGGTGAGGACGCCGACGAACGGCTCGCCCTCACCGGCGAAGGTGTAGGCGCCGCCTTCGACGCGCTCGATCAGGCCCTGGGTCCAGGCGGCCTCGCCGTCGGCCGTGTGGAGCCACATGTTCATGATCTCGCCGATGTGGCCCAGTTGCTCCGGGCCGGTTTGGGGGCGGGCGGGGGCTCGCCACAGGGGATGGCGACCGGCCGACGACTGGGGACGAGGGGCTGGGAGAGAAGAGGCTGGAGCAACTCGA
>NZ_JBHXVE010000005.1:323006-355189 GCF_042672505.1 Streptomyces sp. NPDC127190
AAGACCCCGCCCCCCGCCCCCGCCCCCCCGCCCGCCCCCCCCCCCCCCACCCCCCCCCCCCCCCGGGGCGCCCCCGGCGCGGTCCGGCCCGCCACACCCCCCGCCCCGGGCGCCGCCGCGGGGGGCGGGTGGCCCCATATTTTCCATGTCCCCCCGTTGGGGCCCCTGTGCCCCGGGGCGGCCGCGGGGCAGGTAGTGCCCGGCGACGGAGGCCCGCCACTCGGCGAGGCGGCGCAGGCGTTCGCGGAGCAGGTCCAGGACCTCCGCGCGGTCCAGGTCGACCATGAAGCCGAGCGCGGTGGAGAGGAGGTCGATGCCGCGGTCGTGGGTCACCAGCGCCTGTCTGAGGAGGGTGAAGTACTCCTCGGTGCCCCGCTCGGTGATCTCGTACTCCGTGCGCGGCGGCCCGCCCGCCGTGGACGGCGCGGTCTCGTGCGCGTGCAGCAGCCCCTGCTTGGCCATCTGCTTCAGCGCGTGGTAGATCGAGCCCGGCTTGGCGTTGGACCACTCGTGCGCGCCCCAGTACTCCAGGTCGTTGCGGACCTGGTAGCCGTGGGCCCGCCCGTGCCCGCGGACCGCGCCGAGCACGAGCAGACGGATCGCTGACATGCCCCCAGGTTATGGCCGCCCGGCCTGGGCCTGTGCCTCGGCCACCAGCTCGAAGGCGGTCTTGCCGTCGAGGGACTCCCGGATGATGTCGGCGTGGCCGGCGTGCCGGGCGGTCTCGCGGATGAGGTGCAGACACAGCCAGCGCAGGGAGACCCGGCCCTCCGGCGGGAACCAGGGGTCGGGCGGCAGCGGGAAGGTGTCGTCCAGGCTCGGCGCCGAGCGGATGAGCTTCTCGGTCTCGGCGGCGACCTGCTCCCAGTACGCCAGCTGCCCGGCGACCGTCTCGTCGTCGCCCAGCTGGAAGCACTCGTGCCAGTTCGACTGGTCGCGGTGGACCGCCGGGGGTTCCTGCCGAGCCCGGGCGATCCAGCTCTGCTCGACCTCGGCGACATGCTTGAGCAGGCCGCCGAGGGACAGTTCGCTGGCGCTGGGACGGGTGCGGGCCTGCTCCTCGGTGAGCCCGAGCAGGGAACGGCGGATCCCGCCCCGCTGCTCCTCCAGGAACGCCAGCAGCGCCCCTCGCTCGTCGCCCTTCGCCTCCGCCGGTACGTGCATGACCATGGCCTGCCGCCCTTCATGGGGTTCTTCCGCCTGACACGAACGACGCTACGGGCCCTTTAGGTCAGATCCTGTCCGCTGTGCGGGATCAGAACGGGAACCGGCTGCGGCCGTGCTGCACGGAGATCCACTTGAGGGTGGTGAAGGCCTCCAGCGTCGTCTCGCCGTTCAGCCGGCCGATGCCGGAGTGCTTCTCGCCGCCGAAGGGGACGAGCGGTTCGTCGTGGACCGTGCCGTCGTTCACATGGAACATGCCGGTCTCGATCCGCTGGGCGAAGGCGACACCCCGCTCGATGTCCCCCGTGTGGACGGCACCGCTGAGCCCGTACGGGGTGTCGTTGACGATCCGGACCGCCTCCTCCTCGCCGTCGAAGGGGACGAGGAAGACGACCGGGCCGAAGATCTCCTGCTGGAGCAGGGAGGAGCCGGCGGGGACGTCGGTGAGCACGGTCGGCTCGACCAGGTTGTTGTCGGTGCGGCCGCGCACCAGGGCCGTGGCGCCCTCGGCGAGCGCCTGCTCGACCGCGCCCGAGACGGCGTTGGCCTGGGTGCTGTTGATCACCGGGCCGATGACGGTCTCCGGGTCGCGCGGGTCGCCGACCTTGAGGGTGCGGACCTTGGCGACGAACTTCTCGGTGAACTCCTCGGCGACGGACGCGTCCACCAGGACCCGGTTGGCGGCCATGCAGACCTGGCCCTGGTGGACGAACCGGCTGAAGACCGCCGCGTCCACCGCGTAGTCGATGTCGGCGTCGTCCAGCACCACCAGCGCGCTGTTGCCGCCCAGTTCGAGGACCGAGCGCTTGAAGTTCGCGGCGCACACCGTGGCGACGTGCCGGCCGACCTTGTCGGAGCCGGTGAAGGAGATGACCTTCGGGATGGGGTGCTCGATGAACGCGTCGCCGATCTCGGCGATGTCGGTGACGACGACGTTGAGCAGGCCGCCGGGCAGCCCGGCCTCCTCGAAGATCCTGGCGATCAGGGTGCCGCCCGCGATCGGGGTGTTCTGGTGCGGCTTGAGGACCACGCCGTTGCCGAGCGCGAGCGCCGGGGCGACGGACTTCAGCGACAGCAGGAACGGGAAGTTGAACGGGCTGATCACGCCCACGACACCGACCGGCACCCGGTAGACACGGTTCTCCTTGCCGTCCTCCGGCGAGGGCAGGATCTTGCCCTCGGGGCGCAGCGCGAGGTGGATCGACTCGCGCAGGAACTCCTTGGCGAGGTGCAGCTCGAACCCGGCCTTCACGCGTGTGCCGCCCAGTTCCGCGATGATCAGGTCGGCTATCTCCTGCTCGCGGTCCTCGATCAGCCTGAGCGCCCGCTCGAAGACCGCGCGGCGGGCGTAGGGGTTGGTGGAGGCCCACTGCTGCTGGGCGCGGGCGGCCGCCCGGTAGGCCTGGTCCACCTCGTCGACGGTGGCCACGGTGATCGAGGCGAGCTTCTCGCCGTCGTACGGATTGAAGTCGATCACGTCCCAGGAGCCGGTACCCGGGCGCCACTCGCCGTCGATGTACTGCTGGGCCAGGTCGGTGAAGTAGGACGACATGTGATCCCTCAATCGCTAGCGGACACCAGGGCTGCGCCGGGCCTGATCACACGTCATCGTACTTATGTATCAAGAGAGTTGGAGCAGTCCCCGGAGAAGATCCCGGCTCTCGTCGGGGCCCGGGCTGTCCTGCTGGAGCTCCTTCAGCGCCTGCTCGTACTGGGTGACGTCCTCGCGCTTGTCGAGGTAGAGGGCGCTGGTCAGCTGCTCCATGTAGACCACGTCGGACAGGTCGGACTCGGGGAAGCTGAGGATGGTGAACGCGCCGCTCTCGCCGGAGTGCCCGCCGAAGCTGAACGGCATGACCTGGAGCCGCACATTGGGCCGCTCGGAGATGCCGATCAGGTGCTGGAGCTGGCCGCGCATCACCTCGCGGTCGCCGTACGGCCGGCGCAGGGCGGCCTCGTCCAGGACGATGTGCAGCTCGGGGGCGTTGGCGCCGAGCAGGTGCTTCTGCCGCTCCAAGCGCAGCGCGACCCGCCGTTCGATGTCGTCGGCGCTCGCGCCCTTCATGCCGCGCCGGACGACCGCGCGGGCGTACTCCTCGGTCTGGAGCAGGCCGTGCACGAACTGCACCTCGTACACCCGGATCAGCGAGGCCGCGCCCTCCAGGCCCACATAGGTGGGGAACCAGCTCGGCAGGACGTCCGTGTAACTGTGCCACCAGCCCGCCACGTTGGCCTCCCGGGCGAGGGACAGAAGGGACTCGCGCTCGGCCTCTTCGGTGATGCCGTAGAGCGTCAGCAGGTCTTCGACGTCTCTGGTCTTGAAGCTCACCCGGCCCAGTTCCATCCGGCTGATCTTCGACTCGGAGGCGCGGATCGAGTACCCCGCCGCCTCCCGCGTGATCCCGCGCGCTTCCCGCAGCCGCCTGAGTTGCGAGCCGAGCAGCATCCGCCGCACCACCGATCCGGGCTCTCCCGCGCTCACCTTCGCCAGCCTCCCCAACCGTCCTCAGGGCCCGCAGTCTGCCACTAAAACACTCCGAGCAGTACTCGCACGGTTACGGAAACGGAAAGAGGTCGGCCGTTTCCGCTCGGTCATGACGGGGCAGAGGTCGTGACCTCTGGCGGAACAGGCCGTCAACATGGCGGAAAAAATGGCCAAGAAGCGGTACGGGCAAACTCATTTCGGTCACGTGCACGTGCATCTGCCCTTGCATCTGCTCTTCGCATCCGAAACCATGGTCCCGCACCACCGCCGCATCGCTACGACCGCGAATTACCGGGAGTGCCTCGCATGGGGACGAATGGATCGACCATGCTCAAGCCGTTACGGCAGGGCCTTCCGCCGCTGGATCCCGCGGCCGTGTCCGATGCCGCCTCCTGTTCCCTCCCCGCCCGCTACGAAGCGGTGCGCGAGGCGCGGCACTTCACCCGCGGCACGCTCGACCAGTGGGACGTCGGCGACCGCTTCGACGACATATGCCTGGTCGTCTCCGAACTCGTCACCAACGCCCTGCGCCATGCGCTGCCCGACGCGGCGGGCACCGAGCAGCAGTCCTCGGTACGGCTGCACCTGATGCGCTGGGCGGAGCGGCTGGTGTGCGCGGTGCGCGACCCGAGCCATGAGACGCCGGTGCCGGGCGACTCGGACGACTTCTCGGCCGAGTCGGGCCGGGGCCTGTTCCTGGTCGACTCCTTCGCCGACAGCTGGGGCTGGCACCCGCTCGCCGGCACGCTCGACGGCAAGGTCGTCTGGGCGATGTTCCGGCTGGACACGGCGGCCTGAGAGCACGCGCCGCACCGCCGCCGACAGCCCGGGCGGCCGTTCCGACATCGTTGCCACCCGAGAACACCGGCGCCCCACGGACCTTCAGGACGCTACGACCCGACCAGGTGGTCGAACTCCCCGTCCTTGACACCGAGAAGCATGGCCTCGATCTCCGCCCGCGTGTAGACGAGCGCCGGTCCGTCCGGGAAGCGCGAGTTGCGTACGGCGACATCGCCGCCGGGCAGTCGCGCGAACTCCACACAGGATCCCTGCGAGTTGCTGTGCCTGCTCTTCTGCCAGGCCACTCCGTCCAGCTGCGTGGCAGCCATGCCGTTGTACACGTCGTACCCCCCGTACACGCCGTCAACGTCGCGGTCCACAGGTCGCTCCCCGCTGGTGCACTGGCTGGTGTGGCCATAGATGCTGTAGTCAACTGTTCCGGATCATAGCTGTGTTCACGTGCAGCCGCATGAGCAGATGCACGTGCACGCGGGGTGTTCCTCCGGTTACAGCTTTGACGTCCGCTTTACCGAAACCGGACCGGCATCCTCACCGGAGCCGCTCCAGCACCTGCCCCAGAGCGGGCAGGACACGCCCGCGCCAGCCGCCACCCATGATGGTGTGGGCCAGTAGCTGCGCCGGGTCGTCCGGATCGAACCCCTCGTGCACAAGGAAGAGACGCGTACCGCGCCCTTCCTGTTCCAGGGTCCAGGTGATCGTCCAGTCGGCGGGATTGGCGGGATCGGCATCCGTCCACCGGACGCACAGCATCCGCTCGGTGTCGTAGGCCAGGACCTGCGCCTCTACGACGCCCGAGAACGCCGTGCGGGGACGCGGGACGGAGGTCATCCGGTACCGGTGCCCCACCTCCAGCCGGAAGTCCTCGGCGCCGGGCATCTGCCACCGGGCGAGCAGCTCCGGGTCGGTCAGGGCGCGCCAGACCTTGGCGGGCGGGTGCGGGAAGAACTGGTCGACGCGGAGGGTCGTCAGATCGTCGTCGGGTGCGGTGGCGTCGGGTTCGGTGCTCATGAGGGGTGATCGTCGGGCATCCGGTCGAGCAGATCGCCGAGGCCCTTCAGCTGTGCGCGCCAGAACCGCTCGTACGGATGGAGCCAGTCCTGCACCTCGGCGAGCGGGGCGGCCCGCAGGCGGTAGATGCGCTGCCGGCCGGAGCGCTGCTCGGCGACGAGGCCGGCCTCCCGGAGCACCTTGAGGTGTTCCGACAGGCTCGGTCGGCGCATGTCGAAGTGGTCGGCCAGGGCCTGGACGGGCTGCGGACCGCGCTCGCGCAGCAGCCGCAGCACCTCACGGCGGGTGGCGTTGGCGAGCGCGGCGAAGACGCGGTCCTCCGCGGTGGTGCCCGTCCCGGTCCCGGTGCTCATGGCGTGGTCAGCGGCCTTCCTTCTCCGTCAGCAGCATCAGACCGTTGCCGTCCGGGTCCCGGAAGGAGGCCATCCGGCCCCAGGGGAGCTCGTCCGGGCCCCGCACCTCGGTGCCCGCCGCGGCGAGCCGCGCGCAGTCGGTGTCGACATCGGTCGTCGCCAACATGATCCCCCGCGCCGAACCGGGCTCGAAATCCCCCATCCCGGGCCCGGCGAGCGTGAAGACGGTCTGCGCCCCCGCGGGCGCGACCTGGAGCCAGCGCCCCTGCGGCAGGTGCAGGTCGGCGGTCACCTCGAAGCCGAGGACGTCCCGGTAGAAGGCCAGGGCGCGGTCCTGGTCGGCGACGGGAAGAGTGACGAAGGAGGCGTGCGTGATGGTCATACCGGCGACGATAGGTAGGCATTCACCTACCAGTCAAGCGTAGGGAAATACCTACCTGTTTTCTGCCTCACATCGGATTCCTGCCCGGTGTACGCGAGCCCTCCCGGTGCCGTGCGATAGCTTGCTGCGGGCCGTCCGGCCGACGACATTCCGCACGACAGCTTGGGAGCTTCCGGTGGGTTCTGACACTGCTTCCGCGGCCGCCCGGGCGCGGACCGCGGCCGTCGCCGCAGGTCTGGTGGGTGCGCTGGCCGCGCTGACCGGGTGCGGGGGCGGCGGCTCGACGAGCGGCTCCTCGGCCACGCCGAGCGCCACCGCCTCCCCCACCGGCACCTCGGCCTCCGGCTCGGTGACCGGCGCCTCCGGCAAGCTCCAGGGCAGCTGGATCACCACGAACGGCGGCACGATCGTGGCCCTGGTGATCAGCGACCGGAAGGCCGGGCTCTTCGTGACCGGCCAGAAGAGCTGGTGCCAGGGCACGGCGGGCGAGGAGTCGGGGATGCAGATGATCCATCTGACCTGCCCCGACGGCGACAAGGAGCGGGTCACCGGCATGGTCGACTCGGTGAGCGGTACGGCGATGAAGGTGACCTGGTCGGGCAAGGCCGGCCAGGAGACGTACACCAAGGCGGAGGGCGGCAAGCTGCCGACCGCGCCGCCGGCCCGGCTGAAGGGCTGACAGCTCCGCCGCCGCGGCCCCGGCAAACCACCTGAAGCGGTGATTCGGCAGGGGCGCGCGCACGGGGGCCGGGCGCAGGCGCCATGATGCAAGGGCACCGTCACGACCTCGATGGGACCTGCCTCATGCGCGCCATGCCGCTCACCGTCTCCGTTCTCGCCGCCGCCGTCCTGCTGACCGCCTGCAACGGCGGCGGTGGCACGAGCGGGAGCAAGAACAGCTCGGCCTGCGCGATCGGCACCGTCTCCGTCCAGGTGGGAGCGGCGAGCGTGGCCCCCAGCGCGGGTGACACGGGTGAGATCCCGGTGAGCATCACCAACCAGAGCGCGCCCTGCACCCTGGACCACTTCCCCGGCGTCACCCTGGAGCAGCAGGGCGTCTCCGCGAAGCTGTCCGCCCAGAAGGGTGCGAAGGCGCAGAAGCTGAAGCTCGCCAAGGGCGACTCCGCGACCTTCACGATCACCTATGTGCGCGGCAAGGAGGGCGACCCGGGCAGCCTCGCGGCCACGGCGATGAAGGTCTCCCTGCCGGGCTCCGACACCGTGCAGAGCTTCCCCTGGAAGTACGGTCCGGTCGCCGGCCAGGTCGGCCGGAGCCACCCGAACGCCTCCGTCAGCGCCTTCCAGCAGGTCGGCGACTGACCCCCGGCGGGCGCCGGGGGCCCTCCGTGCCCGGGCGCCGGGGGCCCTTCGTGCGCCTCATTCGAGCCGGCGGCGGGCTCTGACCTGGGCCTGGTCCGCCGCCCGTGCGCCCTCCGCCCAGCCCGCGGCGTCGCTCACCCCGCGCAGCCGGGTCGTGGTGGTCTCCGGGAACATGCGCTCCAGGCGGCCGGTCACGGCTATCGCGCGGGTGGCCAGCACCGGCAGCAGGTCCTGGGTGACCTGGGTCTCGGCCGCGGCCGCGAGCCGGTCGCCCACGCGGTGGGCGTAGGCCGCGAGGAACGACTGTCTGAAGGTCTTGGTCCGCTTGCGCCCGCCGGCGCGCTGGGCGGCCTCCGCCTTGGTCATCGCGTGCGTGGCCTGCACCAGCAGGGAGGTGTAGAGCAGCTCGACCGCCTCCAGGTCCGCCTCGAAGCCGACGACCGTGGAGAAGCCGAACGGTTCGTTCCACACCGCGCGGCAGTGGTTGGCCGTCGCCACGGCGTCCAGCAGGACCGCCTTGGCCTGTTCGTACGGCGGCTCGACGCCGATCCGGCAGGCGCCGGGGGCGTCCGGGGCGGGCGCCTCGGCGGCGAGCAGCGCCTCGTCGATGCTGTGCCGGGCCATCAGCTCCTGGGCCTTGGCGCTGAGCGCCTCCGCCTCCTCCGGATACCCGGTCGCCTCGGCCTTGGCGAGCAGGGCGCGGATCCGGGCGAGCATGCGGGAGGCCGCCGGGGCCGTGGCGTGCGGGCGGGGGCGCTCCTCCTCCAGGGGCTCCAGCGCGGGCAGGCGGAGCAGCAGGCGGTACAGCTCCAGGACCGCCGTGGCGTGCGCGAAGCGGTCGCCCGGGCGCGCCGGGTCCCCGGGCAGGGCCGCCAGCTGTCCGGCCCAGCGGTGGCCGCGCGGCCGGTCCCGGCCGGACTGCGCCCGGATCAGCGCGGCGGCCAGCCGCACATGCGGGTCGTCCAGCTCGCGGCGCACCAGCCGTACGACGTCGGCGGGCTGCCAGCCGCGCTGCCAGGCCGTGGCGACGAACTCCTCGCCGCGCCGGTCGAGTTCGGCATCGGCGGCGGGGTCGGCGGCGAGCAGGGAGGCACCGGTGTCGAGGCCGGTGTCGGTGTCGTCGTAGAGGGCGGCGCGGAAGGCGCGCTCAACGGTGGCGGCGGGGCTGGTCACGCTGTCGATCGTGCCACGGCCCGCCGACGGTACCGGATCGCTGTCCACAGCCTGTGGACAGCGGCGGGCGCACAAGCAGCGGCCCCGGCGGCGGCGTCCCATTGTCCGAGTGCGGCGCTCGGGCGCGAAACCGACTGTCAACCATTGGTTGACATGTCGGGGGGTGCAACCTACGGTTGACACATGGCGACCCATCCGAACATCACGGCATCCGTACGCCTCGACGACCTCATCGAGGCCATCAAGAAGGTCCACGCCGAACCCCTCGAACAGCTCCAGGACGCGGTGATCGCCGCCGATCACCTCGGCGACGTGGCCGACCACCTGATCGGCCACTTCGTCGACCAGGCCCGCCGCTCGGGCGCGTCCTGGACCGAGATCGGCAAGAGCATGGGCGTGACCCGGCAGGCGGCGCAGAAGCGGTTCGTGCCGAAGGAGTCCGTCGACCTCGACCCCAGCCAGGGGTTCAGCCGGTACACCCCGCGCGCGGCGAACGTGGTCATGGCCGCGCACAACGAGGCGGTGGCCGCCCGCAACCCCGAGGGCCGCCCCGAGCACCTGGTCCTCGGCCTGCTGAGCGAGCCGGACGGCCTGGCCGGGAAGGCGGTCACCGCACAGGGCGTACCGCTGGACGCCGTACGGCAGGCGGCGACCGCCGCGCTGCCGCCGGCCGCGGACGAGGTCCCCGACCTGATCCCCTACGGCCCCGAAGCCAAGAAGGTCCTGGAACTCACCTTCCGCGAGGCGCTCCGGCTCGGCCACAACTACATCGGCACCGAGCACATCCTGCTGGCGCTCCTGGAGCACGAGAACGGCCAGGGCGTACTCAGCGGCCTCGGCATCACCAAGCCCGCGACCGAGGAGTACGTCGGCACGGTGCTGGCGATGCTGCGGGAGTCCCAGAAGGTCGAGGCCGAGCCCCCGGCCGACGGCGCCGGTTCCTGACCCGCAGAGCGGGAAACCCGCAGGTCAGGAGCATTGTCAGAGCCGCCTGCCACACTCGCAGTCATGACCGACCGGTGGGCTCTCGCACCGGCCGAGGACGGTGGCGTGGAGCTCGCCCCCCTCGGCCCGGACGGGCTGCCCGCCGGGCCGGTGCGGCGGGAGAGCGATCTCGCCGCGGCGGTGCGGAGCCGCCCGGAGGTCACGCGCTGGGTGTGGCGGTCGACCCCCGAGGTCTACCCGCGTCTGCTCGCCACGGGGGTGCGAGTGGAGCGGTGCTACGACATCGAGGACGCCGAGACCCTCCTGCTGGGCCACGAGGGGCGGCACGGCGAGCCACGCTCGGCCGCCGCCGCCCTGGCCCGCCTCCGCGGCGGCCCCGTACCGCCCGACCCGCCGCAGCGCGCGGCCGAACCGGGCGCCCAGTCCCCGCTGTTCGAGCCGGCCGGCAGCCGGCTGCCGCTGACCGACCTGCTCGCGGTCTACGCCGACCAGCAGCGGCGGCACGACCGGACCGCCCAGCCCGACCGGATGCGGCTGCTGACCGCCGCCGAGTCCGCCGGGATGCTGGTGGCCGCCGAGATGAACCACGCGGGCCTGCCCTGGAGCGCCGAGGTCCACCGCGAGCTGCTGCACCGGCTGCTCGGCGAGCGGTATCCGGGCGGCGGCGAGCCGCGCCGCCTCGCCGAACTGGCGGACCAGGTGTCCGCCGCCTTCGGCCGCCGGGTCCGGCCCGATCTGCCCGCCGACGTGATCAAGGCCTTCGCCCAGGCCGGGATCAAGGTCGGGTCCACCCGCCGCTGGGAGATCCAGTCCGTGGACCACCCGGCCGTGGCACCGCTGCTGGAGTACAAGAAGCTGTACCGCATCTGGGTGGCGCACGGCTGGTCCTGGCTCCAGGACTGGGTGCGCGACGGCCGTTTCCGTCCCGAGTTCCTGGCCGGCGGCACGGTCACCGGGCGCTGGGTGACCAACGGCGGGGGCGGTCTCCAGATCCCGAAGGTGATCCGCCGCGCCGTGGTCGCCGACCCCGGCTGGCGGCTGGTGGTGGCCGACGCCGACCAGATGGAGCCGCGGGTGCTGGCCGCGATCTCCCGCGACCCCGGGCTGATGGAGGTCGCCGGCCGCGCGAGCGACCTCTACCAGTCCGTCTCCGAGCGCGCCTTCTCCGGCGACCGCGACCAGGCCAAGATCGCCGTCCTCGGCGCGGTCTACGGCCAGACGTCCGGCGACGGCCTGAAGAACCTCGCCGCGCTGCGCCGCCGCTTCCCGAAGGCGGTCGCCTATGTCGACGAGGCCGCCCGCGCGGGCGAGGAGGGCCGGCTGGTCCGCACCTGGCTGGGCCGGACCTGCCCGCCCGCGGCCGGGTCCGGCGAGGACACGGCGGAGGAGGCGGGCATCCCGGTCGGCGACGACGACACCGGGGCCCCGCCCTGGTCCACCGGCCAGAGCTCCTCCAGCTCCCGCGCGCGGGGCCGCTTCACCCGCAACTTCGTCGTCCAGGGCAGCGCCGCCGACTGGGCCCTGCTGCTGCTCGCCGCGCTGCGCCGGACCCTGTGGGACATGGCGGCCGAGCTGGTGTTCTTCCAACACGACGAGGTGATCGTGCACTGCCCCGCCGAGGAGGCCGAGACCGTCGTCCGGGCCATCAGCGACGCCGCCGACCTCGCCGGCCGGCTGACCTTCGGCGAGACACCGGTGCGGTTTCCGTTCACCACAGCGGTGGTGGAGTGCTATGCGGACGCCAAGTGAGAGGCCACGGGGGTGACTTCAGTGCTCCAGCAGTCCTCAGCGCTCCAGCAGTCCCCAGTGCTCCAGGAGTCCCCAGTGCTCCAGGAGCCCTCAGTGGTCCAGGAGCCCTCAGTGGTCCAGGAGCCCTCAGTGGTCCAGGAGTTCGCGCAGCTCCGCCACCACCGCCTGCGCGTCCGTGCCGACCAGCGCCGTGAGCGCCCCGCGCCAGGCGTCGTCCGCCTCCGCCCGCCGCCCCTGCTCGCTCAGCAGCAGCCCGTGCTGGTGGCGGGCCAGGCCGCCCATGTAGCGGTCGGCGCGGGCGTCCGCCCGGTGCAGCAGCTCCGCGCACTCGTCGGCCGCCCGCTCGGTCTCCCCCAGCCCCCGCAGCGCGCGGACCAGGCCGAGCCGGGTCTGGGACTCGCCGTGCCAGTCGCCGTGGCCGCCGAGGATGCGCAGACTCTCCTCGAAGTGCCGCGCCGCGGCGGCGGGTTCCCCGAGGGTGAGATGGGCGTACCCGATGTTGCAGTGCGCCGAGTGCTGCACGATGACCGCGCCGATCTCGTCCCCGATCGCCAGCGAGCGCCGGTGCTGCTCGATGGCGGCGCGCGGGTCGGTGTGCTCGTAGAGGTTGCCGAGGTGGCTGTGGGTGACGGCCTCGCCGTACGGGTCGTTGAGCTGCCGCGAGTAGGCGAGGCTCTGCCGCAGCGCCTCCCCGGACTCCTCGAAGCGTCCGAGGCCCTCCAGCAGCAGCCCCCGGTTGTTCAGACAGCGCCGGATCCTGGAGGCCCGGCCGAGCCGCCGCCAGATGTCCAGGGACTGGTCGGTGAGGGTGAGGGCGTCGTTCTGCCGCCCGGTCAGGAAGTACAGGCCGGCGAGGTCACCGAGGGCGTAGGCCTCGGCCGCCGGGTCCCCGAGCCGGCGCGCCGTGCCGAGCGCGGCCTGCCCGAGCACCTCCATCTCGGCGACCCGGCCGCCGCGCTGCACATAGGGGAAGAGCAGCCGCGCCAGCGCCGAGAGATGCGCGGCCCGGCGCGGGTCGTCGGTGTCCGCGTTCCGCTCCACCAGGGCGACGACGTTCTCCAGCTCCCCCTCGCCCCAGGCGAAGGCGTCCTCGGCGGACTCGAAGGGCGGCACCCCGGCCACGTCCGCGGCGTGCTCCGGCGGCTGCGCGGAGGTCGGCCGCCGCCGGTCCTCCAGATCGAGTCCCGGCTCCACGACGGCCGTCAGCACCCGTTCGGCGACGGCGGCGTACCAGCGCAGGGCGGCGAGGTCGGGAGCGGTCTCCGGGGGCGTTGCCGCGGTCGTCTCCGCCAGTTCGCGGGCGAAGTCGCGGACCAGGTCGTGCGGGGTGTAACGGCCGTACGCCGTCTCCTCCAGGAGGGCCACGTCGACCAGGCGGTCCAGGGCGGCCTCGGCGCGGCGCTCGTCGGTGCCGGTGAGCCGGGCGATCAGCGGGGCGCCGTAGGTCGGCAGATCGAGCGCGCCGATGCGGCGCAGCGCCCGTGCGGCGTCGTGGTCGGCCTCGCGCCCGGCGGCGGCGAGCGCGTCATGGGCCACGGCCAGGGAGCGCCGGACGCTCAGGTCGTCGTACTCCAGGTGGTGCAGCCGGCCGCCGGTCGCGGCCAGTTGGCCCGCCAGCACCTCCGGGGTGAGCGCGCGGCGGGCGGCGAGCCGGGCGGCGACGACGCGCAGCGCCAGCGGCAGCCGGCCGGTCAGCTCGACCAGGGCGTGCCCGGCGTCCAGCCCCTCGCGTCCGCTCACCGCGCGCAGCAGGGCCGCGCTGTCCTCGCCGGTCAGCGGGGAGAGCGGGAAGCGCCGGGCGCCGTCGAGGGCGGTCAGCGGGGAGCGGCTGGTGACGATCACCGCACAGCCCGGCCCGGCCGGCAGCAGGGGCCGTACCTGGGCCGCGTTCGCCGCGTCGTCCAGCACCAGCAGGATGCGCGCCGGGGCGAGCAGGGAGCGGAGCAGGGCGGCCGCCGCGTCGGGGTGTTCGGGGATGTTCCGGGGCTCGGCGCCGAGGTCCCGCAGCAGCGCGGCCAGCGCCTGGACCGGGCTGAGCGGGGTCATGCCGGGAGTGGCGCCGTGCAGGTTGACGTAGAGCTGGCCGTCGGGGAAGCGCTCCCGCAGGGCGTGGGCGACATGCAGGGCGAGGGCGCTCTTGCCGACGCCCGCCATCCCGCTGATCACCGCGACGGCGGGTGCCGGGGCGGGCGGCTCGGTCAGCGCGTGGCACAGCCGGCGGCTCACCTCGACCCGGCCGGTGAAGTGCGCCGGCGGGGCGGGGAGCTGGGCGGGCCGCGGGGTCTGCCGGGCGGCCGCCTGCGCGGGGGCGGCGGACGGCGGCGCCGCTTCGCCGACGGGCACCGAGGCTCCGGCGGGCGCGTCCGTCTCCTGCGCCTCGGCAGCCGGGCGCCGCTGGTCGGCGGGGTGCTCCTCCGGGTGCCGCGGCTCCCCGGCCGACGCGGCCTCCTCGCCCCGCAGCACCTCCACATGGGCGTCGCGGACGGCCGGGCCGGGCTCGATGCCGAGTTCCTCGACCAGGCGGGTGCGCAGGTCGCGGTGGACGGCGAGCGCCTCGGCCTGGCGTCCGGTGCGGTGCAGGGCGAGCATCAGCTGGCGGTGGTACGCCTCGCGCAGCGGATGCTCGGTGACGAGCGCCGCCAGCTCCGGGACGAGCGCCGCCAGCCGGGCGCCGCCGAGGGCGAGTTCGGCCTCGTAGCGCCACTCCAGCAGGAGCAGCCGGGCCTCTTCCAGGCGCTGTACGAGGGCATAGCCGCCGAGGTCGGTGGGGAGCCCGCTGAGCGGGGTGCCGCGCCACAGCCCGAGCGCGGCCACGCAGGCGCGTACGACACCGGGCCAGTCGCGGCGGCCGTGCGCGGCGCGGGCCTCGGCGACCCGGGCGTCGAAGACGTGGATGTCCAGCTCGCCGTGGTCGACGCGGAGCAGATAGCCGGGCGGTACGGCCCGCAGCCGCTCGGGGTCGTCCAGCAGCCGGCGCAGCCGGGCGACGTGGTTGTGCAGGGAGGCCTGCGCGGAGACGGGGGGTGCCCCGCCCCACAGGGCGTCCTTCAGGGAGTCGACCGACACGACCCGGCCCGGCTCCAGCAGCAGGGCCGCGAGCAGGGCCCGCACCTTGGGGCTGCCGATGGACCGGATGGGCTCGTCGGCGCTGTGGGGTGACGCCTCGTACGGCCCGCCGTGAGCGTCTTCGTAAGAGCCCTCCTGCGCGTCCCTGTGCGACTCCTCGGACGGCTCCTCGGACGACTCGCCGTACGGCCGTACGTCGTACAGGACCGGCGGCCCCAGCAGTCCGAACCGGAGCGTGCACCGCCGCCGCATCACGCCGCTCCACTGCCTTCCCGCCCGGTCGTCCCTGACCGCGCTCCGCGGCGGGCGCGTGCCCGCCGTTCCCTGACGGGGATCCGCCTTGTCCACAACGGTTTCCCGCCACCTTCCGCCTGCCGGCCCGTCCCGGAACCGCCGGTCCGGCGACCCGTCTCCACTGCCGTCGGCGACTTCCGGCCGGCCGGTCCGCGACCCGCCGACGAACCGTTGGCCACATGTTAGCGATCCGTTGGCGAACCCTGATCTGATCATCGCATCGGACCCGGCGCTACGGCGCGCGCGTATGTCGCGTAACTCGGGGGAGTGTCGCCGCAGGCCTGGTCCGGGGATGTGCAGGGCCCCGGTCGGCGGAGGTGAACGACCGGGGCCCCGTCCCGCTTCCACGGCCCTGGCCCGGCGCCCTCGGACTCCCCGGCCCCCGCCCCCGTCAGATCACCGGCGGTCGCCCCAGCCGGCTCAGCCGCCACACCGTCCGCCAGCGCATCGGCCGCCGCTCACCGGCCGGCTCCCGCAGCCCCTCCAGGAACCCCGCGAACCACGCCTTCAGCCCCGCCGCCGACCGGGTGCGGGCGAGCGTGAGCAGCGTCCACACCCCGAGGTGCACCGGGACGAGCGGCAGCGGCAGCCGGCGCCGGGCGAGCCAGACCCGGTTGCGGGCGTTGACCCGGTAGTAGATGGCGTGCCGGGCCGGTGAGGTCTTGGGGTGCTGGAGCAGCAGCTCGGGGGCGTACAGGATCTTCCAGCCGGCGTCGGCGGCGCGCCAGGCGAGGTCGGTCTCCTCGTGCGCGAAGAAGAACTCGGCGGGCCAGTCCCCGGTCTCGGCCAGCATCGACATGCGCAGCGCGTGCCCGCCGCCGAGGAACCCGGTGACGTACCCGCCGCGCATCGGGTCCGACCTGCCGACCCTCGGCACATGCCGCTGCTGGGTCTCGCCGTGCTCGTCGGCGATGCGGAAGCCGACGATGCCGAGGCGGGGGTCGGCGGCGTACAGGTCGCGGACGCGGCGCAGGACATCGGCGTCGACGAGCAGTCCGTCGTCGTCCAGTTCCACGACGACGTCGACGTCGCCGTACTCCCGCAGCCGGGCGAGGGCGACATTGCGCCCGCCGGGACAGCCGAGGTTCTCGTCCACGTCGATGGTGGTGACCTCGCCGGGCAGGGAGAGGCGGCGGGCGAACTCGGGCAGCCGGCAGCCGTTGCCGACGATCACGATGCGGGCCGGGGCGAGGTCCTGCTTCGCCACGGACTCCAGCAGGGCGTCCACCTCGGCGGGCCGGTTGCCCATGGTCACCACGGCGACGGCGATCCTCGGCTCCACCACGTCCCTCATCCCATCCGGCCGACGACGGCACCCCGCCCTGACCGCGCGGTGCCCGTCGTTCACCAAGATGTTGCCTCGGCTACGGCGGTTGCCCCGGCACCGATCCACTTTGCACCTCTTTTGCGATGCTTCGCCCGAGGCAACGGGGAGAGCGGGGCCCTGCCGGGCCACACACCGCGTTCGTACAACCTTTGCCCGGAGTTGGTGATCTGAGTGGGCGATCGGATCACCTGTGATCGCGGACCCGCCGAAGGAGCACCGTGCCGAGACCTCTGCCCCGCAACGCCCTCCGGGCCGGCGCCACCGCCCTCGCGGCGGGCCTGCTGACCCTGGGCGCGCCCTCCGTCGGCCAGGCCACGGAGACCGCGCAGACACTGGAGTTCACCGACTCCCAGTACGGCAAGCCGCTCCAGGTGAAGCCGTACGACGACCCCGCCTACGACTTCATCAGCGTCCGCAACACCGGCTCGCAGCCGCTGACGGACTTCACCCTGACGTTCGACGCCACGGCCCTCAAGGGGCAGCTGACCCTGTCGGTCGACTCGCCCTGCGTCGAGAAGCAGGATCTGGTCTTCGTCTGCGACGGCGTGAAGCTGAACGGGAACAGGCCGCTCCAGCCGGGCGAGAGCGTGAGCCGCGGCCTGCATTTCAAGACGCTCGCGACCTCCCAGCCCGGCTTCACGGGCGAGGTCCGGGCCTCCGGTGCGGCGGGGAGCACGTCACTCGGCGATGCGACGTTCCAGGCCGGCGTGGCGGACGCGGGTCCGCTCCTCGACCGGAGCAGCCCCTCCAGCACCTGGTCGAAGCCCGGCAAGACGCTGCACCCCTCGATCGGCTTCACCAACTACAGCCGCCGGCCCCTGAAGGGCGTCTACGTCGGCATCCAGCTCACCCAGGGACTCTCCGTCCCCGAGGAGTTCAGCAACTGCGAGTACGGCCACTTCGCCAACCGTGACACCGGGATCCGCTGCTACATCGAGACCCCGGTCACCGCGGGCGGCTCCTACGACCTCGACGAACTCGCGCTCAAGGTGGGCAGCACCGCGGCGGACGAGATCTGGAACGTGGGCGTGTACGAGACGACCGACGGCTACCTGTACAAGAACCAGAAGCTGACCGGCGTCCACCGCGGCACCGGCCGCGCGATGCGTCTGGTGGCGCGGGCCGGCGGCCCCGGGACGTTCGACATGGACAACGGGACCGGCAGGGTCATCGTGGAGAACTCCTTCGACCTCCAGGCGCTGGGCGCCACCGTGCACGGCAAGGCCGGCCAGGTGGTGCAGGCGAAGCTGGGCGTCCGGAACAACGGGCCCGCCTCCATCGACCAGTACGACCGCAGCGACGGCCCCGCCGACGGCCCGTCCTCCGTGACGCACGTGACGGTCCCGCGCGGTACGACGGCGGTGAAGGTTCCGCAGCTCTGCCGCTCGGACGACGACTGGAAGCAGGGCAAGCCCGGCGCCCGGCACTACAGCTGCTTCCAGGACGTGCACGACTGGTACTTCGACGCCGGCCAGGTCACCCCGTTCGTCTTCGGCCTGCGCATCGACAGGCCGGCCGACCTCGCCCCCGGCTCGATCAAGGTGACGATGTCGTCCCCGGACAGCAACACCAAGAACAACACCGCGCCGATCAAGGTGACCGCCGACGGCACCAAGGGCCACGGCTCCGCTTCCTCCTCCGGTGGCAGCTCCACCACCGGCGGCAGCTCCGCCTCCGGCGGCACCGCGGCCTCCGGCGGCACCTCCGGCTCCGCCACGACCGGCTCCGGCACGACCGGTTCCGGCACCGCGGCCGCGGGCGGCACCGCTCAGGGCTCCATGGCCGACACCGGCACCGGCGCGCTGCCCTGGTACGCGGCCGCGGCGGCCGCCGTCGCACTGATCACGGGCGGCACGCTGTTCGTCGTCGCGCGGCGCCGCAAGAACTGAAACCAGATGTGAGACCGGACAGCCGGGACAGCGGGGCAACGTCCCGGCTGCCCCGGCTGTCCCGCGTCGCATCCGACCGGAGCGCTGTCAGACCCCCAGCCTCCGTGCCAGAGACCGAGCCCCGAGAAGCAGCGCCACCCCGGCTGCCACGGCCACCCCGCCCAGCACCAGAAACAGTCCGGCTCCCGGGGTCGACGTCCCCGCGAGCTTCATCGCGTTGCCGCCGAGCCCCGCGCCCAGGGCCGCGGAGAGCCAGAAGACACCGACCACCTGGCTGAGGAAGGGCGCCGGCGCGATGGCTGTGGCGACGCTCATGCCCACCGGGGCGAGGGCCGCCTCGGCGGCGCCGGTGAGGAGGTACGTACCGATGAGCCACAGGGGGGAGACCCGGCCGGCGGAGTGGGCGTGCCAGGCGGCCAGGGCCATCAGGAGCATGGAGGCGCCCATGGCGAACATGCCGAGCGCGAACTTCGCGCTGGCGCTGATGCGCGCGCCGAGACGCAGCCAGAGCCACGCGAAGAAGGGCGCGCACAGCAGGATCGCCAACGGGGTGGCCGACTGGAACCAGCTGGCCGGGAGGCGCAGGCCGAGGATGTCGCGGTCGGTGGCGTCCCGGGCGAACAGGCTGAGCAGCGAGCCCCCTTGGACGTGCAGGGCCCAGAACAGGGCGGAGGCGAGGAAGAGCGCGATGTAGGCGCGCAGGCGGGTCCGTTCGGGTGCGGAGATGTCCCGGTGGCGCAGGAGGGTCCAGAAGCAGCCGACGGGCACGGCGAGGCTGAGGACCGCGACCAGGGCGAGGACGTGCCGGAGGGTGAAGGTGCCGGCCAGCGCGTCCGCGGTGAGGAGCGCGGCCGGTACGGCGATCGCGGCCGTGGAGAGGCGGAGGACGCGGCGGCGCTCGGCCGGCGGGAGCGGGCGGGTGGCCGCGCGGCCGACCTCGCCGAAGGAGGCCGAGCCGCGGACGTACTGCCAGACCCCGAGCCCCATGCCGACCGCCGCGACGCCGAACCCCGCGTGCCAGTTGAGGCCCTCACCGACGCCGCCGACGACCAGGGGCGCGATCAGGCCGCTGATCTGGATGGAGGTGTAGAAGACGGCGAAGCCCGCGTCCCGCTCGGCGGCCGCCTCGCGCGGGTAGAAGGCGCTGAGCAGGCCTGCCATGTTGGGCTTGAGCAGGCCGGTGCCGACGGCGATGAGGAGCAGCCCGACGTAGACCGTCGGCACCGTCGGCAGTGCCATCAGCAGGTGTCCGGCGGCGATGACCACGGCGCCGTACAGGGTCGCCCGGTAGCTGCCGAAGACGCGGTCGCCGAGCCAGCCGCCGGGCAGGGAGGCGAGGAAGATGGCGGCCGTGTAGACGCCGAAGAGCATGCCGGCGTCGGAGTTCGACAGCCCGAGGCCGCCTTCGGCCGCCGGGGCCGAGGCGAACAGGAAGAGGATGGCCAGCATCCCGTAGAAGCTGAACCGCTCCCACATGTCCGTGGCGAACAGGGTGACGAACCAGCGGGGTCTGCCCAGCAGGGTGGGCGTGGGGGTCCCGGACGGTCCGACCGCGGGCCGGACCGTTGCGGACGATGTCATGGCGCGCTCCGTCAGTAGCGGTAGTGGTCAGTCTTGTACGGGCCGTCGACGTCGACGCCGATGTAGGCGGCCTGCTCCGGGCGCAGCTTGGTCAGCTTCACGCCGAGGGCGTCGAGGTGGAGGCGGGCGACCTTCTCGTCGAGGTGCTTGGGCAGCACGTACACGCCGGTCGGGTACGCGTCGGGCTTGGTGAACAGCTCGATCTGGGCCAGCGTCTGGTCCGCGAAGGAGTTCGACATCACGAAGGACGGGTGGCCGGTGGCGTTGCCCAGGTTCAGCAGGCGGCCCTCGGACAGCACGATGATCACCTTGCCGTCGGGGAACGTCCAGGTGTGGACCTGCGGCTTCACCTCGTCCTTGACGATCCCCTCGATCTTCGCCAGACCGGCCATGTCGATCTCGTTGTCGAAGTGACCGATGTTGCCCACGATCGCCTGGTGCTTCATCCTCGCCATGTCCGAGGCCAGGATGATGTCCTTGTTGCCGGTCGTGGTGATGAAGATGTCCGCGCTCTCCACGACCTCGTCCAGCGTGGTCACCTGGTAGCCGTCCATCGCCGCCTGAAGCGCGCAGATCGGGTCGATCTCCGTGATGATCACCCGGGCACCCTGACCCCGCAGCGACTCCGCACACCCCTTGCCGACATCGCCGTACCCGCACACCACGGCCGTCTTGCCGCCGATCAGCACATCGGTGGCACGGTTGATCCCGTCGACCAGGGAGTGCCGGCAGCCGTACTTGTTGTCGAACTTCGACTTCGTCACGGCATCGTTGACGTTGATCGCCGGGAACAGCAGCACACCGTCACGCTGCATCTCGTACAGCCGGTGCACACCCGTGGTGGTCTCCTCCGTGACACCACGGATCTCGGAGGCCAGGGCGGTCCAGTCCAGGGTGCTGGCCTCCAGCAACGCGCGCACCGCGGCCAGTTCCTCGTTGTCGGCGGTGGGCAGCGCACCGGTCTTCTGACGGTCGACGCCCTTGTGGACGAGGAGGGTGGCGTCGCCGCCGTCGTCCAGGAGCATGTTCGGACCGGCGTGGCCGGGCCAGGTGAGGGCCTGCTCGGTGCACCACCAGTACTCCTGGAGGGTCTCGCCCTTCCAGGCGAAGACCGGCACGCCCTGCGGGTTGTCCGGAGTGCCGTTCGGGCCGACCGCGATGGCCGCGGCCGCGTGGTCCTGGGTGGAGAAGATGTTGCAGGACGCCCAGCGGACCTCGGCGCCCAGGGCGACGAGCGTCTCGATGAGGACGGCGGTCTGCACGGTCATGTGCAGCGAGCCGGTGATACGGGCACCGGCCAGGGGCTGCGCCTCGGCGTATTCCTTGCGGATCGCCATCAGGCCGGGCATCTCGTGCTCGGCGAGGGTGATCTCCTTGCGGCCGAACTCGGCCAGGGAGAGGTCGGCGACCTTGAAGTCGGTAAAGGCGGACGGCATCCGGCACTCCTGGGGATCGGGTCGGGCGGGGCTCGGGGCGGGGGTCACGCGGCGGTCAGGGCGCCACGGCTCACCTCGCGTTGAAGTACGTGGCCTCGGGGTGGTGGACGACGAAGGCGTCGGTGGACTGTTCGGGGTGCAGCTGGAACTCCTCGGAGAGGGCGACGCCGATCCGCTCGGGGTGGAGCAGTCCGGTGATCTTGGCCCGGTCCTCGAGGTCGGGGCAGGCGCCGTAGCCGAGGGAGAAGCGGGCGCCGCGGTACCTGAGGGCGAACATGTCGCGGATGTCCTCGGGGTCCTCGTCGCCGAAGCCGAGTTCACGGCGCACCCGGGCGTGCCAGAACTCGGTCAGGGCCTCCGTCAACTGGACGGACAGACCGTGCAGTTCGAGGTAGTCGCGGTAGGAGCCGGCCTCGAAGAGCTCGCCCGCGGCCTGGGAGACCCGGTTGCCCATGGTGACGATCTGGAGGCCGATCACGTCCTGTTCGCCGGACTCCTCCGGGCGGAAGAAGTCGGCCAGGCACAGCCGCCGGCCCTGGCGCTGGCGGGGGAAGACGAAGCGGGTGCGTTCGGAGCCGTCCTCGTCCAGGAGGATCAGCTCGTCGCCCTTGGAGTGGACCGGGTAGTAGCCGTAGACGATGCCCGGCTCCAGCCAGCCCGAGGTCTGCAACCGGTCCAGCCACATCCGCAGCCGCGGCCGGCCCTCGGTCTCGACCAGCTCCTCGTACGAGGGGCCCGTCCCGGCGCGCGAGGCCTTCAGCCCCCACTGGCCCTTGAACAGCGCGTCCTCGTCCAGCCATGCGGCGTAGTCGGTGAGCGGGACGCCTCGGACGATCCGGTCGCCCCAGAACGGCGGTACCGGCACCCGGTTGTCCATCGCCACATCGGAGCGGACGTGTCCGCGACCGGGCTCCTCCGGCTGGGCGACCCGGGCCCGTGCGTGACGCCGCTGCCGCAGTTCGGGCAGGGCCGCGCCCGGGACGCCGCGTTTGACGGCGACGAGGGCGTCCATCAGCTTCAGGCCCTCGAAGGCGTCGCGGGCGTAGCGGACCTCGCCGTCGTAGATCTCGTGCAGGTCCTGCTCCACGTAGGCGCGGGTGAGGGCGGCCCCGCCGAGGATGACCGGGAAGCGGGCGGCGAGCCCGCGCCGGTTCAGCTCCTCCAGGTTCTCCTTCATGATCACCGTGGACTTCACCAGCAGGCCGGACATGCCGATCACGTCCGCGTCGTGCTCCTCGGCGGCGTCCAGAATGGCCGACACGGACTGCTTGATACCGAGGTTGACCACGTCGTAGCCGTTGTTGGACAGGATGATGTCCACGAGGTTCTTGCCGATGTCGTGGACGTCGCCCTTGACGGTGGCCAGCACGATCGTGCCCTTGCCCGCCGCGTTCCCGCCGTCGGCCGTCTTCTCCATGTACGGCTCCAGGTACGCGACCGCGGTCTTCATCACCTCGGCGGACTGGAGCACGAACGGCAGCTGCATCCGGCCGGAGCCGAACAGCTCGCCGACGGTCTTCATCCCGGACAGCAGCGTGTCGTTGATGATCTCCAGCGCCGGCCGCTCGGCCAGCGCCGCGTCCAGGTCGGCTTCCAGCCCGCCGCGCTCGCCGTCGATGATGCGGCGTTCCAGGCGTTCCCCGAGCGGCAGCGCCGCCAGTTCCTCGGCCTTGGACGCGGCCGCGGAGGACGCGGAGACCCCCTCGAACAGCTCCAGCAGCCGTTGCAGCGGGTCGTACCCCTCCCTGCGGCGGTCGTGGATCAGGTCGAGCGCGGCCTCGCGCTGGTCCTCCGGGATGCGGGCGACGGGGAGGATCTTGGAGGCGTGCACGATCGCGGAGTCCAGGCCGGCCCGCACGCACTCGTCCAGGAACACCGAGTTCAGGACCTGCCGGGCCGCCGGGTTCAGGCCGAAGGAGATGTTGGACAGGCCGAGGGTGGTCTGCACCTCGGGATGACGGCGCTTGAGCGTGCGGATGGCCTCGATGGTCTCGATGCCGTCGCGGCGGGACTCCTCCTGCCCGGTGGCCAGGGTGAAGGTCAGGCAGTCCACCAGGATCGAGGACTCCTCGATGCCGTACTCGGTGGTGAGCTGCTCGATGAGCCGCTCGGCGATCGCCGTCTTCTTCTCCGCGGTGCGGGCCTGCCCCTCCTCGTCGATCGTGAGCGCGATGAGGCCGGCGCCGTGTTCGCGGGCGAGTGCGGCGATGCGCCCGAACCGGGTGTCCGGGCCGTCGCCGTCCTCGTAGTTCACCGAGTTCAGCACGGCCCGGCCGCCCAGCATCTCGAGGCCCGCGCGCAGCACCTCCGGTTCGGTGGAGTCCAGTACGACCGGCAGCGTGGACGCGGTGGCCAGCCGCCCGGCGATCTCCCGCATGTCCGCCACGCCGTCACGGCCGACGTAGTCCACGCAGAGGTCGAGCAGGTGAGAGCCGTCCCGGATCTGTTCCCGGGCGATCTCCACGCACTTCTCCCAGTCGCCGGCCAGCATGGCCTCGCGGAACTTCTTGGACCCGTTGGCGTTGGTGCGCTCGCCGATCGCCAGGTAGGAGGTGTCCTGGCGGAACGGCACCGGCTGGTAGAGCGAGGAGGCGGCCGGCTCGGGGCGGGGCCGGCGCGGGGTGACGGCGCGCCCTTGCACCCGCCGGACGACGGCGCGCAGGTGCTCGGGGGTGGTGCCGCAGCAGCCGCCGACGAGCGAGATGCCGTACTCCTTTGTGAACGCGTCATGGGCGTCGGCGAGTTCGTCGGGTCCGAGGGGGTAGTGGGCGCCGTCCTTGCCGAGCACGGGCAGGCCCGCGTTCGGCATGCACGACAGGCCGACCCGGGCGTGCCGGGCCAGATGGCGCAGGTGCTCGCCCATCTCGGCGGGGCCGGTGGCGCAGTTGAGGCCGATCAGGTCGATGCCGAGCGGCTCCAGCGCGGTGAGCGCCGCGCCGATCTCCGAGCCGAGCAGCATGGTGCCGGTGGTCTCCACGGTCACCTGCGCGAAGACCGGCAGGTCGAGCCCGGCCTCGGCGAGGGCGCGCTTGCAGCCGAGCACCGCGGCCTTGGTCTGGAGCAGGTCCTGGCTGGTCTCCACGAGCAGCGCGTCGGCGCCGCCGGCGATCAGGCCCGCCGCGTTGCGCTGGTAGCCGTCGCGCAGGGTCGCGTACGGCACGTGGCCGAGGGTCGGCAGCTTGGTGCCCGGTCCGATGGAGCCGAGCACCCAGCGGACCCGGCCGTCCTGGTGGGCGTCGGCGGCCTCGCGGGCCACGGCGGCGCCGGCCGCGGACAGCTCGAAGATCCGGTCGGCGATGTCGTACTCGCCGAGCGCCGCGTGGTTGGCGCCGAAGGTGTTGGTCTCGACGCAGTCGACGCCGGCCGCGAAGTACTCCTGGTGGACGGCGCGGACGAGGTCGGGACGGGTGACGTTGAGGATCTCGTTGCACCCCTCCAGCTGCTGGAAGTCGTCCGGCGTCGGGTTGGCGGCCTGGAGCATGGTGCCCATCGCGCCGTCGGCGACGACCACCCGGGTGGCGAGTGCCTCGCGCAGCGCGTCGGCGCGCTGCGCCTGGCTGAGGGGGCTCATGGGGCACCCACCGGGCTGGGGGCGATCCGGCCGATCAGCTCCGCGGCGCTCACCCGGTACTCCTGGGTGCCGACGGTCCCCAGGACCTCCGTGGCGAGGGCGCAGCCCAGCCGGGCGGCGCGCTCCGTCGGCCAGCCGCGGCTGTGTCCGGCGAGGAACCCCGCGCGGAAGGCGTCACCGACGCCGGTGGGGTCGACCACGCGGTCGGTGGCCACGGCGGGTACGACGACGGGCTCGGCGCCGGCGCGGGCGATGACGACGCCGTCGGCGCCCCGGGTGGTGAGCCAGGTGCCGACCTGGCCGAGGACCTGGGCCTCGGTCCAGCCGGTGCGGTGTTTGAGCAGTTCGGCCTCGTACTCGTTGGTGAAGAGGAACTCGGCGCCGGTGAGCAGGCGCCGGATCTGCGGCCCGTCGAGGCGGGCGAGTTGCTGGGAGGGATCGGCGGCGAAGGGCAGCCCGAGGGTGCGGCACTCGTCGGTGTGACGCAGCATCGCCTCGGGGTCGTCGGGGGCGATGACGACCAGGTCGAGCCGGCCGACGCGGTCGGCGACGGCGGCGAGCCGCAGCTCGCGGGCCTCGGACATCGCCCCGGCGTAGAAGGTGGCGATCTGGTTCTGGTCGGCGTCGGTGGTGCAGACGAACCGGGCCGTGTGCCGGGTGCGGCTGATCAGGACGGACCCGGTGTCGACTCCGGCCGCCTCCAGCCAGTCCCGGTACTCGGCGAAGTCGCGGCCGGCGGCGCCGACCAGGACCGGGCGCAGGCCCAGCCGGCCGAGGCCGAAGGCGATGTTGGCCGCCACCCCGCCGCGGCGCACCTCCAGTTCGTCGGCGAGGAACGACAGGGACACCTTGTCCAGGCTGCTCTCGATCAGCTGGTCCGCGAAGCGCCCGGGAAAGACCATCAGATGGTCGGTGGCGATCGAACCGGTGACGGCGATGTGCACGGCGGTGCCTCCTTGGGGCAACGGCGACATGGCGGGAGGTCAGGCCAGCGCGATGGCGCGGAGCTTGTCCGCCCGGTCGGTGCGCTCCCAGGTGAACTCGGGCAGTTCCCGGCCGAAGTGGCCGTAGGCGGCGGTGCGGGCGTAGATGGGGCGCAGCAGGTCGAGGTCGCGGATGATCGCGGCGGGCCGCAGGTCGAAGACCTGGTCGACGGCGTCCTGGATCCTCGCCACGGGGACGGTCTCGGTGCCGAAGGTCTCCACGAACAGACCGACCGGCTCCGCCTTGCCGATCGCGTAGGCGACCTGTACCTCGGCGCGGCGGGCGAGTCCGGCGGCGACGATGTTCTTGGCGACCCAGCGCATCGCGTACGCCGCCGAGCGGTCGACCTTGGAGGGGTCCTTGCCGGAGAAGGCGCCGCCGCCGTGCCGGGAGTAGCCGCCGTAGGTGTCCACGATGATCTTGCGGCCGGTCAGCCCGGCGTCGCCCATCGGGCCGCCGATCTCGAACCGGCCGGTGGGGTTGACCAGCAGGCGGTGGCCGGAGGTGTCGATCCCCGCGTCGGCCAGGACGGGTGCGACGACGAACTCGCGGATGTCGGGGGCGAGCATCGTGTCGAGGTCGATGTCGGCGCAGTGCTGGGTGGAGACCACGACGGTGTCGAGACGGACCGCGCGGTCGCCGTCGTACTCGATGGTGACCTGGGTCTTTCCGTCGGGGCGCAGGTAGGGGATGGTGCCGTCCTTGCGGACCTGGGTGAGACGCTGGGCCAGCCGGTGCGCCAGCGAGATGGGCAGCGGCATCAGTTCGGGGGTGTCGTCGCACGCGTAGCCGAACATCAGGCCCTGGTCGCCGGCGCCCTGCCGGCCGAGCTCGTCCTGGACGCCCTCGACCCGGTGCTCGTGGGCCTGGTCGACGCCCTGGGCGATGTCGGGCGACTGGGCGTCGATCGAGACGGAGACGCCGCAGGAGGCGCCGTCGAACCCCTTGACCGAGGAGTCGTAGCCGATGTCGAGGACGGCCGCCCGGACCAGGCCGGCGATGTCGGCGTAGGCCGTGGTGGTGACCTCGCCGGCCACGTGGACCTGGCCGGTGGTGATCAGGGTCTCGACGGCCACGCGGGATGCGGGGTCCTGCGCGAGCAGGGCGTCCAGGACGGTGTCGCTGATCCGGTCCGCGATCTTGTCGGGGTGACCTTCGGTCACGGACTCCGAGGTGAAGAGACGACGGGACACGATTCCTCCGGGTGCTCGGCGGGGCCGTGGGCGCTTGGGTCCGCACAGGGTGGGCGGGAATTCTTCAAGCAGGCTCGAGTTCCGCTCGACGCGGTGGCGGAGCGGGCGCCTCCAGCCAGACCTGAGCGGGACGGCACATGCTGCCCGGGTGCGTACGCGGCAACCACGCGGCGACTTCACGGCGACGAGAGAGGTGTCCATGGCGGTGACGACGAGCCGATCACCCATCCGGGTCCTGGTCATCGGCGGCGGTATCGGTGGGCTCTGCCTGGCCCAGGGGCTGCGGCGCGCCGGTGTCGACGTCCAGGTGTACGAGCGCGACGAGTCGGCCGACGGGCGGCGGCAGGGCTACCGGCTGCGGATCAGCCCCGAGGGCGAGGCGGCGCTCCGGGCCTGTCTGCCGCAGCGGCTGACCGAGCTGCTGGCGGCGACGGCGAACGCCCGCGACGACAGCGGACTGGCCGCCTACGACGAGCACCTGACGGCGCAGTGGGCGCCGGCCTTCGAGGACCCCCGGGCCGGCCGGGACGACAAGATCGATGCCGTGGACCGGGTGACGCTGCGGCGGATCCTGCTGGCCGGTCTGGAGGAGGTCGTCCACTTCGGGAAGAACTTCGAGCGGCTGGAGCGGACGCCCGACGGGCGGGTGACCGCCTATTTCGCGGACGGCAGCGAGGCCGTCGGCGATGTGCTGGTCGCGGCGGACGGCACCAACTCGCGGGTGCGTGGCCGGCTGCGGCCCTGGGACGTGCCGCAGGACCTGGGCATCCGGACGATCTTCTCCCGGATCCCCCGGCGGGAGGCCATCGAGGCCGGGCTGCCGGAGGCACTGCGGGACCGCTTCAGCTATGTGATCGGCACCGACGGCCACCACCTGGGCCTGATGCCGATGCTGTTCCGCGAGCCCCCGTCGCGGGCGGCCGCCCGGCTGTGGCCGGACGCCGGGCTGGAGGACAGCGACGACTACTACATGTCGGTGTTCAACGTGCACCTGGCCGACCTGGGCCTCACCGACGAGGAGTTCTTCGCGCTGAGCGGCGAGGCGCTGTGCGCGCTGGTGGTCGAGCGGACCCGGGCGTGGCACCCCGACCTGCGGGAGATCTTCCGGTTCGCCGACCCCTCGACGTCGTTCGCGGTGGCGCTGCGGGCCACCACGCCCGTGCAGGCGTGGGACGCCTGCCCGGTGGTGCCGCTCGGGGACGCTGTGCACGCGATGCCGCCGTCCGGGGGCGTGGGGGCGAACACCGCCGCGCGGGACGCTGCGGCGCTCAGCGCTCTGCTGACCGCGGTGGACCGCGGGGAGCGCGAACTGGCGGAGGCGGTGCGCGACTACGAGAAGGCGATGGTGGAGTACGCGACCGAGGGGGTGGAGTTGTCCCTGCGGATCGCGGAGTGGTCGATCAAGCGGGCGCAGGGCTGAGACGACGGCAGAGCATCGCCCGGGTACGGGAGGTACCCGGGCGATGCTCCGTGGTGTCAGCGCCTGGTCGCCGGGCCGGTGTCGCCGGCCGGGACCTGGGTGATGTTGCGGTAGACGTTGTTCTTGAAGATGCCGACGGGGTCGTTGATCGTCGAGCCGCCGGGCGCGCCCACGAACGTGTTGTCGTGGTAATTGACCACGCTCTGGCCGTTGTTGCCGATCAGCGCCTTGGCCACCGAGGTGCGGACGGTGTTGCCGTAGAACTCCAGGTTGGTCATGGTGACGCCGCAGCCGTTGAAGATTACCGGGAAGGTGAAGCCGTTGTAGGTGGCGTCGTGGTCGTTGACGCTCTTGTTGTACCGGACGACGACACCGTCGCTCAGCTGGCCGGGCGCGGTGCAGAAGGCCAGGAAGCCGCCGCCGTTGTCGTGGCTGTAGTTGTACTGGTAGGTGACGTCGGAGTTGGCGCCGTCCGCGTCGAAGGCCATCATCGGCGGCGCGGAGGCGCCGTGCGAGACGTCGTTGTGGTCCAGCACGGCCTTGTCGGAGTTCCACACCCAGACGCCGGCGTGGTAGACGGTGGCGCGCAGACCGAAGCCGTTGACGACGTTGTGGTCGATCCTGGGGGCCGTACCGTTCTGCACCACGATGCCGTCGCCGCCCTGGTCCGACAGCCGGTTGCCGGTGATGCGGACGTTGGTCATCGGCACATAGCTGTTCTCGCCGGCCGGGAACAGGGCGCGCTTGGACCACTGGGACTCGGTGGCGATGCCGTAGCCGTCGGTGCCGGAGACGGTGCTGCCGGACACCGTGATGCCGTCGAAGGTGGTCGGCGTGGCCGACCCGGCCGCCTTCAGGACGATGCCGCCGCTGTCCTCGTTGTCCGGACCCGTGCTGTCGATGCCGGTGACGTCGTGCACCTTCACGTTGTCGATGACGTAGTGACTGCCGGTGCCGTAGTCGCTGAGCAGCACGTAGATGCCGGTGCGCGCGGTGGAGTCCGGGGTGGTGGTGTCCGAGACGTCGAGGTTGCGCAGCTCCCAGCCCTGCACGTTGTGCAGATAGACCGTGGCGCGGGCGCCGCCGCCGGCGAGGAACGCGCGGGCGGTGCCGCCGTAGGTGCTGACCGTGATCGGCGCGGCGGCCGTGCCGGAGCCGTGCGGCGCGAGTACGCCGTTGCAGGTGACGCCGCTGCGCAGGAGGATGGAGTCGCCCGGGCGGAAGGTGGTGTCGCCGACCTTGGCGAGCGTGCGCCAGGCGGTGCCGGGAGACGCGCCGTCCGCGGAGTCGTCGCCGGCGGAGCAGTCGACGTAGTACTGCCGGCCGTCGGCGTGCGCGGGGGCGGCCGCGGCGAGCGGGGCGGCGCCCAGGGCGAGGACGGTCGCCGCACTCATCACCGCTGTTCTCGGTATCCGGGTGGATCGCATGCTTGGTGCTCCTTCTGCTTGCGTGCGTGACGCTGTCTCAGCGTGGCTGAGATGGTGTGGTCGCCCGGCCGAGAACCGCTCGAGCCGCAGTCGAACCGCCCTTGAACGCCCTGCCCTTCACCGTCCGCCGGCAGGGTGGATGATCTGGCCGTTGATGTTCCCGTTCGCCGCCGAACCGAGGAAGACGATCAGCCTGGCCACGTCGTCCGCCGTGCTCAGACGACCGCTGGGGGTGTCCGCGACCGCCTTCTCCAGGAGTGCCGGGTCGACCGCGTCGAGACTCTCGGTGAGCGTGCCGCCGGGCGCGACCACGTTGGCGAGCACGCCGTCGCCCGTCCACATCAGGCCACGCACGAAGCCGTGCAGGGACGCCTTGGCGGCGCTGTAGATCTCCGAGCCGGGATTGCCGTACGTCGCCGTCACGGAGGACAGCAGCACGATGCGGCCCCAGCCGCGTTCGCGCATGCCGCCGAGGGCCTGACGCACCGTCCACAGGTGGCCCTCGACGTTCTCCCGGTAGCGGCCCAGCCAGAAGTCCATCGGGAACTGGTGGTACGGCACCATCTCCTCGGGGTTCATCCACACCCAGGTCTGGGCGTTGGCGACCACCACGTCGACACCGCCCCACCGCTCCTCGACGGCGCTCACCGTCGCGGCGATCGACTCCGGGTCGGCCAGCTCGTAGTGGAGCGCGCAGGCGCGGTCGTCGCCGCCGAGTTCCCCGACCAGTTCCTTGGCGGCGTGCTCGGACCGGTGGTACGTGACCGCGACCCGTGCGCCCTCGGCGGCGAAGATCTTCGCGGTGGCCCGGCCGATACCTTTCGTGGCGCCGGTGACCAGTACTCGTTTGTCCGCCAGTCCCAGATCCATGGCATTTCCCCTCGTACTTCGTGCGACGCGGCCCCGTCAGCCGGTCCCGCCCCCACCTTCGACAACGGTGCTCGAGCGCGGCTTGACCGGTTCTGGAGCTGTCGGCCGCACAGTTCGCGCCACATTCGCGTCATCGATCCCGAAAGGTTCGGCCATGGATCCCACTCCCGCGGACAGACTGCGCTGGTACGCCCTCGCGGCGATCCTGACCACCCACTGCATGGACCTGCTCGACGGCATGATGGTGAACACGGCCGCCCCCGCGATCGGCAAGGGCCTGCACGGCAGCTACACCGACCTGCAATGGATGGGCGCCGGCTACGCCCTGGCGTTCGCCTCCCTGCTGATCACCGGCGGCCGGCTCGGGGACATCGCCGGCCGCAAGCGGATGCTGCTGATCGGCACGGCGGGGTTCACCTGCGCCTCGCTGCTGGCGGGACTGGCGGTGAACCCGGAGATGATCATCGTCGCGCGGATCGCGCAGGGGGCCTGTGCGGCGGTGATGGTGCCGCAGGGGCTCGGCATCATGCGCGAGCTGTTCCCGCCGCGCGAACTGCCCCGGGCGATCGGCATGATGGGCCCGGTGGTGGGCATCGCCGCGATCGTCGCACCGGTGCTGGGCGGCGCGCTGGCGACGGGGAACCTGTTCGGTCTCGGCTGGCGCGCGGTGTTCTTCGTCAACCTGCCGCTCGGTGCGCTGGCCCTGTTCGGCGCCGTGCGGTACGTACCCGACCAGCCGCCCGCCGCGGGGGCGTCGCTGCGCCGGCTGGACGGGACCGGCACCGCGCTGGCCGTCGGCGCGATGGTCCTGGTCGCCTACCCGCTGATGCAGGGGCGCACCGCGGGCTGGCCGGCGTGGTGCTTCGCCAGCATGGCGGCGGCGCTGCCGGTGCTGGTCCTGCTGGGCGTCCACCAGGGCCGGCGGGCACGGGCCGGCCGGGTGCCGCTGATCGAGCCGCGCCTCGTCCGCGACGGCAGGTTCGTCGCCGCGCTGGTGGTGGGGGTGCTGTACTACACGGCGCTGAGCGGCATGATGTTCGCGCTCCTGGTGCAGCTCCAGACCGCGCACGGCTTCACCGCGCTGGGCGCCGGCCTGGCCATGGTGCCGTGGACGCTCGGCTCCGCCGTCGGATCGGCCGTCGCCGGGCACCTGCTGGTACGGCGTCTCGGCAGCCTGCGCACCCTGCGAGGCGGCCTCGCGCTGCTGGTCGTCGGGGCGGTCGGGGTGATCGCGGTGGTCTCGCGCAGCCACGCCGTCGGCGCCTGGCAGCTGCTGGCGCCCCTGTCGCTGCTCGGCCTCGGCATGGGCGGCGTGCTGACGCCGTACTACGACATCTCGCTCGCCCTGGTCACCATGGAGCAGACCGGCACCGCCTCGGGCCTGCTCAACTCCTTCCAGCAGCTGGGCAACAGCATCGGCTACGCGCTGCTGGGCACGGTCTTCTTCAGCTCTCTGACGAACACCCCGCAGGGGGCGGACGGCGCCCTGCGCGTCACCTTCTGGGTCGCCGCCGGCCTGCTCGCGGCGGCCTTCGTGACGGCCTTCTGGATGCGTCCCCGCCTCCAGCGGGCCCAGCCCGGCCCGGCCAGCCGGACGGACATGGTCCCGGAGGGCCGGGTGTGAGTCCGGCTCCGGACCGGACCCGCGGGGCCCCCCCGCCCCCCCCCGCCGGGCGCGCGGGCGCGGGCGGCCGGGGGCGGGGGGCGGCGCGGGGGCGCGCGCGCGCGCGCGCGCGCGCGCGCCG